>MHBF01000157.1 GCA_001803225.1 Lentisphaerae bacterium GWF2_44_16 | reverse complement strand
TCGACTCCGTGAAGCTGGCAAGCCATCTCGCCAATGTCGGCGATGCCAAAACCCTTGTAATCCATCCTGATTCAACGACGCATCAGCAGATGGACGAAAAAGCTAAGGCCGCGGCCGGAATTAATCCCGAATTTATCAGGGTTTCCGTTGGAATTGAGGATATTTGTGATATAACTTCTGACTTCGAACAGGCGCTTGCCGCGTCTCAGAAATAATCAGCAAATATGAGAAGCGGGGATTATGAAAACAGGATTGGTTTTCCAGAAACTCGGCGGAAAATATCAGCTTGTAATAGAAAAGCCCGAAGACCTTGAAAATATATGCGAGGTCGATGAAGCCCACTGGGCCGCTACCGGAGCGCCTTGTGAAAGCTTTACCTGCGATCCTGTTTTCCTCAAATACCTTGATTCCGATTCCAACGGGCGCATCAGGACCGATGAAATAAGATTAGCCCAGCACTGGCTTTTCAAAATGCTTTCAGACAGAAGCGGCATTACCGCCAAATCCTCTTCTCTCAGGCTCAATGCCATTGACGTCAGCCACGGGGAAGGGGCCGCCATACACTCAGCCGCCAAACTCATACTCGCAAATCTGGGACTTTCAGGAACTCCGGAAATAAGCATTGAACAGGTGCGCGCCAGGCAGGATTTTCTTTCGGCGGGCTCATGCAACGGGGACGGCATTATACCGGCAGGTCATTCCAATGGCCCGGAAATTGAAGAGCTTATCAAAAATATAATAGAGACTCAAGGCAGTGTAAACGATATTTCAGGCAAAAGCGGAGTTGATCTTGAACTGCTCGAGAAATTCATGAAGGAAGCTTCCGATTTTGTAAAGTGGAACAGGAGAATCCTGATCCCGGAAGGAATAGAAAAAACTGATGTGATGGTCTGGGGCAAATCCACTCAGGAAGCCTATGCGGCCATGGTCCCTCTGGAAAAAAAGCTGGATCAATATTTTGACCTCTGCGCCCTTCTTATCATAGCCCCTGAAACCAGAACATCTTCCTCAGACGACAAAAATTTGCTTGATGTCATGAATGATAAAGCCGTAAGGGATTACATCCTGGCGGGCCCGCTTTCAAAACCTAATGCCGATATGCTTTTCATAATCGACGATAAGATGAATCCCGCCTATTATGACGATATCATCAAGTTTAAAAATTCCGTGCTGGCAAAAATTAAGACGGAAAAAAATTCTTTATCCCTCTCTTTTGAGGAATGGAAAAAACTCAAAAAGGATTTTTCCCTCTATGCGGAATGGCATAATGCCAGAAAAGGTGTCTCCGTAGAAAAAATTGAACTCGCCAGGCTTGAAGAATACCTCAAAGGCGCAGAGGCTGACAAATTGAGGAATATGATAAAAAAGGATATGGAAACAGCAGAGGAACTCGGTCAGGCCGGAAACCTCGAAAAGCTTATACTGTACCATAAATGGTTTTTTGAATTCACTAGAAATTTTGTTAATTTCGACAGGCTTTTCAGCGATGAAATAGTATCCCTGATTCAGGTGGGTACCCTTATCATGGATGAAAGGCATTTCGATCTGACGATGAAAGTCGCTAATCGCGAAGAACATAAAAGAATAGCTCAGAAAAGCAATATCTGCGTAATGTATGTATCCCTTGCCGGCAAAAAGGACGGCAACAACGATTCCATGGAACTGGCTGTGGCCGTTACTTCCGGCTGCATGTCCGGGCTCTATATCGGCAAGACCGGAGTTTTCTACACGCCCGACCGCAGGGAATGGGACGTAAAAGTCATGGATTTCATACAACAGCCGGTATCAATCTGGGAAGCTTTGAAGATGCCATTTAAGAAGCTGGGAGAGTTTATCGGAAAACAGGCTGAAAAACTATCTTCTCCATCCCAAGGCGATATTGAAGCCGGACTTAATAAAAGTCTGCTGCTGGCAAAACAATCAATGGCATCCGATCCGGCAGCAGCCAAAGTTCAACAGCCGGGTTCCCTCCTTGGGAGCGGACCAATGCTGATACTCGGAAGCGGCGTCGGTCTCGCCGCTCTCGGAAGTTCTTTCGCGTTTATCGTTAATTCCCTGAAAAATGTGTCTTTTCTCCAGATTATCAGTTTTCTGGCTGCCATTCTTCTTATGATACTTATTCCTGTCTTTATAGTATCAATGATAAAACTTAAACGCAGAAATCTCGGAATATTTCTGGAGGCTTCCGGATGGTCCATAAATGCCCGGCTTTACCTTTCCCGTAGAATGGGAATACTCTTCACTCACACCCCTCCGCTTCCACTTGATTCCACCCTGAGAAAAAACGACCCTATAAAACAACTCAGACAGTGTGTTTCAACGGAAAGAAAAAATGTGTTTTTCTGGATTTTAATTACAGTTGTTGTAATTATCCTCTGTATGATAGCCGGACATCTGATCGGCAATTCACTTGGGCTTGACGGTGAAATAACAAATGTCTTCCAAAGCCAGAAACCTTGACTCCAGCAGGGTTAGAAAAAAGTGACTTCGTCACCCCCGAATTACGGAGAGGATTTCATCGCGTTTTGCTTCCATGGTTTTCGAGTCTTTCGCCTCGACAATCAGTCTTATCAAAGGCTCGGTGTTGGAAGCTCTGACGTTAAACCACCATTTGGAGTATTCAACAGATATGCCGTCAAGTTCGAACTGTTTTCCATCTGAATATTTATCTTTGAGTTTCAGCAGGATAGCGCCGACATCTTTGACTTTAGAATTGATTTCGCCGCTGGAAAAATATTTTTTCAGCGGAGCGATGAGTTCGCTTACTTTTTTGCCTGTTTTACAAAGCAGGTTTGCGAGCTTGATGCATGAAAGTCCCTGGCACTCCGTGACAAAGTTTTCCTTATAGTAATAATGTCCTGAAAGTTCCCCCGCAAAAACAGCGTCGTACTGACGCATCTGGGCCTTTATAAAGGCGTGCCCAACTCTTGACATTATAGCCCTGCCGCCGTTTTTCTCAATGCACTCCTTGACTGCCCAGCTGCTTCTCAGATCATAGAGGATCGTGGCGGGACCTTCCGAAAGGATATCCTGGGCTATGAGAGCGGTAAAAAGGTCCATCGGGATTATTTCTCCCTTGTCGTCAATAAAACCGCAGCGGTCGGCGTCACCGTCAAACGCCGCCCCGAAATCAGCCCCTGTCTCTTTGACTTTTTCTCTTATCACGTCAAGGGTTTCAAAGTTCAGAGGATTTGCCTCGTGATTGGGAAATGTGCCGTCGAGTTTCTTATAAAGCGGTATTATCTCGAACATATCCTCTATGCCTCTTATCTCAAAGGAACCCATCGCGTTCGCGTAATCCGCCACGATTTTCAGCTTTTTATTCATCTTAGCGTGGTCTCTCAGGAACTTGCTGTATTCAGGCGATATGTCGTACTGGCTCATTTTCCCTTTTTTGGGAGCTTTTTCCCAGTTTTTTTCACTGACCATTTTTTCTATATCAGCTATTCCTGTAGCGCCGCTTATGGGAATGGCCTGTTCGCGGCAGAGCTTGAAGCCGTTCCATTCCGCCGAATTGTGGGAGGCGGTTATCATGATGCTTCCATCGGCCTTGAGTTTTCCGTTGGCGTGATACGACATGGGAGTTGAGCACAGTCCGATATCTATAACATCGGCCCCCTGCTCCATTATGCCTTTGGCCATGGCCCTGAAGAGAGGCACAGAGTGCGGGCGCATATCTCTTCCTATGACAACTTTTTTAGCGTTGGTGAATTGAACGAAAGCTCTTCCGATATTTTCCGCCATTTTCTCATCAAGCTGTTCCGGATAAATCCCGCGTATGTCGTAAGCTTTGAAAATCCCTGCCATTTCCCTGTCCTCCTCTTAATACTTTAATACTAACTATATAAACGCAATTAGGCTCTTTTTCCAGCTCATAAACTGCATTTTCATTCAATTTCCAACAATACCGGACAATGGTCCGAACCTGTAACATCACTCATTATCCCGGCTTTTATTACCCGTTTCCAGAGCCCGGGACTGACATAAAAATAATCCAGCCTCCAGCCGACATTCCTTTCCCTCGCCGCGGTTCTGACGCTCCACCACGAATAAACCCCGGCCTTATCCGGGTTCATTTTCCTGAACGTATCAATGTAGCCGTGGGCTTCAAACTTATCCATCCAGTCGCGCTCTATTCTCAGGAAACCTGAAACATTCTCATTGTCTTTCGGCCTTGCGAGATCTATTTCATTGTGGGCTGTGTTATAGTCCCCGCATATAACCAGCTCACGGCCTTTTTTTCTCAGGCTTTCGCAGTATTTCAGAGTAGCGTCATAAAACGCAAGCTTGTATCTGAGGCGTTCATCATCCTTCTGGCCGTTCGGGAAATATATGTTGAGCAGATTAAAATCCTGGAGTTCGCTTATCAGTATTCTGCCTTCATTGTCAAAACTTTCATCCATCCCAAACCCGTAATTTACACTCAGCGGTTTTACTTTCATGTAAACAGCGACCCCGCTGTAACCGGGCCTTTTACCTATGCACCAGTAGCTTTCATAACCGGGAATTAGCTTTATCGCGTTTTCCAACTGATATTCGCTGGCCTTTGTTTCCTGAAGGCAGAGAATATCGGGAGACTCCTTTATGAGCCATTCCCTGAAGCCTTTTTTAGAAACGGCCCTTACTCCGTTCACATTCCAAGATATAAGTTTCATCTACTGTTTTCCTGTCTGTATTTCCACAGTTTCACTCCAGAACTCTTTTTTTCCGTCAGCCGAAACGAATTTCATTTTCCATGTAACAATTTCATTTCCGGCGATTTTACTTTCAAGCCTGTAATCCGCTTCTGACGCGGAAGGCGCAGGGCGTATCATGGACATTTTCTGAACGCCGCTGAAAACCGCTTCAGGAAGCGCGTCCATTTCGACACGTCCGCGTTCAAACGCTTTTATGACGGCTGGCGGACGTGAAGCATTTGCCACAGGCTGGCAACGCATTGTCAGAGATGTTATCATGTAGTTGACGGCTTCCTGACGGCTTAAAATATTCTGATTGTTTTTGAAAGGCTCAACTATATTTCCGGCGGGCGGGGTTCCATCCGGCAGTGAATTGCATCCGCAGATTGAGAGCATCATAATAAAAATTAAAAAAATGAATGCGAAATGTTGAATTGGGGTTAAGTTTTTGTCTTCCATTTCACATTCTGCATTCTTCATTCTGCATTCTTTCAAGGTTCACATTTTTATGGCAGGGAATGTTAAATAATATTTTCTGTTTCGTTATAAATTTAAGCCATATTGGGATACTCTTCAAGATTCAGGTTGATTTTCTTTGGAGCTGAATTAATATATTACGTTTCAATTATGGGCCGAAGTGGCGGAATGGCAGACGCGCTAGACTCAAAATCTGGTGTCCTCACGGACGTAAGGGTTCAAGTCCCTTCTTCGGTACCAATTATTTAAGAAGTAAGCAATCGTAAAAATACTCCCGTATTTTCCTTGCCAGTGCTCATTTCATTGCGCCGGAAAAATATACTTCACAAAAGTTGGAACAAAGCTCCTATATTCCACATTTTTTCTGTTTTTGCAGGACAAACTATTGACATTGTCCCGGAATAGTGGTATAATGCGGTCAATGGTGGTAATAAGTGGTAACTGTAAATAGAGAAATTATATGGCTAACGGTTCAGGAATGCTGATACGGCAATATGCCTACGACCAGTCGAGAAAAAATCCTGGCGTTGAGGTTAAGATACTTTCCGAAAGGGAGCTGTGCAGAATTTACAATGTAAGCCGTCCGACAGTCCGCAAATCACTGGATGAGCTTGTAGATGAAAAAATACTTATAATCCGCAAAGGACAGGGTACATTTACAAACCCCGGCGCGTTTAAGGAATCTTATCTGCCGGGAAACAAATTATCAGTCGGAATAATTGTAGGGACTGGGAAAAATGTAATTTACGACCGGTTTTTCTGGGGCATTATTTCCGAGGTCTGCAAAGTAATTTGTGACGGTTTCGGTGATGTAAGGCTGTTTCAAGCTGTAAATGACAATGAGAAAACGGCTGAAGAATTTTTATTGCTGAATCTCGACGGCCTGATCTGGATACATCCGACAGAGGAACGTGTACAGGCTATTGAAATGATTCAAAAGGGAGGACTTCCTGTAATTTGCGTCAATCGCATTCCTCCGGGTGAAAATATTAATTATGTTTCAACAGATTTTTACGCCGCCGGACAAAATATAGCTGAATATCTCTTGAATAAAAAGCACCGGAAAATTTTATTCATAGCGGATACTTCGATTGAGGCCCATAAAGAACTTTATTGCGGTTACTGCGACGTTTTTTCAAAACGTAAACTGGATTTTGATGGGCATCTGGCAATTGTCAGAACGGATGAAATCATAGCGGATATCAGTAACCTTTTCCGTTTTAAAATAGAATTTACCGCCTGTTTTGCCTTCGGTTCTCATATCTGGACAGCGATTGAAGCTTTTAAAAAGACTTATGGAGAAAAATTCAGAGAAAAATATGAATTGGTGACAACATATTCGTCATGTGACAAATTTCTTGATTGCCCGTTTATAAATATTAATCCTTATGAACTGGGAAGAATAGCAGCGCTTGAACTGGAAAAGCTGGCAATGAAAAAACAGGAAGCCCCAATCAGGATAAAACTGAAACCAGATATAATAGAAGGTACAAAATGATTAACAAAACGTTCACATTAATCGAGCTCCTCATAGTGATAGGTATTATCGCTATTTTGGCTTCATTGTTGCTTCCGGCACTTAAGAATGCCAAGGGACAGGCAAAAAGTATTCAGTGCCGCGGCAATCTGAAACAAATCGGCGCCGCCATAATCTCCTATGCCGATGACAACATGGGACTGGCGCCGACAATTGGCACAAACAGCAACGATTATTTTTGGCCTAATTCTTTAAAAGAAAACAATTATATTCCCAGCACCCAAATCAAGTATGCCGATTATGGAAAACATACATTTCTGAATTGTCCGGCCTATGGTGTCGGAACTGCACTCGGCAATCAGTATTACGGGATGCTCAATGATGCCGGGGCCGTCGGTTCTTCTGGATGCTGGAGAATTTTCGACAGTAAAGTCAGGTATCAGTATAACGGAGCTATCGCTACTGTTCCGCGAGGCAATCTGTATACTCCATCCCAGTTTATTATTATCGGTGATTCAGCAAGGCTGGGAATGGGGAGTGAGGGTCAATGGTACACTGTTTCTCCTTATAATATTTCTTATGTCGCGGCCAGCAAGCTTATACATACCAGGCATATGAATAAAGCAAACACATTATTTGGCGACGGGCATGTTGACGGCTGCGGACGCCCGGAGCTGATTGCCAACGGCATAACAGGATTTAAAACCCAGGCGGGCTGCAATCAGGATGGTGATTATTTCTGATAATATTCATAAAATCAATAATAAAAAGAGGTTTCTAATGAGCAAAAAACAAATTTTCATGTTGATGGCAGGATTGTGCCTTGTAATTTCAGTTAATTTGTCTGCGTCGGATAAAAAAATAAGGGCCGCAGTTTATAGGGAAAGTGAGACAGGGTTAAGCACATACGGGGAAAAAGGTATTTTCGACACATTAAAGGGAAATTCCGATATTGAACCGGAATATATTCCGGAAATGACGCCTGAAAAACTGAAAGATTTTGATGTTCTGATTATAATCAAAAAAGGTTGGAATAAAACTGATTATGTCCCGGAAAACTGGAAAGAAAATGTCAGGAACTGGGCTTCAGAAGGCCATGGCGTCATGGCAATGCATGAAACAGCCGGGTGCGCACCCAATCCGGCAAAGCGTTATTACAAGTGGGACCTTTTCCCTGAAATAGGCACAGGTTACAGGGTAATTCCGGAGCGTGAAATCGTCATGAACGTGGGGCACCCCATAACAAAAAATGCCGCTCCGAATCTTTCCATTCCCAATCAGGTTTTCCGCCAGCAATATTCAGATTATATGATTCTCACAACCGGTAAAAGCGGCACCAGGGTAGGCATGGGAATCACTAAAGATGAAAAAAACAAAAAACTTGTCATGACCCATCCGGTAATTTTAGCAGGACTTTTCGGAAAAGGCCGGGTAATACTCAACGGCATGCTGACCGGTTATGATTTTGAAACGGGACTGGAAAAGATGCCTTCAGGGGCGGAACGCCATATTTTAATTGACGGTGTGCGCTGGCTGGCCGGCCGCCTGCCTGAGAAACAGGAAGGCCAATCTTCCAATTTTCTGTCCGTCGGTACAGTACTTGGTGAGAGCGACAGTATATGGCGTCAGGGCCCTGACGGGTTAGTTCTTGAAAAAGCCCTATCCTCTGAACAACTGGCAGAGATTAATAAATCATTCCTTCAGCCTATTATTGAAAAAATCAATCCGCCAAAACTGAACCGGAATATTACCGGGCTGGCAATTGGCATACTTGAAGGCGGAAAAAGCAAAGAATATTCTGAAGCTTTGAAAAAAATAGGCTGCAGCAATGTAAAAACTATTACGGTAAAAGACATTGAAGAAGGGTTGCCGGAAATATCCGTGCTGGTTATCGCGGCTTCTCCTCTGGAGAAAAAATACATTCCCATAATAAAGGCTTTCCTTGAGAAAGGCGGAAAACTTCTCGCCACTGAAAATGCCGGTTATGACATTGAAAACGGTAAATACAACCTGACCAATATTCTTCATGCTGGTATATATATTGACACAATCGGAATAGAATATTTCTCCCTGTTTATGCCCGAAGAATTTAAAACGAAGGAATTTGACCCCAGACGCGGTGAATGGATTATTGATCGCTGTCGGACGGCTTTCAAAAACGGGGCATCAGGAATGGCGTATTTTACTGTTACGGAATTCTTAAAGCCTCAAAGCGCGTTGCTTGACATTTCCGGACAGAATTCTTCTGTTCTCAGATGGAACTTCTTTGAAGACCATAAAAAAGAAATCCGTTATGTTACGGAAACAGCGCCTCTCTGGAAAAGCGGGCATGCGCCAATTCTGAAAAGCCTGCCTCTCATTCCGCAATTGGGCTATCTGGGGCCCAGGCATACCCAAGTCAGAGATACAGATGTTCCTGCTATGGTGGAAAAACTGAAAAAATCAGGCATAAATATATTGACTATTCAATTTTCATATATTGATCGTTTTTTTGAAGAGGAATCCGCAAAAGGCCATGTTACAGTCCTCAGAGAAAAAATTCTCGACAAGTTTGCCCCTGAACTGGAAAAGAAAGGAATACAATTGTGGGTTAATGTGATTCCTTCCCGTGGTATAAGTACCGAATACTGCAAGGCGCACCCGGAGGAGTGCATTATTGACAGTCAGGGAAAAACAGTTAACATCATCTGTCCGCTACGCAGTCAAAAAGGCTATGAACTGAATTTTAAGATCTTGGAAAAACTCTTCGAAAAATATCCCTATCTGAGCGGTATCAGCCTGGATGAACCGAGAATTGAGCCAAATCATTGCTTTTGCCCTGAATGCAAAAAACTTTTCCAGAAAATGTTTCCCGGCAAGCCGATGGAATTGAACTCGGAAGAATTCAGAAAACTCAGGGAATGCATCTGGACAACGTATTTTGTAAAACCTTACGCACAATTTTTACGTAAACACCGTCCGGTAAACGGGACCCTGATGCTGGCATCACCGGGACATCACAAACCAATGTGGAGCATGGATTCATACGAATTGGCCAACTCCGGGGTGCAGATGTTCGCAAATGAAAATGCGCAAACTAAAAGCCAGTGCCAGTATGATGAATTCTGGGCAAAACATGAACTGAAAAAAATTCCATGCAATAAGCTGACTATATTTCAAAATCACCCTATTTTAAATGAGATTGATATAAGTAAAATTGGCAAAGAAGCCGTGAAAACTGATGTTTTCCATGGAGGAGAAGCTATTGCATATATAACTGACGGTACGGTAAGTTATCCCGGTATCGTTACAGCTGATGATAGCAGTTCTATTTATTTTGCTTTTGATCCGCTGGTTCAGGAAAAATTTTTAAGCAATTCCCTAGCATGGTTTATTGAAAACGACTGGCATAATATACCGCAGAGCATGGTCCCAATTCCAGCCGGTAAATTTAAGATGAAATTACCTCGTAAGGAAATGACCGCTGGACGTCTGCCGGATGAAATGCTTACTGAAGAAGTTTTCGTAAACAAATTTTATCTTAACAAATATGAAGTCACAAATAAAGAGTATGAAAAATTTGATTCTGTTCATAAACGCAGTGAACTTTCAAAAGATGACGATATGCCGGTCACAAATATTACAATGCTCGATGCCAAAAAATATTGCAACTGGCGAAGCATTCAGGAAAAACTTGAACCGGTATATGCTAATGATAAAAATATGACTGCCAATTTATCAAAGAACGGTTATCGTCTGCCGACAGTAGTCGAATGGCAGAAAGCCGCATCCGGGCCGCAGGACTATAAATACAGTTGGGGTAATTTCTGGTGGCGTTCAAACGGAAGAATAGGAATGGATTTTGCCTCCGGAGCGGTTAAAGTCGGCTCGTATTTTCAAAATTTTTACGGGCTTTATGACATGACTGGAAACGTCTGGGAATGGTGCGAAGGCTATGAAGATTTTCCCTGTCGGCAGGGACGGATTTGCGGCGGTGACTGGATATCAGATGAAACTGAAAGCAGAATCAATTTTTATAATTTTCTGAAAGACAATCTTTGGCGTTGTACAATAGGCTTCCGCTGTGCCAGAAATGTTATAACCGAAGCAGGTAAGTAATTGAAACCTGAAGACGCTTAAATCTTTCTCTTCTTGCAGCAAAATATTTGCAAGGGACTTCTTATCATGTAATTTTAGGGGGGCGAAGTCCCTTCTTGTACTGCCCCTCACTGCGTTGGGGCAGAATATTTGTAATTTACAATTATATGGTCAGGAGTTTTAAATGAGTTCAGACGATAAAAAGTTGAAATGGTTCAGGGAAGCGCGTTTCGGGATGTTTATTCACTGGGGGATATATTCCGTGCCCGCCCAGGGGGAATGGGCCATGTTTTACAATGACTGGGATTATAACTACTACGATGCTTTTAAGGAACGCTTCAATCCGCTGAAGTTCGACCCGGCTTATTGGGCGGAACTCGCCTGGAACGCGGGCATGAGATATGTGGTTTTTACCACAAAACACCATGACGGCTTCTGCATGTACGACAGCAAATTCACCGATTATAAAATAACAAATACACCTTATAAAAAAGATATCACTGCTGAACTTGTAAAAGCTTTCAGGGCCAAAGGTTTGAAAATAGGATTGTATCACAGTCTTGTGGACTGGCGGCATGAAGATTTCATTCCCGACCCCGAGCATCCGCTTTGGAAAAGAGGTGAAAGAGATTTCAAAAACAGGGATTTAGCGAAATACAGGGAATATCTTTATAATCAAGTGCGCCAGCTTCTCACGGAATACGGGAAAATCGACCTTCTGTTTTTTGATTACACATCCAAGCATAAAACGTCAGCCGAATGGGACGCTGAAAAAATGCTGGAACTGGTTTATTCCCTCCAGCCCGAAATCATAGTAAACGACAGACTGACTTATGAAAAAACTTCCAAAGTCTGGGATTACTGTACCCCTGAAGTCACTGTTCCCAATTCGCAGGTAAAAATAGACGGTGTGGAATATGACTGGGAAACCTGTATGACCATGAACGGTCATTGGGGATATTGCGCTCAGGACAAAGGCTTTAAAAGTCCGCAGACCATACTTGAGGCTTTGATAAAATGTTCGAGCCTCAATGGGAATCTGCTTCTTAATATAGGGCCTGACGCGCTCGGACAAATCCCGCCCGGAAGCGTAAATATCATGGAAAACCTTTCAGAATGGATGAAAATAAACTCTGAATCTGTTCACGGTACGGAAAAATCCTCACATACTCCACCCCGCGGCATGGTTTACACGCAGAAGGGTAAAACTCTTTACCTGCATCTGTTCAGTCCTCCGATGGGGGACGTAATATTGCCTGAACTGAATGGCAAAATCAAAAATATCAGCTTGCTCGCCGATAATTCGGACGTACCGATGATTACGCACTGGGGAACCGAACTTCTGGATAAAAAAGAAATAAGGATAAGGCCACCAACATCAATACCACCAATGAGCGTACTGAAAATAAGTCTTAAATAGCAGTTTTCTAAGGAAATAAACCCTTCGTCGCTTTGCCGTCAGAAATACGTCAATATATTTATAATATTGGTATTTAAGCATTTGTAATAATAGGTTTGTCTTTGACATTCTGGTATCGGAAGCAAAATATATCTTGCTACGAAAAAAAATATTGAAATAGCCCGGACAAGACATATATTGATTGCGACCCGGGTTTATTTTTACAGTACGAGTATGCTTAATCAGAAGAAGTATCATGAAAAAAAGACAATATGAAATAATTGACTGCCATATACATCCGTTTTTATCAAAAAACGCTAATTTTGAATATTTTTCCTCATCTTCAACTCCTGATAAGTTTGTGGAAATTTTAAAACGCGCCGGAATAAGCAGGGCCTGTGGTTCCATCGTTAAAAAGATGGAAAAATCTAATTTCAAAGATATTCACAAGCTCAATAATGACACGTTCAGGTTTCGCGACAGATATCCTGATTTTTATATTCCGGGAATCCATGTACATCCTGATTACCCTGATGAATCCTGCGCTGAAATAGAGAAAGCTTATGACAATGGTGTGAGATGGATAGGAGAGCTTGTCAGGTATATGATGGGATATTCTACTTATACTTCAAAAGGCGCTTTCCAGATTTATAAAACCGCAAATAAACTAAAAATGCCGATCAATATACATTTATTCAGCAATGATGAAGCCGTAGAAATATGCAGGGCTTTTCCGGATTTGAAAGTGATAATAGCGCATCCCGGAAGCGATAAAACTATTATAAAGGAACGCATTGAGTTGATTTCCAAATTTAAAAATCTGTATCTGGATATTTCCGGAAGCGGCCCGAACAGGTGGGGCATGTTGCGTTATGCCATCGATAAAGCGGGTAAAAATAAAATACTTTTCGGTACGGATTTTCCATTATGCAATCCTGCTATGTATGTAAGCGGTGTTGATTTTGAACCTCTTAATGAAAAAGAACGGGAAGCCATTTTTTCCGGCAACTTTAAACGCCTTACAGGCTTAAAATAGTAATATTTCATGATTATAATTTTGTGGCAAAGGGGGGATTTATGAAATTTTCAGTAAAAGGCCATTCCAAGGGCGAAAACAAGCGGGATATAGATGTAGCCGAAAGAAACCTGCTGCTTAGACAGATAGAACAGTCACCGTCTTCGGGCTATGATGATGTAAATACTATTGTCATCAATAAAGCCGCGGAAAAAGGCGATTCCCTTGAGTCCAAAATATTAAAAACGATAAATTCCGCCTTTCATAACATTGATATTAATGATACTGAAAAAATAATGGACCGGGACGCGATCAAAAATTTTCAAAAAATGCTTTATTCCATTTCATTTAAGAATTTCTTTTCGGAAAACAATCATGTTGAATGGAATCATGCTTATTCCGCCTCGCTCTTAATGAAAAAAATGATTGAGGAGAATGATCTTCCTGTTTCCGGACACCTTCCGCTGACTGTGCTTCTTCATGACATAGGCAAGATAATTCTCAAAAAGTACAGGCCTCAGAAATACAAAATGACGATGTCATCTGCGGAGGAAAAGCATATTCCCCTCTTTATGGAGGAGGCAAGTCTTCTTAAAATAACCCATGACGAAGTCGGCGGTTTCATGATGAAACAATTAAATATGCCTGAGGATATAATAATTCCCATTTATTATCATCACAGAAGCGATATTCCGCACAAATACATTCTGGAAACAGCCCTTTTGAAATTTGTTGACTGGATTGATTACGCGACGCGGGAAATTCCTTCACAGCCGCCGGATAAGCAGATACTTTACGCCGCAGGAATTGAGGAAATAGACAAAGGCTATTGGCTTTCGAGCCACAGGGAGATTGTATGTGATATACAGAGCCAGTACTTTTTTGAAACCAATACCACCAAATTGAAAAAAGCCATTCGCAGGGATGAAAAATCAGGCGTTTCACCGGAAACTCATAAAGATGATAAGTTTACCCAAATGGCAAAACTTCTATTTGAAGATGTTGAAGAGGAAAGTTGATTTTCTAAAAAAAAGTGTGTAACATTTTTCATTACTCTGGAGATAATAGGCAGAAAGAGATTAATAATATAGATAACCACTTAAAATGAAAGGTACTCAAATGAGCAAAGAAAAAGCATTGGAATTCCTGAAATTTATGGAAACAAACAAGGAAATTCAGGAAAAGATGTCGGGATTTACTCCTGAAGAACTTGATGAGGCCGCAAATGAAATCTCCGGCGAATTATCTGACAGTGAACTGAGTTCAGCCGCGGGAGGAATAAACAGGGTAGTACCAAGCTGGGTTCGGAAAATGCAAGCTGAACAAATGAGAAACAAAGAAAGAGAGAGCGGGACTCGTTCCTAAAGGAGCATGGTTTCTTTTTATCTTTCAATGATTTTTTCAGCAATTCTGAGGCCGTCGAGGGCGGCTGAAATAATGCCGCCCGCAAAACCGGCCCCTTCCCCGGCGATATAAAGATTTTTCAGAGAGCTTTCCAGGGTTTCCGGATTTCTCATGAACCTTACCGGGCTTGAAACCCTTGTTTCCAAGCCTATCAAGGTCCCTCTATTCATAAATCCGGGCGCGATTTTTTCAAAATGCCTTAGAGCTTCCCTTATGGCAAGAGCGGTTTTTTCAGGAAATATCAGGTCTATTCTTTCGGGCCTGACGCCAAGTTTATAACTGCTTTCCGTTTTGCTGAGTTGAACAGCGCCCCTCACAAAAGCCGCCGCGTCCTGCGCCGGGCATGTGAAATCACTGCCGCCCGCCAAAAAAGTTTTTTTCTCAAGCGTATTCAAAAAATCAAAAGCTTCCGCGGCGGAAGAGAAGTTTTCCGCATTCTGATTTACAATCAGCGCGGAATTGGCAAATTTTCC
>MHBF01000156.1 GCA_001803225.1 Lentisphaerae bacterium GWF2_44_16 | reverse complement strand
GCGCGAGCTTGAGAAGCTCCAGGCGTTCTTCCGTTTCTTTTTTGTAGTCCCTGAACTTGGAATGCCTCTCGTCATAATTCTCGACTACTTTCAAGTCGGTGAAATCAGTCCCCGAAAAAGCAAGTTCGTCATATTGCCAATCGCGTGTATTCATAACAAAGTCTCCATCTTTGAATTTACGAAGGTACTTTAACATTGATGGAAGAGATTTCCAAAATTCTTGAACCTTTTACCGGATTAAATTAGCAGGAGAGTACTTGGACGGCTCTGCCAAAAGTAATAAAAGATGGATGCAACACCTCGAGTCCAGCGACCGAAAGCGCTGGTCGCTCATCTCCGATGAGTGAAAGTATGCGCAATTACGGAGCCTTCGCAACGAAGTGAGAGAAGGCAATAAAAAGCCGATTTTTATACTTCATCATCTTCATGGTAGGCATAACCTATGGTGTTTGGTTTTCCATCGATTGTCTCCTTGGGGAATTTTTCTATATTGTAATCAAGTTCGTCAACTTTGATGCCCCATTTGACAAGAAACTCTTTTGCCTGTTTCAATGTAATATTTCCCATTAAGTCTCCTTTGTCTGGAAGCTTTTCATCTGTGATTATATAGGCAACGACTTTAATTACCTTTTTTTCAGTACCGTCAAAATAGTATTTAATAAACATTTGCTCGTTATCTGTACCACAGTCAGGATCATGGCTTTTTATTATCCTGCCGGAGTAATACAGGTCCGTCTCACAGTATATCTTCCTTTTTTTATTCACATACACGCTTTTACCGACATGTCCTTTTTTTTGTAATGTTTTTGGAAACCATCCGATGGATTTTTGCCTGAAAGGGAAATATGCGCTGCAAAGCCAGAGAGAAGGCAATAAAAAGCCGATTTTTATACTTCATCATCTTCATGGTAGGCATAACCTATGGTGTTTGGTTTTCCATCGATTGTCTCCTTGGGGAATTTTTCTATATTGTAATCAAGTTCGTCAACTTTGATGCCCCATTTGACAAGAAACTCTTTTGCCTGTTTCAATGTAATATTTCCCATTAAGTCTCCTTTGTCTGGAAGCTTTTCATCTGTGATTATATAGGCAACGACTTTAATTACCTTTTTTTCAGTACCGTCAAAATAGTATTTAATAAACATTTGCTCGTTATCTGTACCACAGTCAGGATCATGGCTTTTTATTATCCTGCCGGAGTAATACAGGTCCGTCTCACAGTATATCTTCCTTTTTTTATTCACATACACGCTTTTACCGACATGTCCTTTTTTTTGTAATGTTTTTGGAAACCATCCGATGGATTTTTGCCTGAAAGGGAAATATGCGCTGCAAAGCCATTCAGAAGGCAATAAGGGTATGTGGTCCTCTTTTCTGATCTCGTTGAAATTCAACCCGTATTTTCCGTCAAGTTCCTTGTCCCTGAAGCCACATCCGTTCAGCAGAAAGAAACTAAAAACTAAAAAGCCAATTTTACTTATCGTCTTCATCTTTTAAACTCCATTTCATTTCGATTTCATAGTTTTGCACCCAGTCTCCTCCTATACTTCGCATCTCTCTCGGTAAGTAGGGTTCTATACCGGGAAATACTTGTATTAGTTTGGTTCTAATAACTTGTCCTCTCCGCGCTGAAGTGACAAGCTCGTGTATTTCAAATCCCGTCAGTTCCTTTATGTAGTCCTGCCATGATTGAGGAAGGCGGGTGGCAGATTTCCAAGTTGATTCATTATAGACAGTAAAAGTCGCAATGCCGTTCTGCAATTTGAAATTTTGTATTTCAAAAGACCCGATGAACCATTCTACCGAACCATATTCCCATGTGGCAGTCCCAGCTCCTGTAAATCCCCATTCTTTGGGAATTTTTCCTGTTCTGTAATATTCCTTTATTACCTCCCGCATTGCGTAAGAATGGGCAATATCGTAAGATTCTGGTGTATTTTTCCCGAAGTTTTGGGTATCATCAAGTTCCTCATAAAACCAATACCATGTCATTAATGCCCAGTTCGCCCTTGTTCTGAGCATACTGCTGGTCTTGGGGGGTTTGGGAATTTTCTTGTCCCATATGAGTTTTACCGCTCTAACATATTTTATGGCGATCTTTCTGAGTTCATTGATTTTATCCAGAGCGATTTCAGCGGAAGTCTTTTCAGGACTGGGATTAGAATGTGGACATCTGTAAAAATTTGCTCCGCTGTATGAATTAGCGGAGGCACGTAATCTGTTGCATGGTTCGTTTAGCGGGACGCACGGTCTCGGAACAGGTCGGCAGGGTTCTTCCCGCAGGACGCAGGGTTCCGGACGCGGAACACACGGTTCAGGTCTTAGCCAGCAAGGTTCCTGATACTTTGGAGTTTCATCCGCTTTACAAATCGCGGAGATTTCTTCAAACGTCATAGTGTCAAAAGTTTTATCCATTATAGCTGTTTCCTTATCTATTATAGCATCTTTATTAGTTAAATACAACCCCCGAAGGGGGCTTTATTATTTTCGCTCACTTCGTTGCGAAAAGGGGGCAAACTAAGCCCCCCCCTCTTATTCTGCTCCAAGCGAAGCTGAGGAGCAGTTCGGAAAATCCGAAAGGATTTTCACGGGGTGCAGGACTTCGTCCTGCTACCATTTCCAAGTACCGCCGTTTTTATCGGGGTCCCATTTTAAATCAAAAGGCGCGAGTACCATTTTTCTGGCAATTCTAACCCAAATTTTACCGTCTTTATCTATTGTGTTACGCAAAGTCTGGTCAATGGCTTTCCATTTGCCGACGTTGATTTCAGCGGGCCTGCATTTCGAGGAAAAACCGCCGTTCACTCCCTTGAAACCATTATAGCTGTTTCCTTATCTATTATAGCATCTTTATTAGTTAAATACAACCCCCGAAGGGGGCTTTATTATTTTCGCTCACTTCGTTGCGAAAAGGGGGCAAACTAAGCCCCCCCCTCTTATTCTGCTCCAAGCGAAGCTGAGGAGCAGTTCGGAAAATCCGAAAGGATTTTCACGGGGTGCAGGACTTCGTCCTGCTACCATTTCCAAGTACCGCCGTTTTTATCGGGGTCCCATTTTAAATCAAAAGGCGCGAGTACCATTTTTCTGGCAATTCTAACCCAAATTTTACCGTCTTTATCTATTGTGTTACGCAAAGTCTGGTCAATGGCTTTCCATTTGCCGACGTTGATTTCAGCGGGCCTGCATTTCGAGGAAAAACCGCCGTTCACTCCCTTGAAATCCACATAGCTGTTTATGTTGTTTCTGCTATAGTAAACACATGAATAAATCATTGTCCGAATCGGCAGGTCTATTATGGCATTGCTTATTTCAGTTCCTGACGTTACAAAGGGAGATCTTGAATAATCCGCGCTGCCCTTGCTCGTCTTACTTGCGTTCCTGAAAAGGAAATCGCCGACTCCGCAGGGTTCTCCGTTTATATTGAGAAGTTTTGAATTCGAGTCATTTGTGCTGGCCTTTCTCGCTCCCCACCATGAGGCGTGAAAATAGACTTCAAAGTAGTCATAGCTCTTTTCGACAAAATCATTCGCGTTACCCGTGCTGAAAGCACCGTAGCCCTTCTTCACGCGGAGCGGCGTTGATGGTAACCAACCACCTCGGTCCGGCGGCTTCTCTCGTGTAACTCGTAACAACACAATCTCCCGGCGCCCATAAAGCCTTGTCATAAATTCCAGGCTCATAGATGTGAAGTTCGTGTTCCGCCACCAGATAAGTGGCCCTGTAGCTTACTCCGTTTTTAGTTGCTGATGTGGTAACTTTTCCGATCATTCTGGTCGTGTTGGACATTTTCAGTCCCTCCTTTTTGTTTTTTTGCAGGTAGGGTACCTGCACTCCGTGAAAAAACTCCGTTTTTTCCGTACTGTTGCTCACTTCATTGCAACAGAATCTTTTTTATTGTTTTATAAATTCCGCGCCAAACAGCGCCCTTCATACCAATAAAAAAAGCGTCAAACAAAAAATGCTGAAATTTGCAAAGAATTTTGGGAAAAAGTTAAAAAGCGTGGAGATTTTCAAGAATTTTGAACTCACTTTTGAGAAAATTGCTTTTCCCAGCCGACCTCGCCAAAAATCAATTGATTTAAACAGAGTTCATGTTAAAGTAAATAATAGTTAAAAGCACGGAGGTGCAGCTTTCTAAAATAAAAATTTTGACGATTTTCGACAAATGTTTCGTCTCATACAAAACTGGCAGTTTTTAATCTAATGAAACAATGTTGAAGTTTGCGTCCAGTATAACACTGGGCGCAATTCTTCCGTATTCATTAGGAGGTATGCCAGTACCTTGAGACGAGTGCGGAGCGGAATTGTGCCCTTTTTTTTATGCGCAGATTCCTTCCGCGAAATCTACAACAAATCAAAATGGGAAGGAGACTCGCAATGAAAAAAGAATCCGCAAAATTTAAGGAAGACGCAAAAGACCTTAACGACTTCTACCACAGAATGGACAGGGAAAAACGCATTGAACTGCTCAGGGAACATCTGGAAACCGCGCTTTATCTGAAAAAGAAATCCGATATTTTATTTAATCACATCGCAACCATAGTATCCGTAACGGCGGAAGACACTGAATGAAAAAAGAAAACGTAATTCGTTCATTGATTTTTCATCTTTGAAGTTGTATTTTACCATTTACTTTTATTTTTATATGGCTTTGCCTTAATCAATTACAGATGGCATTAGCGGGAAAGGATTTATGCGGGATTTCAAAATATTGTGGGAAGTTGTTACCAGTGTGCTTGAAGCTGTTTTCACCTTTATCGTACATTGGGTGAAATTCACAATGGCATGTCATATTTCCCCGTCCATCCCTATCATCATAGTATGTTTTCTAGTCCTGGTGTTTCTTCTGGGAAGCGCTTTCATGGCCGCAACCGTGGCGGAAATGAAGGAGAAAAGTAGATTTCTACATTTTATCGGGGGAATATGTTTTCCTTATTTTTATCCTGCGGCAATTTATTACTTCATCCCTGCTCCAAATGAGGATTACAGGCCGCCAAAAGATATAGAAAAAGAAAAAAGGGGAATCGAAAGCAAACGCCTGACGGATGCCCTGAATGAAAAAATAGCGAACGACCCTTTTGCCGCGCTGTTAAAGCCGAAAACGGAGGACGCTCAAGCGCCTGAGACTGAAACAGCAGTTCCGCCAGTTCAGGAAAACACACAAAGCGACGCTCAGGAATTCAACCAGAATTATTTTACGTCGCTGGCGACTGATGAGAACGGCGAGTTCAATGGACCGTTCATGATAGATTTCAAAGACGGCAGGATAGTGGAAGCGTCCAGGATAGTGAATGTAATGGCGGAAGCGATTGAAATAGAAACGGCAGGAGACGTGGACAGTATCAGAAAAATCCGGGTCCCGTATTCCAAAATTTCTTCCTGCGCGCTGAAAAGCAACTGGATGGAAGGCAGGTAGGGTACCTGCACTCCGAGAAAAAGCTTTGTTTTTTTCGTACCGCCGCTCAGCTTCGCTTGCGGCGGGAAAGATGAAATAATAATAGTTTTTTGAAAGAAATATTATAGAAAACAAGAAAAATTAAATAATCAATGGTCATGAAAAAATGTTTAAAGCAGTAAACTCTCAGGTAAAATTTCCAGAACTTGAAACCGGAATACTCAAGTTTTGGGATGATAATAAAACTTTTAAAAAATCCCTCGAAACACGCAAAGGTAAAAAAGAATTTATTTTTTATGACGGCCCCCCCTTTGCGACGGGGCTCCCGCATTACGGGCATCTGCTCGCCGGTACAATCAAAGACGTGGTGCCGAGATATCAGACGATGCGCGGAAACTCTGTTGACCGCGTCTTCGGCTGGGACTGCCACGGGCTGCCCGTCGAATACGAAATGGAAAAAGAACTGAATCTTTCCGGGAAGAAGGAAATCGAAAAATTTGGGATAGGCAAATTCAACGAGGCCTGTCGCGGAATCGTACTGAGATACACCAAAGAATGGGAAACGATTGTCCACAGGATGGGCAGATGGGTCGATTTCGAGCGCGGCTACCGGACAATGGACTTGAAATACATGGAATCCATCTGGTGGGTATTCAAACAACTATGGGACAACGGCCTGATTTACGAAGGCTACAAAATACTGCCGTACTGCCCGCGCTGTTCAACGCCGCTTTCAAATTTTGAGGCAAATCAGGGCTACGCCGAAGTCAGTGACCCGGCCATAACAGTGGCATTCCAGAGCGTAGAGGACAGAGACACTTACTTTCTGGCGTGGACAACCACTCCTTGGACTCTGCCGTCAAACATGGCGCTTGCGGCGGGCGCGGACATAGATTATGTAAAGGTAAAGGACGGAGAAAGATATTTCATTCTCGCCGAAGCCAGAATGCCGGTATATTATAAAGATAATCCGCCGGAAATCATAAGCCGCTTCAAAGGTACGGAGCTCAAAGAAAAAAAATACGTGCCTCTTTTCCCGTATTTTGAAAAGCTTTCTGAAAAGGGAGCGTTCAGGATAATAACCGCGCCGTTTGTGAGCATCGAAGACGGTACGGGGATAGTTCACTGCGCGACCGGGTTTGGCGAAGACGACGCCGCCGCCGGCAAAGAAAACAACATACCGGAAGTATGTCCGATAGACGAGGAGTGCTGTTTCACAGAGCCTGTTTCAGACTATGTCGGACGCTACGTGAAAGATACGGACAAAGACATAATAAGGCGCCTTAAAAATGAGGGAAAATTAATTCACAGAGGCACAATCCTGCATAATTATCCGCACTGCTGGAGAGATGATTCGCCTCTGATTTACAGGGCTGTTTCCACATGGTTTGTCAGGATTGACCTGCTGAAAGAAAAAATGCTTAAAGCGAACAGTCAGATAAACTGGATGCCTGATCATATAAAGGATGGACGTTTCGGGAAATGGTTGGAAAACGCGAGAGACTGGGCAGTAAGCAGAAACCGTTACTGGGGTTGCCCTCTCCCTATATGGAGAAACAAGGAAAGCGGTGAAACGATCTGCGCGGGTTCCGTTGCCGAGCTGGAAAAACTCACAGGCCGGAAAATAACCGACATACATAAACATTTCGTTGATGACCTCGAAATAGCTTCGCCTACAGGCAAAGCGCCCCTGAAAAGAGTACCCGAAGTACTGGACTGCTGGTTTGAAAGCGGAGCTATGCCCTATGCGCAGAGGCATTACCCGTTTGAAGATAAAAAACATTTCGAGGAGAACTTCCCCGCCGATTTTATAGCGGAAGGACTCGACCAGACAAGGGGCTGGTTTTATACGCTCGTAGTACTCGGCGCGGCGCTTTTTGACAAGCCCGCATTCAAAAATGTCGTGGTAAACGGTCTTATACTCGCGGAAGACGGACAGAAAATGTCAAAGCGTAAAAAGAATTACCCCGACCCGAAACATATATTTGACACCTATGGGGCCGATGCCATGCGCTTATTCCTGCTCAGTTCCCAGGTAGTCAGGGCGGAAGACCTGAAATTTTCCGAAGAAGGCGTAAAAGATATGCTGAAAAGCGTAATGCTTCCGATTTGGAATTCCTACAGCTTCTTTGTAACTTACGCCAGAGTGGACAAGTGGGAGCCTGAAAAAGGCGAAGCCAAAGGCCCTCAGAACCCGCCTAATCCTCTCGACAGGTGGATACTCTCATCCCTCTCCCAGATGGTGGAGGAAATAGAAAATGAAATGGACTCCTACAATCTGCAGAAAGCCGCGAACCGTTTTGAAAAATTCATTGAAGACCTCACAAACTGGTATATAAGGAGAAGCAGAAGAAGATTCTGGAAAAGCCAGAATGACTCCGACAAGCAGAACGCTTATCAGACCCTTCATTACGCGCTTCTGACATTCGCGAAAGCGGCCGCCCCCTTTATTCCTTTTATCACTGAGGAAATATACAGAAATCTCAGGACGCCGGAAATGCCGGAGTCTGTCCACCTCTGCGATTTTCCGAGTTCGGAAAAGGCCAGGAGAGATGTTTATCTGGAAAAACAGATGGATGCCACGATGAACGCTGTTTCACTCGGGCGTTTTCTGAGGACACAGCATTCACTGAAAGTCCGCCAGCCTCTGCGCAAAGCTGTTATTGTGGCGCATGGGCCGGAAATAGAAAAAATGCTTCGTGAGACGGCAGAAATAATTTCCGAAGAACTCAATGTTAAAAATATAGAATTCGAAACGGACGAATCCAAGCTTGTCACCTGCAAGGTCAAGCCCAATTTCAAAACGCTCGGCCCGAAGCTCGGCAAGGATATGAAAGAAGCTCCAGGGCTCCTATCCGGCCTTGACAGTTCGCAGGTCAATTCGCTTATGCAGGGCGGAAAAGTCGCCGTCAAATTTTCCTCCGGACTGGAATTTGAATTCACTCAGGACGACCTTCTTATCCAGAGAGAAGAGAAGGAAGGCATCTGCGTGTCCACCGGTTCAGGCATTACAGTAGCGCTCGACACAAAGCTTGACACTGAACTCAGAGAAGAAGGATTTGCGAGAGAATTCGTAAGCAAGGTGCAAAATTTAAGAAAAGAACTTGATTTTGAAGTTGCAGACAGGATAGAATTGTATTATTCTGTAGATAAGGAGTATAGTCCGTCTATCAGGAATTTCAGTGACTATATATGCAACGAAACCCTTGCCGTTGTTCTGGAAGAAGGACAGGCAGCTGACGGTTCCGTTAAAACAGAAATAAACGATATCGAGTGTTTTATTACAGTAAAAAAGAGGCTTGGAAACTAAACAAATATTTGCTTGGGAGCTGCTGAAAATATGGCTAAGTTTATTAAAAAAGGCGGATCTGTATCCGGGGCTAAAAAGAATTTTACTTTTTCCGCGGCAAAGCCTGCCGCCGCTCCTGCCAGGCCCATAGCTAAACCCGCGCCTGCCGCCGCCCCCATCAAGCAGGCACAGCCATCAATACCTGTAGGCATACCTGTCTCAAGACCGGCAAACAACGCTTCGATGGGACAGACACAGAGAGTTCAGGAACAAGCCCCCCCGACTATTTATGAACTTAAATGCCGGAAATGCGGCGTCATAGGAGAATTGGAAGAATATATAGAAGAGTTTGACTGCCCTCAGTGCGGCGGCAAAATGTATCCTTTTGATAAAAAAATGCCCCATCTGCACAAGGCATTGACAGATACAAGCAGGATATCTGATGACGAACAGAAAACTTTTGACGAGGAAAACACTCCCACAATAGCTATTTCGAAAGATCAGATCACAGAGTACAAACAAGTAAAAGTCGCAAGGCCCGTAGATATCGGCATATTTTCTTCAGGCGTCCCCTCCATAGGAATACCGTCTTCAACTAAAAGTTCGCCGATGACTGCTAAAAGTGCCCCTTTTATGCAAACAAAAAGCGCGCCGCTCGTCCCTTCCCGTACAGGGCCGCAACCAAGGCCGTTCTCCTATCCCCCTCCTCAGGGTGCTGATGACAGACTGCGCAAAGAACGCGAAGAGCTCGAAAAGCAAAGAAACGAATTTGAAAGAATGCGCCAGGAAAGAGAACTCCTCGAAAAACAAAAACAGTTTGAAATGGAGCGCATACGCAGAGAACAGGAAGACATAGAGCGCCAGAGGCAGTTTGAAATGGAGCGCATACGCAGAGAACAGGAAGAGATAGACCGCCAGAGGCAGATTGAGATGGAGCGCATACGCAGGGAACAGGAACAGATAGAACGCCAGAGGCAGGTCGAAATGGAGCGTATCTATAGAGAACAGGAAGAGGCCAAAAGAAAAAAACTCGAAGAAGAAGAGCGCATACGCAGGGAACAGGAACAGATAGAACGCCAGAGGCAGATCGAAATGGAGCGTATCCATAGAGAACAGGAAGAGGCCAAAAGAAAAAAACTCGAAGAAGAAGAGCGCCTGCGCAAAGAAAAGGAAACCCAGGAAAGGCTCAAGCGCGAAAAAGCCCAGAAAGAAGCAGAGGAAAGATTGCGCAAAGAACGCGAGGAACTTGAAAAACAGAAAAAAGAACTCGAAGAGCTTCAGTTGAAAATGAAGGAACAGGAAGAAATAGAGAAACTGAAGAAAGAACGTGAGGAAATTGAAAAACAGAAGAAAGAACTCGAAGAACTCGAGCTGAAAAGAAAATCGCGCCAGGCAGAGGAAGAAAGACTGCGCAAAGAACGCGAGGAAATTGAAAAACAGAAGAAGGCGCTTGAGGACAGTCAGAAGCTTGCCGTTGAAAAAACCGATGCGGTAAAAACCGATACGGAGAAAGAAACGCAAGAAAAACAAAAAGCCGAAATAGAAAAGCTCGAAGAGAAGAAAGCTGAAATTGAAAAGCTTGAAGAAAAAACGAAAAATGAGGAAATTGAAGATCAGAAAAAGCAGGATGAGATAACTAAAAAATCTGAAGAACGGGTGGAAAGAATAAAGAAAACCGTTCCAGGAAAAAGCAAATTTCCGGCACGCGGAGGACTCCCGCCGCTCCCGGGTAAAAAGCGCAAACCGTCAGACATCAAACCGTCAGGTCCCAAAAGCGCGAACGGAATCACCGAGGTTGCAAATGGCACCGGCCCGACAAACAACACAACAGCCGATCCGGTACCTGCTCACCTTACAATGACAAATCTGATGAGGCTGCAAACGGCGAAAAAGAAAAAAATTTACCTCCTCATAGGTATTATTGTCACTGTTGCAGCACTCGCTATTTTCTTCGGCATGTCGATGATGCTTAAAGGCAGAAAATCTATACAACAGCCTGCAGTATCCGCCCCGAAAACAATGGTGCAACAACAGAAAAAACCAGAACCCGTACAAACACCGGCCCAGGCCGCCCTGGCAAAGAGTGACCCTAACAGGGAATTGTCTTCGGCAGAGGCTTTCGACGAACTCCGCGTGAAAAAGAAATATGAAACGAAAACAGAGCTTCAGACAGATATCGCCATTCTGAAGAAATTCGTGAAGAAATATAAGAAGCCCGACGTAAACGACCCCTTCGTAGAGAAGGTAGAGGAAAAAGTTAAACGGCTTCAGAAATTAATGGAAGATTTATACTGATTTTTTATGAGAATACTTTCAGGAATACAACCGTCCGGCACTTTGCATATCGGAAATTATTTCGGAATGATGAAGCCTGCCATTGAACTGCAGAACGATGGAGAGACTTTTCTTTTCATCGCCGATCTGCATTCCCTTACCACGCTCCCCACTCCGGATGATCTGAGAGAAAGGATTATAGGGGTAGCCGTCGATTTTCTTGCCTGCGGGATTGATCCTGAAAAAACTGTTTTTTTCAGACAGTCGGACATACCTCAGGTAACGGAACTCACTTGGATACTCAATTGTTCCACATCCGTAGGCCTTCTGGAAAGGGCGCACAGTTACAAAGATAAGATTGCGCACGGCTTTATTCCAAATAACGGCCTCTTTTCATATCCCGTTCTCATGGCTTCCGACATACTGATTTACAACTCAAACATCGTTCCCGTCGGAAAAGATCAGAAACAGCATGTGGAAATCACCAGGGACATAGCTCTGCGCTTCAATAACGCGTACGGCGAAATATTTACTATTCCTGAAGAGAGAATAAGGGAAACCGTGGCGATAGTGCCGGGCACCGACGGACAGAAAATGTCAAAGAGTTACAACAATACCATTGAGATTTTCGGCGATGAAAAAGCCATCAAGAAAAAAGTCATGAGCATTGTTTCCGATTCCAAAGGCCTGGATGACCCCAAAGATCCCGATAAATGCAATATCTTCGCGCTCTATCGCCTTTTCGCTTCGGAAGAGCAGATAAAGGAAATGGAAAACAAATACCGTTCCGGCGGCTTCGGCTACGGACACGCTAAAATGGCCCTTTTCGATATTCTTCATGAATATTTTGCCCCGTACCGCCAGCGCAGAAAAGAACTTCTGAACGATATGGGATATGTAAATAAAGTCCTCGCGGACGGCGCCGAAAAAGCCTGGAACGAAGCCGAACTGACCATGAAAAAAGTAAAAGAAGCCGTAGGCCTGCTTTAATCCTCCGCCGCGCTTGTACCTGCGAGATTACCGCTGGAGAAGGCCCATTGGAGATTATAACCGCCGCACGGACCATCAAGGTCAAGAACTTCACCCGCGAAAAAAAGACCTTTTACAAGACGGCTTTCCAGAGTATCGGGATTGATTTTTTTGAGTGCCACCCCGCCCCTCGTAACCATTGCCTTGCCGAAGCCTTCAGAACCGTTAATTTTCAACGGCACGGCCAGGAGCAAATCAGCCAGTTTCTGCCTTTGGACGAGCTTGAATTCCGCCGCGTTCACATCGCCAACGCCTCCGGCAATCCCGCAGAGAACATCCGAAACACAGTGCGGCATATAACGCGAAAGAAGATTGCGTATATGCTTTCTGCCTTCGCGCTTCTGCCATTCGGAGAACAGCTCAAGCCATTTGTCTTTTGTAAAATCCGGGAAAAGATTGACCGAAAGCCCTATCTCCGGATTCGAACGCAGCAGATGATTGAGCTCACCGGAAATATCAATGACGGCGGGACCGGAAATTCCTCTGTGCGTGAAAAGCAGTTCGCCTTTGGATTTAACACCTTTCATCCCGGGGAAATTGATGCTTACTGAAACCGCCGGAAACGAAACGCCTTTGCAGGAAAAAGGCCAGCTTTCAACTGTCCGCAAGCCCACCAGCCCGGGAACGGGTTCGACTATAAAATGCCCGGCCTGTTCCGCAAGTTTGTAACCGATACCTGTGGCGCCCAGAGCGGGATAGCCCTTGCCGCCTGAGGCTATGATCACTTTTCCGGCATTGAAAACACTGCCCGTTGTCGATACACCTGTAAGGATGCCGTTTTCAAAGAGCAGGTCATTGACCTTTGTTTCAGGACGGATTTCCACATTGAGCTTTTTGCATTCATCAGTAAGCGCTTTCAGAACATCCGACGCCTTGTTTGATACGGGGAAGAAATGGAAGCCATCCTCTGAAAAAGTATCGACCCCCCTTAAACGGAAAAAATCACGCAGGGCCTGAGAGTTCATAAGTTTCAACGCCGGAAGAATAAAGCGCCCCTGCCTGCCGAAAGCTTCCGCGAAGCGCGCTTCGGAGAGGATATTTGTAATATTGCACTTCCCGCCTCCGCTGGCCAGGAGTTTGCGTCCGGGAGCGTGAAGAAGTTCGAGAACTGTAACCCGGACACCTTTACGGGCCGCTGCGACAGCGGCCATGAGCCCGGCAGGACCAGCCCCGACAATTATTATTTTTACTGGAAATGACATCTTGAGATATGATACTTTGGACTAAGGCTTTTTCAAATTTCAGACTGTGATTTTTCTTCAAGTGTTTGAATCGAAGCTTATTGCCTGTATTTTAGCAGGCGCGCAAAAGGGTAACAACCCACAAGGATATAATGCGCTTTATGATATTGTTAATTCTGAGGACATTTTGCCTGTCGTTCTGCTGTATTATTTTATCTCTTGAGATGAAAGCAGGCGTTATTGATGATTTGCTGAGAAACACTCTTGACTCACAGAGAAAAGAGGCGTTAATCGAAGCGAAAAAAGGCAATTATAACAAGGCTTTGGCCCTTATAGATGAAGCCCTGAGAAAAAGCCGCGATAATCCCGTGGTAATCTGCGAAAAGATAGTCATACTTTATATGGCTGACAGGTATTCGGAAGCCCTTGAAGCCTCCAGAAAATTCCCTCCCAAATACAAAACCCCCGACTATATCGGTATCATCACCGCAAAATGTCTCTGTAAAACTGGAAAATACAGGGACGCGGTACTGAAATTTGAAGAGCTCCTTCAGAAAAACCCGAAAAATACGGAAATCGCGGAACTTCTTTTAAATGCCTGTATAGACGGCGGCTATATTGAAAGAGCTTTGAGATTGTACGGAAGAATGACAAAGCAGATACCCGAAGCCCCATGGCTGAAAAACGCCAAAATAAAAATTATGCACGCAAAAGCCGTAAAACTCGGGAGAGAAGGGAAATTCGCGGAAGCCGATAAAATACTTGAAGAAGCATTTCGGAAAAACAGCAGTGATATGTCTCTGCTTTTCGACAGAATAGTGATTCTTTCATGGGCCGGAAAATATCAGGAGGCCGTAAAGCTCTTCGATAAAATCCCTGAAGGGACCGATATTCCTGAATACGTTCTCACTAATACCGCAAAATCTTTTGAGATGCTCGGAAATTTTGAAAAATCCGAAATTCTTTCAAGAAAAGTTCTCGCAAAAAATCCAGAAAACGAAAACGCTCTGCGCATACTCATAAAATCCCTCATCTGCATGAGAAAATACAAAGACGCTCTTGATATGATGAAAACCGAGGATTTGAGAAAAGAGTTCAATCCCCTCCTGACAGAAACAATCCGCGGGGAAAGGGAGGCGGTGGCTTCTAATGACACCGAAAAAGTACCGGACGCTAAGACGGAAAATCCGAAGACATCGGAGATAGAGACGCAATCTCTCATTTTATCGGAAAAATTCGAGGAGGCCCTGAAAAGCCTGAAGACGGAAGAACTGAAAAAGGAATTCACCCCTCTGATTGCCGAAGCCATGCGCAAAAAAGCCGTAACTCTCGCAAGAGAGGGAAAATTCGAAAACGCGGATAATCTTTTTGCCCGCGCTTATGAACTGGATAAGAAAAACATTAAAATACTTTACGACCGTATTACCGCGCTTTCATGGGCCGGGAAAGACAAGGAGGCACTAAAGCTTTTCGAGTCGCTCCCGCCCGCGTCCAAAATACCTGATTACGTATTTCCTGAAATGGCAAAATCATATCGCAGGAATTCAGAATATGATAAGGCGCTTCAGGCATATTCGGATATTCTGAATAAAGATAATTCCAGGGCTGACGCCGCTCTCGGTGTCGCCTCCCTCCTGGCGGCTTCCGGAAATTTCGACAAGGCCGAGAGCTTCATAGACGAACGCATTAAAAAATATCCCGAAGAAACTAAATCACTAAGAAAAATATTTGCGGAAACCCTCAAAGAAACCGCGGTGAAAAAAGCCAGGGAAGGAAAGACTAAGGAAGCTCTCGCGCTGATTGAAAGGGCGTTGAAAGAAAATAGCGGGGACCTTTCAATAATGAATGATTACATCACGATACTGTCATGGAGCGGAATGTACAAAGAGGCGATAGAGGCTTATAAGAGTCTTCCGGAAGATTATAATTGTCCGGTTTATGTGCAGGATGCCGTAGGAAACTCTCTCAGAAAAACAGGGGCCCCCGGGAAAGCCGCTGAACTTTACCGGAAAATACTGGAAAAAGAACCTGAAAATAAAATCGCGCTGCTTGGTTTTCTCGTCTCAACGATACAAGACGGAAAAATACAGGAAGCCATTCAGTTCGTCGAAAAAAGAAAAAGACTGATGGGCGCGGATGAAGCCGGAGTGAGAGTGATTCTCGGAAACGCTTATTTCGAAATGGAAAAGTTTGATGAAGCAAAAGCCGAATATGATAGAGCCCTGCAAATAGAACCCGGCAATGCCGGAGCGCTCACAGGTATGTCTAAAATTATGATAAGAAAAAAAAACTGGAAAGAAGCTGAAAAACTCGCTGACATGGCATTGCTGAAGGAACCTGAAAACATTGAAGCGCTCTATTGCAAAGCCGAAGCATTGGAAGGACTTGATAAATTCCTGCAGTCATATCAGTACTATGATAAAATTACAAAGCTTCCAGGCGGAAACAAGGCCGTCGATGAAAAATATCGTATTCTGAGCGGAATAGGCGCGCCAGGACTGGCGCTTGAAAAAATAAAACAGTCAAATGATAAAGTATCCAGGGCCCTCATGGAAAAGATACTTGGAGACGAGGCGGCGGCAAGAATATCACGCATTGAATCAAAAGACGCGGAAAACCTTCTGGAAAGAAATATAAGCATGGCGTCATCGGAACCCTCCGAAAGTTTCATGTCCCGCAGCAGATATGACAAGTTCATAGTTACACGGCAGATGAAGGAAATGAAAAAAATCATCGCCGATTATGACGCGCTCATGAAAGAAAAAGCAAATCCTCCCTACTGGGTAATTCAGGCTGCCGCGGACGCAAAACTCTATTTCAGAAAACCCAAGGAAGCCTTGAAACTCTATCAGGAAGTAGAGAAAAAAAAAGCGGAACTCGGCCTTGGCGAATACCCTGAAAACTTCGTGCTTAAAATGTCAATTTATTATACGCTGATAGAGCTGGAGCGTTTTGAGGATGCCGGAAAAATTCTGGACGAGCTTCAAAAAGTGGTAAAGCCCTACAGAATACAGAGAGGGGTCGACGTCAAAAACTGGGACTATAACGTGCTGCTGACGGAAAAAGCCTGGTGGCTGATATTTCAGGATAAGCTTTCGGAAGCGGAAGACTATCTGAAGGACCTGCTCCGGAAAGAACCTTTCAATACAAACGTCCGCACCGCGCAGGCATATCTGCATTATTACCGGGACTGGCCCAGGCTGGCGCTGGAGGATTTCCAGATAGCGGCCTCCACCGATCCCGAAGACAAGTCGGCGAAAATCGGCTTATCCTATGCTATGGACAAAAACGACGATGGAGAAAAAGCAAGAGATATGGCAAAAGATCTTTTGAAACATAACCCAAATGACCTTGATGTTCAGAAACTGAACCGCAAATTTGAAATTGACGACATGCGCACGGAAACAATTAATTTTGCATATTCGCAGCAGCAGAACCAGGCTGACGGTTTTACTCTCTCTCAACGCCTTGAACAGCCCATATTTCCTCACAGAAAAGTATATGTTGAAACAGTCTGGATGCACGTTTTGAAAGGAGGACTTCAGGACGATGAAATTCCCAATTCAAAGGAAGTATTCAGGAATGCGGTGGGCTTTGACTGGAGGCTTTGCAGAGATTTGACCATAATGGGCGCAGGCTCCATAGATTACCAGGGAAAACATCCCGGCGGACAGGCCGGAATATCCTACACACCCGATGACCATTGGACTGTCAACCTGAACTATAATTCATACAGTCTGAACGCCCCCGCATGGATATATCTGGATGACGGCTACGGACAGGAATACTATGCTGAAGTGAAGTACAGATACAGCGAAGACTTCAAAGCCGAAATAAAATTTGATCAGCTCTTTCTTTCAGACCACAATATAATGACCACTCTTTCGGCAAAACAGGATAAACTCTTAAGCTCCTCGGCAAACTGGAAATTTCATGTCGCCCTTGAAGAGGCCCTTTCTTTCAATTCCAAAACTGATACTGTATATTACAGTCCCGGATATAACGCGACAGTCTATCTGGTACCATATGTTGAGCACCTCTGGTATAGAAATTATGAATTTTCAATAACAGACAGGCTTTATGTAGCGCCCGGCGTGGAGTTTGAAAAAGGACAGTCCGCGGAATTCGCCGGATACGTAAAATATGAACAGGAGTGGACAATAACAGATACCATCAGCTTTCTGGCGGGTGTTACGGGCAACAGAACAAATTATGACGGGGATAAATCTTATGGTTTCAGTGTATTCTCATCTTTTATTTTTCATTTCTAAGATGAAAAATATAAAATTATGCGGATGGAAATTCCTGCTCTTTTCGCTCCTGCTCCTTCTCTCCCCGCGAAGCGGCGGCGAAGAGGAATATGATACTTTTCCTGAAACGCCTCCCGCGACGTGGAGCGGAGGGAAATTCATGGTTTTGTGCTATCATGACGTACCGACAAGATTAAACCTTGATAAGTACGGGGTTGATATTTTTTCTCTGACCAGGCAACTTGAATTCATGCGTGATTACGGCTGTCATTTCGTCAGCGCCGACGATATAATAAAAGCGTCAAAAGGTGAAAAAACGCTCCCGGAAAAAGCCGTCCTTCTGACCTTCGATGACGCATATGAAAGTTTTTATGAAAATGTTTTTCCGCTCCTGAAACTTTACGGATATCCCTGCGTGCTGGCCGTGGTTTCAAGCTGGCTTGACAACCCGCCCGATGATCCCGAATACACGCACGGTTTCATGACATGGAAACAGATAAAGGAACTCTCCGAAAGCGGAATCGTCGAGATTGCAAGTCATTCATGCAATATGCACCAGGCTTTTCAGTGCAACCCGCAGGGCAATACCGCCCCCGCCATCATCACAAGAATATATAATCCGCTTGCCGGATCTTATGAAAATGAAAAGGCCTATAAAAAAAGGCTCTATGATGACTTTGAGACCTCACGGAAAACCATAGAGGAAAAAACAGGGAAATACCCCAAAGTCCTGGTCTGGCCTTTCGGCAGATATACAGGCATCGCCATAGAAGAGGCAAAAAAAACGGGTTTTGAAATGATGCTGACTCTTGATGACGGACTCGCCGACGTGAGAAAAATCACCGCGGTGCCAAGGCATATGCTGGTGGAAAATCCCTCAATAGATTTCTTCGTCAAAGAATTCAAGAAGATTTTTCTCTACCCGGAACGCCTGAGAATAATACAAGCCGATCTTGACCTTATCTATGACAGTAATCCTGAG
>MHBF01000155.1:11921-14248 GCA_001803225.1 Lentisphaerae bacterium GWF2_44_16 | reverse complement strand
GGCTTACCTGTGAAATAACTAAGAAAGTCGCCAAGACGCTTGGAAAATTCGGCCTGCATATTACGTAAATCCAGCGGAGTTAGGGTTTAAAATAGGAAATAGTAGGATTTGAAACCTATTATCTGCCAGCAAGAGGGAGATGCTAAGATGAAACTGTTTACATTTTCTCTCAGCATCGGGATTTTATTTGGTTTGAGTTTTTTCTCATTTGCGGCTGATATGAAAAACTATGCTTCGGATATAAAGGAGATCAGCGTAAAATATCTGGTAGCTAAAAGCTTTCCGGGAACGGGAAAATATTGTAAGAATTTAGAGGATATTTTAAGTTCAGGAGAAAACTTTAATGACCGGAGTATTAAAGAGGTTCTTGATATTTTTATTTCTATTAATCCTACTGGGGCATGGCCCATCTTCTATAGTATAACATGGGAAAAAAATGATGGAAGCAAAGTTCTTTATATATTTTGCAGGACAAAGGATTTGAAACATGATATAGCGTTGATAGTGGAGGAAAAGGAAGCGTTGTTTATTCTGAAAAACCGCTCTGAAGTAATAAAGGATATACCAAAAAATCTCATGAAAAAAATTGAACTTAAAGATATTGACGGAAGTACCAGTAATTATGATTCACCGTTTGAACTGAAAAACATTGAAGAATACAATAAAATTGACTCGTCAGCTACACCAAACAGCAGAATTTGGTTTCAAGGAAAATTAAAGCAGTTTTTTCTGTGTAAGTGTTACTTTTCAAGGCAATAAAACATGACAGTTCATTTCTGTCCGTAATAGGCATTGTTTCCGTGTTTGCGCAGGAAGTGTTTTCCAAGGAGCTCTTTCCCTATGGAAAATACTTCGGGGTTGATGGTCATGCTCAATATTGCCATTCTGGCTGTTTCTTCAAGAACGACTGAACTCTCGACGGCTTTTTCCGGGCTTATGCCCCATGTGAAAGGGCCGTGCTGTGCTACCAGGGCGGCGGGAATGTTAAGAATGCCGCTTTCTTTATCCTTCCACAATTCGGCAATTACTTTTCCTGTATTGGCTTCATAATTTTCATCTATTTCTGAGGATGAGAGTTTCCTTGTTACAGGGATAGCGCCGAAGAAATAATCGGCATGTGTAGTACCGAAACATGGAATATGCTTCATGGCCTGCGCGAAAGCTGTGGCATAAGTGCTGTGGGAATGCGCTATGCCCCCGATTTCAGGGAAAGCCCTGTAGAGTTCAAGATGTATGGGCGTGTCGCAGGAGGGAGTGAAACTGCCTTCAACAAGTTCGGCGTTTTCCAGTCTGAGTACCGGGATTTTATCCGGGGTTAAATCTTTATAAGGCACTCCGCTGGGTTTGATCGCGACAAGCTTGTTTTCCCTGTCGATACCGCTGACATTTCCCCAGGTATATGTTACAAGGCCTTTGGCGTTGAGTTCGATATTGGCTTCGCAAACCAGTTTTTTAAGGGTTATGATGTCCATAAAAATCAGAAGCCTTTCAAATTAAAAGGATTTTCCCCGGGATACATGGCTGACTTGGGAAGCGGAACCGCGGGAGCGGAACCGGTCAGGAGCTTTACAGCGTCGAAAAGTATCGCTCCCGAATGGTCGAATGCCAAAGCTGTATGATGCGGGAAATTCCCTCCTATCAGAACATGCCTGTAAAAGCGGGACATTCCCCTGACAGCTATTATACCTATGGCGCCGAAAGAGTTGGGAGACATATTAAGAACGGAACCTTCCGCGACATAGCTTCTGAGTTCGCAACCTGCCGTTGACTGAAGCCGGAAAAGAGTGGTTTTGCCCGGCATAAGGTATCCTTCAAGGGTGCCGCGCGTAATTACCGGATCTTTTCCGTTTTCCATAAGCCTGTTCATTATGAGCTGATATTTGATGCCGCACCCTTCTCTGAGACAGGATTTTGGTGTGTTGCCGCAATGAAAACCCATGAAGAGGTCGGAAGGGGTGAAGCCTTCGAGATATTCTTCTTTGACAATCATGTCCGGGGGAACGGTGTTGTTGATGTCGAGTATTGTAACCGGAGCAAGGGAGGCAAGTTGGGCCATGTATTCCGATACTGCGCCGTATATGTCAACCTCGCAGGCAACGGGGATGCCGCTTGCGGCAAGCCTGCTGTTTACGAAACAGGGTACAAATCCGAATGCCTTTTCAAAGGCGGGCCAGCACTTGTTGGCGAATACAGCATATTCCATGGCACCGAGGTTTTCCTCCATAAACTTGCGGAGGGCAAACTCAAACTGCGCAAGCTGTTTAAGCATGTCCGGATACTTGTTTGCCTTGCCGAGTTCCTTTGCCATGTCCGAGGCAATGGCTTTT
>MHBF01000155.1:0-11889 GCA_001803225.1 Lentisphaerae bacterium GWF2_44_16 | reverse complement strand
TCCAGCATGTCCAGCTCGCTGTTTTCCATGACTTCGATGCCAAGATTATAGAGCGGTTTTATGGGAGCGTTACATGCGAAAAAATCCTGCGGGCGGGGGCCGAAAGAAATAACTTTGAGCCGTTTGATGCCGATAAATATTCTGGCGATACTTGTAAAATGCTGAATCTCCCTTATCAGAGCGCCGGGAAGATTGACGGGATTTTCCGGAATATGGACGCGAATGTTTTTCAGGCTGAGATTATAGGAGAGATTAAGCATGCCGCAATAGGCATCGCCTCTGCCTTCTGTAAGGTTGTCTCCTCTTTCCTCCGCGGCCGCGCAGATCATCACAGGCCCGTGAAAACGCTGAATGAAAAGCGAGGCCGGCCCCTCGGGACCGAAGTTGCCGAGATATACCACTGCCGCGTTTGCGCCTTTTTTATGAAGTTCAGCAAGGGCTTTTAACGCGTCATTTTCAGTTTCTATGATAGTGTCGGATGGAATAAGCTTGACCTTTGCGGAGATGGCCGCGTCGAGAAGCTGGTCAAGGCGTTTCAGTGAAAGTTTTTTAGGGAAACAATCACGGCTGACTGTTACAATTCCCAGCTTTACATCAGGTGTATTCTGAAGCTTCATAAATATTTCTCCCATGTTGGAAAATCGATGAAAAGAGCGCTCCCGGAGCAGAAAATATAGCATGTGAAAGGGACTTTTTCCAATGGAGGCTTTTTCATTGTTTTCCCGGTGGACGGGTATTTTTTCTGATATAGAGCTCGACACCGCCGGTGCCGTCTTTTATGATCTCGATTTTTTCGGCGGCGGCCTTGGAGAGGTCTATTATCCTGTTTTTAACGAAAGGGCCCCTGTCGTTGATTTTAACGAAAACTATTTTGCCGTTGGAAACGTTTCTCACCAGCACGAGAGTTCCCAGTGTCAGCTGATTATGCGCGGCAGTGTAGTATTCTCCGGGGCGGAAAATTTCTCCGCTTGCGGTAGCTTTGTAATAAAATCCGTCCCCGTACCATGATGCCGTTCCGCTCTGGATTTTAATCCAGTCTCTGTCCAGATGCAGGGGTTCATCAAGGGGTTCAGGTATATTCTGACGTCGCGGGGAAGAACATGAGGAGAGAAAAAAAGCGGAGAGGATGAGAAAGGATAATTTCAGGATAAGAGGGCGGAGAGATTTTTTCATTCCCATTTTGCGTCATTGCCTTTTCCTGATACTTTTGCCTCGAAGAGCCATGTTACAGGAGAAAGAAGATAAGCCACGGCTTTAAAAGGTAAGAGATGTTTGAGGAGTTCGGCCTTGACGGCGAAGTCATATTCATTTGTATTCCAGTAATATTTTCCTTTTGCCTGTATGGCTATGATGCTGCCGTCCGTGCGGATTGAATTTGTGTAGAGGTGATCGCCTTTCAGTTCATAATCGCCTTTCAGTTCGGAGATGTTTCCGAATTTGTTTATGGCCCATGCCTGCCCGATAAGATTTAAGAAACCTCCGAAGAAAGGGATGGCCCAGAGATCGGGATTGCTCAGAAGTATTTTCCCTGAACCGTTCATGAGAAGCCTGTCTTCCTTGTCATAGGATATGGCGGAGGTTAAAGTGCCGGATATCACTCCTTTGTCGTCAGAGCTTTTGCTTTTGTGTTCTATGCCGACATGATCGAGGAGCTCCTTGAAGCGCGCGCCCTGAAAGGAAATATCTATGTTGCCCGCATATTTTTTGAAATCGAAATCATAACGTATATTCATATTGCCTCCGCAGACTTCGGCGGTGGCTTTTTTCAGTTCCAGTTTCTGTTCTTTATAAAGAATATCCGCGTCAATGTTTCCGATAGGGATTTTATTCCATTTGCATTTTGCGTTATTCAGGACGGCCTTGAAGGCTGTATCGTTTTCATTTCTCAAATCGATCAGACCGTCGGCGCTGACATTTATGCTGCCGGGAAATGAGAGGTACTCGTTTTTCCAATTGGAATAAAATATTTTGAGCAGGTCCTGCCCGGCGATTGAACTTTTCAGAGAGAATATCAGCTGTCCCTTCGGCTTGTCAAAGGATTTGATATATTGAGACTGATGCTCCCATCCTGATTTCTGTCTTCCATCATAGGCCACGCTTATGACGGCCTTTCCGTCTTTGTTTTCCAGCACAATTCCCGGGAGTATCACGAGATTGTCGGACGCTATGCAGAACCTGCTGGCACCGTAATCGAAGGATATGCCTTTGTAGGCAAAATTTGTCAGAATGATATTGCCGGACAGAAAATAAAAAGGGTTATCGCTCCATTGATAATGTAAATCCAGGGTGGCTTCCGCCAGACTGTCGCGGGACGGCCATTTTATGTCTTTAAGAAAAGTATTGAGAAAAAGCCGATGGTCTTCTTCCAGAAGTACAATAGTGTTGGACGGATTGCCTTTGCAGAATATCGACGCTGAGAAAACGTTCTCAGTTATCATGAACTTTATAAGCCCGTTGATTTTAGTGCCGTCTTCCATCACGGTGCTGAAATCGGAGGCTTTAGCGTATTCTTCAGTGAATTCAAGTTTTGTTTTCAGTTCATTGAAAGACAGCCCTCTGATTTTGATTGACGGTATTGAAATATCGGCATTTCCCATATAGCGCTTTTCCTTTGATGAATCCGTGCCTATTGATACGGAAAAGTTTATCATGGGAGCGCTTTTCAGATCAACATTCTGACTGAAAAAATTTTCTGCCTTCGCGCTCAGAAACGGCATGATATTCAGGATGCATGCGGAGCCGTTGAAGTTCCCATTGAGCAATTTATCCTTAAAAGTAAAGTCGCCGGAAATTTTCCCGTTATGCGGCAGAATAGCTGATTTTATCCGGCCTTTTATGTCGCCGTTTTTTATTGAAACCGCCGCTTCGATATTTTTGAAGGAAACTTTTTCAAATTTGAATTTCGGAATCTCCAGTTTGAGCTCACCTGTATATTTTCCGGAAAACACCGAATAATCCGAGAGGTCTCCTCTGTATGAAAGCTCAACGTCATCTATTTTCATGTCCCTGATGATATCTTTTGATTTGTCGTCCAGGAAAAGTATTATGTCGGAAGATTTTGTTTTCCCTGAAACTGTACCGGAAATTACTGTTCTGGAGATATCATATTTTCCGTTAATTTTACAGAAACCGTTTTTCAGGGCAATATCCAGGTTGTCCAAAGAGAGTATGCCGTCTTTGAGGATCATGTTTCCAGTGACACCGTCTGTATCCAGCCGTCCGTATGTGAATGCCGGTACCTTTATTGAAGTTTCGGCACTGCTTTTCATGAAGTCCCTGGCGTTGAGAAATATTTTGATTTTGCAGACGGGATTTTCCGTGAAGTTTTTCCGGTTTATCCTAAAGAGGTTTATCATAAAGATTTCCCTGTACTTGAGCGGTATTTTTTTCATGAAGTAAAGCAGGGATATTTTCTTTTTGCCCATGGCCTTTGTGCTGAGCGGAAGCAGTTGCGGTGAAATGGGAATGAATATATTATCTATTCTCCCGCTGAAGTCCAGATGTATTTTTTGAAGCAGGCCCTCTCCGTGTTCAATCAGCAGACTGCCTGAATCCTTTTTTACTACGGCATTGAAGTCTGTCAATTCTATTCTGTCCGTCAGTCCTTCTATACCGCTTTCCGGGAAAACGGGGACGGAGAGCTTGGCGTTCGTGATGCTGAACTTGTTCATCGGGAGCCTGAATCTGAAAATATCGGTAAAAGATATTGACACTCTTATCTGGTCTGCCTTAAGTATTGCCGCGTCAGGGCCTTTTCCTTCTTTCATTTCAACTTTGTGGATTTTTATACCGCCGAAGAGCCCGAACCTGATTTTTTCCGCTTTGAAGTCTATTCCTATTTTAGCGAGTTCATTGCGGAAATAGTTCTGAAGCGTATCCGAGGGGCCCAGAATTTCAAGGTAAAGGTCTGTGAATATCAGTGACAGTATTATAAACGCCAGCACATGCAACATGCGGCGTTTCCGTGAAAAGCGGCGTTCCGCGGGCTTGCCTTCAAGGCTTTTTTTCAAATCATCTGTCATACTATCCTGACTTTTCCGAGCAATTGAAATATTATTCTTATTACTCCGAAAGATAAAATAACAGAAGCCAGTATAAAAAACAAAAAGAATGGTACTTTTATCTGTGGATATTTATGGAAAAGAGTTTCGCATATCCTTTGAAAAAACCTGTAAAGGAGAAACGGGAAAAACATAAGCACCATGGCGTTGTACTGCAATGCCGTCAGGAAATGCCCGTGTGCCGTGGCAAGAAAAGCCCTCGTGAGGCCGCAGCCCGGACATGAATATCCTGTGATCCGCTTAAATGGACAGAGGTACGAATTAGCTATCAGAGGAAAATCCGCGCTTGATGTAAAAATGGCGGAAACCGCGAATACCCCTGCAATTAAACAGAGTTCCAACCCGCAGTAAACCAGCCAGTTCTTAAAACCGGAGTATTCAATTTTCTTCCATGAAAAACTAATCAGCGCCATCTCTAAAATCTTTCCATTTTTTTTATACATGATAAATATTCCCAAGGAGTCTTTCAAATGCAAAGCTCTTTCACTGAATTTGCCTGGAAAGATTTATCAGCACTGTGGAATTATCTGTTTTCTTCGCACTGCTTCCAGTATCCAGGACACATTGAAATGCCCGGTTGTGTATGATATATTCCATTTAATCCCAAGGTAAATATGAGAAAAATAATAAAATCAATTATATCGCGTAAAAATCTAAGACTGCTTCTCCTGATTGCGGCGGCTTTCCTCATATTCTATACAGTAAAATATATTATCAAAAAAGAAAGTGCCGCCTGTATCGGGGTGATTCTTCCCATTACAGGAGATGATAAGGATATCGGCGAAACTCTTCTGAAAGCACTGGAGCTTTTCCGCAAAGAAACAAACGCTAAAATGAAACTCGGCAAGGAAATCAGGTTCATCATAAGAGATGAATATGAAGATCCCGTCAAAGCCCGGCAGGAAGCCGAAAAAATGGTGAACAACAAAAAAGTTGTTGGCGTTATCGGTTATTTCTACTCGAAAAATCTCGAAAAAGTTGCCGACATATACGAAAAAGGCTGTCTACCGCTTGTAACATTAAGCGCCAGCGAAAAAATCGTTGCTGGAAATAACTGGATATTCAGCATGGTCGGCAGAGATACTGAACAGGGATTTATGATGGCGGTATATCTCAAAGAAATAATGAAAAAAAATAACGTTACGCTTATCAATGAAAAAAATATCTATGGAGAGGGGCTCCTTGGAGCGTTTGAAAAAAAGGCATTGCGAATCGGGCTCAAGATAAATAAAAATATTTCTCTGGATATGACATCAGATTCAATTTCAGATATAATCGTTAGAAATTTTTCGAATCTTGAAAATCTTAAAACAGAAGCAGTCGCCTTATTTACGACAAACAAAAAAAACGCTATTGAGATTATCAAACTTCTGCGAAAAAACAATTTTGAAGGCCCGATTTTTGTACCCGGCTCGTTTCATGCCGGGAGGACGGCGAACGAACTCGGTTTTCAGGAAGAAGACGCTCTCATGAAAAATGTTTTTGTCACGTCTCATTTCGTGTCCGAACTGGCAAACAGCAAAGTTGTACAACTCTTCGATTCGTTAATTCAGAAATACGGTATTGTTCCATACCGAGACACCCCATTCTGTTATGCTGCCGCGGAACTCTTCAGCCACGCAATTCAGAACGGGGCGTACACCAGGAATGAAATAAAAAGGTATTTCGATTCCATAAAATATGAGCATCCGTTGAATCTTATAACTGGTTTTTCATATTTTGACAAAGACGGATTTAAGAACAATGACGTTTACGTTCTTATGGCTATTGACGGATGGCTCAAGCCCACATTCATCCAGTTGAAAAAACAGAGGGAGCCGCTTCCGGGCGCCAATAATGTCATCACTGTTGACGGCACGAATTATTTCGTTGTGGATATCGTCTATGTGGGACTGGATTTTTTCAGGATCAACGATATCAATACGAAAGACATGAATTTCGATATGGAACTTTTTCTATGGTACAAATGGATGGGAAAGGACATTGATATTTCCGAGATAGAGATTGTAAACGGCATTTTCGGGATAACGGACAAAACAACGCTGATCCAGAAAGATATGTCAAAACCTGTCAAATACGCATGCTACAGGGTCAAGGGAACCTTCCTCAAACCGTTTGACCTTTCGGAATTCCCTTTCGACAGCCAGAGCCTTCCCATAATCATCGCGCACAGGACAAAAGACTGGAACAAGCTCATGCTTGTCATGGACAAAAAACACAAACAACTGGCTATAGAACACATTTACCCGCGCGAATGGCAGTATCTGGGACGTAAGGATGTGTCACAGATCTGCGAATACAATTCTTCATTCGGGGTGCCGGACTACCGGAAAGATAATGAGGGAGGGAATTACTTTTCAGCTATTGAAGCGAATATTTTATTGAAGAGACTGCCTGTCAATTATGTTCTGACTATTTTCGTTCCGCTTTTTATTATAATCGCCATTGCCATCATTTTATTTTTTGTTCCAATTGACCGTTTTGACACCAGGCTTTCAACAGCGATGACGGCACTCCTGAGTCTTGTGGTTTTCCAGATGTCCACCAGAAATCCTCTGCCGCATGTAGGTTATCTCCTCAAATCGGATATCTCATTTTTTATCGGATACATACTGATTTTCACAACTATAATAAATATAGTCATACTCCATGTTATATTCAGAAACTCTGAAAAACGGGCCAGAATAGTCAATATAATATTCTGTCTGATATTTGTTGTTTTCACACTGGTTACATATTCTCTGCTGACATTCTTCTGAGAAGCCGGATAATCACTTCCGAGGGGCGGAAATCCGGAAAAACAGCGAATAGAAAAGCGGAACAACGTATAAAGTCAGAATACAGGCAAAGGTCAGCCCGAACATTATTGTCACCGACATTGCCATGAAAAAAGCATCGGCAAGCAGCGGCAGCATTCCCAGAATAGTAGTGAAAGCCGCCATTGAAACCGGACGGATACGGCTGACGGAGGAATCCAGAATGACTTGCCACATATCTTTTTCCCCATCGGCCCGCTGGTAATTAATCTCATCAAGCAGCACGATGGCGTTTTTGATCTGCATGCCGGACAGACTAAGAAAGCCGAGGAGCGCCATGAAATTGAAAGGTTGAGTAAACAGCAGGAGCCCGGCAGTAACGCCAATGACAGTCAGAGGGACTGTCAGCCAGATTATTAAAGTATGCCGTATGGAATTGAAAAGCAGTATCACCATGAGCACCATAAGCACGGCAAAAAGAGGAACACCGCCGAAAAGGGAACGCTGCGCGTCATTAGTGTCTTCATACTCTCCGCCCCATTCGATAAAATAGCCGGGAGGCATGGTTATGGCTTCTATTTTCGGACGCAATTCCCGGAAAAGAACATCGGCGGAGCCTGCGGCGGGGTCACAATGAATGGTAATGGTAGGCAGACGGTGGCGTCTCATTACCAAAGGGTCTTCCCAACAGGTGGATACTTCGCTGACCACTTGACCAAGGGGTATCATTTTTTTCGCGTTCTCACTCCAGACAAAAACATTTTCCAGGTTTTTGACATCGTTTCGGATTTTGTCCGGGGAACGGGCGAAGAGTGAAATAAGTTCATCGTTTTCTCTAAAAGCTCCGATATTGATACCGGCAAAGTTTTCCTGAATAGCCTTGGAAATATCCTGATAAGTAATACCGAGGCGTTTCGCCTGAGTTTCGGAAAATATCGGTTTAATCACCTTTACTTTATCCCGCCAGTCGGAACGGATCGCTTTGCAGTTCGGATTCTCCCGCATTTTTCCCAATGCGGCATCAGCCAGCTGGCGCAATATTTTTGAATCCCGCCCGCTGATTCGAAGCTGGATTTTTCCGCCGTCGCCCGGTCCCAGTTGAAATTTCCTGACATTGGTCATGTAATTGATTCCGGTTTTATCCAGATGCCGCTGGATTTTTTCAGCCAGCTGATTGATTTCCTTGCTCTTATCAACGGAAACCAGCAAAATAGCATAGGAAGAATTATTTTTTCCCGGGCCATAAGTAAGGATAAAGCGGGTTGCGCCGCCGCCGATGTAAGAAATTATATCGGTTACATGGGCCTGGCTTATGAGATATTTTTCAACTTCCGCGACGGTTTTTTCAGTCTCGCTGATATGGCTCCCTTCCGGCAACCAGAGTTCTACCATAAATTGCGGACGGGTTGAGTCGGGGAAAAAAGATTTGTCAACAAATTGGAAACCCCAGGCGCTGATAAAGAACAGAGACAATACGGCAAAAATAGTTTTTTTGCGATGCCGAAGGCATAAATCCAGTGATTTGCGGTAAGCGCGAAACATCCAGGCGTTATAGGGGTCATGGGCTTCTCCAGATTCGTTTTTGCTTTTGAAAAAGTAAAAACAGAGCAGAGGCGTCAGCGTGACTGCCGTGATCCAGCTTATAGACAGAGAGATCAGCATTACATAAAACAGCGAACCGCAGAATTCTCCGCTGGCATCCTTGGATGTCCCGATGGCGGCAAACGCGAAAATAGAAATGGCAGTCGCGCCGAGAAGGGGCCATTTGGTCTGGTCAACGACTTCTCCGGCGGCACGCAGTTTGTCTTCGCCTTTATGAATCCGCACCATCATTCCCTCGGTAACGACTATGGCATTGTCCACCAGCATCCCCAACGCGATGATCAATGCTCCAAGGGAAATGCGTTCCATACTGATGTCATAGACTCTCATGATCATCAGGGTGCCCGCCACAGTTACTATCAATACCGTTCCTATCAGGAAGCCGCTGCGCAAGCCCATGAAAACCAGAAGCACCGCCACAACGATTGCCAACGCTTCCAGAACATTAATTATAAAATCATTTACTGCCTGTTTAACAGTTTCCGATTGCAGTGAAATGGGATGGATTTCGACTCCCAGAGGCAAATCCTTTTTCAATTCTTCCAGCCGTTTGAGCAGAGCATCCCCCATCTTTACCGCATTGCCGCCCAGAACAGTTGAAGCCGCCAGACTTACCGCAGGCTTTCCATTAAAGCGGAGGATATTATCAGGGGGGGATAAATATCCCCGCTTAATGGAAGCCACATCCTTGAGAAAAATCAAACGCTCGCCATCCTTTGAAATCAGTAACTCACCCAAGTCCTCAAAAGAACTGATACCGCCTGTCGGCGCAATGGAAATGTATTCGGGCCCGACTTTAACTTTGTCGGCATTGCCGAGAAGGTTTTTCTGTGAAAGCAGAGTGTATATCTGTGCAGGTGAAACTCCCAGGGCCGCCATCTTTTCACGGGACATTTCAACATAAACGGCTTCGTCATGTACGCCCCAGAACACAATCTTTTTCACGTCATCGCAGAGAAGCAGTTCCCTCTGAAGGAACTTGGCCACCTCCTTCAGCTCGGCATCGGTGTAGCCATCGCCGGTTATGGCGAAAAGCATACCGTAAACATCGCCGAAATCATCGTTCACGACGGAAGTTTTAGCTCCTGACGGAAGACTGGCCTGCGCGTCTCCGACTTTTCTGCGCAGTTCATCCCACACCTGCGGAAGGGAACGCTTGTCGTATTGGTCCTTTATTTCAACGGTGACAATGGACTGCCCGCGCGATGAATGCGATTCCACCCGTTTCAGTTGTCCAAGCTGCTGCACCGCTTTCTCAATCTTATCTGAAACCTCTTCTGATACCTCCTGGGCGGATGCTCCCGGATACTGGGTTACAATCAGGGCATCCTTAATCGTGAATTCCGGGTCTTCCAGTCTTGAAAGTTTAAAATATGAAGCAATACCGCCAATTACAACCAGCAGGGTAATGGTAAATGTAATGACTCTTTTCCGGATGGAATATTCCGCAATGTTCATTTATGATTTCCGTCCGTTTTTCTGATTTCACGTGCGCCGATACGGGAAAGTCCTTTAACTTTCATACCCTCTGCAACAAAAGTAACGCCGGATGTAATGATAACGTCTCCCGCCTTCAGTCCGTCTTTGACAATGATTTTATCTTCTGACATTGTACCGACTGTAACCGGATGCTTATGGGCAATCATTCTGTCATCGACCAGCCAGACATGGTTTATTCCCTGCGAATCTTCGGCAACCGCGGCTACGGGAATGCGATACCCGCCCGCTCCCCCCATGTCGCGGCCATTATTCACACGCACCAGCGCGGTCATGCCCGGCATGATGCTGAATTCTTTGGGGGACGGCATAATCAGTACCCCGCGAAAGGTCTGCGTAGCTGCATCGGCCTCAGTTTCAAATTCTTTGATTTTCAATGGGAACATCAGATTTTTTAAGGCCGGAAAAATGGCAACCGGCTTGACCATTTCAGTAAGTTTCGGTAAAGGTATAAATCCGGGAATGGTGATGACATCCTTCTCGGGGACATTGATAATCAGCTCAATGTCCGATATTCCCTGAAGGCTCAGGATTTCCTGCTTGGCCTGGACATTCTGAAAATTATCCACATAAGTTGCTGCGATTACGCCATCGAACGGGGCAGTCAGACGCGTGTCGGCAAGTGCTTTTTTCGCAATCTTCATTTCCGCTTCGGCAACTTCGAAGGCCTTACGTCTTGCCTCGAAAAGGGCAATTGACACCGCCTTCTTCTCAACCAGCTTGGAATAACGCTCAAAGTCTGTTTTACTTTCCTTGTACCGGGCAGTGGCGGATATCAGGGTGTTTTCATAGTCACGCGAATCAAGCTCTCCAAGCAAGTCGCCTTTAGTAACCTGTTCGCTGGATTTAACCGGGAATTTGACAATCTGTCCCGGAACCTGAAAAGCCAGTTTGACCCTTTGTCCGGAGCGGATTGTAGCCGGATAAAAATGATATACGGAATCCTCTTCTGCTCCGACAGTGAACAGCTTGACCGAACGGACTGGACTGGTTTCTTCCTTTTCCTTATGCTTTCCGCAACCCGCGACTATACCGAAAAAACACAAGAGCAGAAAACATTTTAAATACTTGCCATCGGATAGTGTATTGATACTCATAGCGCTTATTGTTCCGTTCTGATCTTTTCTGATTTGATTTTTTTCCCCTTGCGCGATAAAAACTGAATGGTGAGCAGGGCATTGTGGATGCACGAGAATTTCAGTTTTGATATGAATTTATCCGATGGCGCCCCATCGGGATGCATTCTTTTAATGGCGAGAGGATTAATTGATATCAGTAGGGCCGGAGCGGTTACTGTCATGCTCCAGTTATACGCCCGTTCAAAATCGCGATCTCCCGAGACAACGTAATAAAGCTCCATGAAAGCCTTGATATTCGGGACAGCGGCAAGCTTGAAGGCATTTCTGGAAACTTCCAAGTCGCGCTGGATGATTTGAAACCCCAGCGTAGTACACCAGGATGGTCTCTCCGAAGAAAAAAATATTGAAAAAAATATCTTAATCATATTCACAAGCACCCCGTTCTGACCATTGCGGGTCTTCAGCAGATAACGGTGCGCCTCCAGAAATGTCCCCAGCGGATCACCGCTCCAGGGTTCACACACAAAGTCCATCACGGCATTTATCAGACCGTCCTTGCCGCCAAAATGGTAATGAATAACTCCGATGTTTTCACCGGCCTTTTCCGCAATAGCGCGCGTCGTTACGCCATCAATTCCATGTTCGGCGAAAAGCTTTCCAGCCGCCATAATCAGCGCCATTCTCGTAATTTCAGAATTTGAATAACCCGACATATCAGCCCCCTAAATATTGCTCATATGATTAATTTTACTCATGCGATTAAAAAAGTCAACAGTGAATTCGAAAAAACCTTAAACCCTAACTCCGCTGGGATTACGTAATATTTTCCTATTTTTCCTTTTTTTGTATTGATTTTGGGATTTTTTCTGATAAAATATATTACGTATTTGCGTA
>MHBF01000154.1:3358-17484 GCA_001803225.1 Lentisphaerae bacterium GWF2_44_16 | reverse complement strand
CATGTTGACCACGGCAAAACTACTCTGGTGGACAACATACTCAGACAGACAAAACTGTTCAGGAACAACCAGGAAGTTCGCGATTGCTTCCTTGACAGCAATGACATTGAAAGAGAACGCGGCATAACAATACTTGCCAAAAACATAAGCATCCGCTACAAGGAACACAAGATAAATATAATCGACACCCCCGGACACAGCGACTTTGGCGGACAGGTGGAGAGGGTTCTGAACCTTGCGGACGGCGTTTTGCTGCTGGTTGACGCCGCTGAAGGCCCTATGCCGCAAACCCGTTTCGTACTCGACAAGGCATTGAGACTGAATCTGAAACCCATAGTGCTTATAAATAAAATAGACAAACCCGATGCTCGTCCGCATGAAGTGCATAATCTTGTTTTCGATCTTTTCGCGGAACTCAACGCATCGGAAGAACAGATGGACTTTCCATTGCTCTATTCGAGCGGAAGGGATGGCTGGGCCTCAACGGAACTTGACGGACCAAGAGATTCAATTCTTCCCCTGCTGGATGCCGTAATAAAATACATTCCTGGGCCGAACGTAAAGCAGGGCCCGGTACAGATGCAGGTAACAACACTTGATTATTCGGATTACGTCGGGCGCATAGGAATAGGCCGGGTTTATAGAGGCACCCTCGATATCAGCAAGCCTCTTACTGTATTGAAACGAAGCGGTGGTTCTCATTCGGCCCAGCTCAAACAGATTTTCACCTTTGAAGGCCTCGAAAGAAAAGAAGTAAAAACCCTCAAATGCGGCGATCTCTGTGCCATTGTCGGAATTGGAGATATAGATATCGGCGATACCATAGCTGATGCGGCATCACCCGAAGCGCTTCCTCCCATATCAATAGATGAACCTACCGTATCAATGTTTTTCAGGGTCAATGACTCCCCTCTCTTCGGCAAGGAAGGCAAATTCATAAGCAGCAGGCATATCAGGGAAAGACTTATGAAAGAACAGGAAAGAGATGTAGCGCTCAAGGCGGAGGAAGTCACCACCGATACTTTCAAGGTCAGCGGACGCGGTGTGTTGCACCTTTCAATCCTGGTCGAAAACATGCGTCGTGAAGGTTATGAGCTTACAGTTTCGCAACCGCATGTCATATTCAAAGAAATTGACGGTGTTAAAAATGAACCCATAGAAATACTGAGCGTTGATGTACCAGAAGAATCCGCCGGCAAGGTCATAGAAACAGCAGGCCAGAGACGCGGAGAAATGATAAAAATGGAACAGCGCGGCATTCGCCAGCTTCTTGAATTTAACATCCCTACGAGAGGCATTATCGGACTCAGAGGCAAAATAATGACAGCTACAGCCGGAGAAGCCATAGTCTCTCACAGGTTCACCCATTATGCCCCGTTCAAAGGCGAAATTCCTCACCGGACAAACGGCGTGATGATAAGCATGGAAGGAGGCAAGGCCATGGCTTACGCGATCGACGCTCTGCAGCTCAGAGGTACTTTTTTCATAGACCCCAATGATATGACTTATGAGGGAATGATTGTCGGTGAAAACTGCAAGGAAGGCGATCTCGTGGTAAACCTCCAGAAAAGCAAAAAACTCACGAACATGCGTGCCTCCGGCTCTGACAAAGCATTGAAAATCGCTCCCGCACAGAAGCTTAACCTTGAGGAAACCCTTGAATACATAGCCAATGACGAACTCGTGGAAGCTACTCCCCTGAACATAAGGATGCGGAAAAGATATCTGACTGAACTTGAACGCAAGCGCATGAGAAACAAAGCCGCCGCCGAAACCGAGGACTGATAAGCAACGCTCGTGCAGAAACTCTACAGGCATCCTTTCGCAAGCGCAGCTGAGCGAAAATAATAAGAGGGACTCCGTCCCAATGATAGATTTCAAAAATGTTTATAAAAGTTACGGCGTACAGGACTTGCTTGTTGACGCCTCTTTCCGTATAAATAAAAATGAACACGTTGGAATCGTCGGCCCGAACGGCGCCGGGAAAAGTACCATCTTCGCGATAATAACAGGAGAGGCCCACGCCGACAGGGGAGACGTAGTTATTCCCGGTAATATGAGAATGGCTTATCTGCGCCAGAACCTCAGGGATTTCGACAAAAACCTTTCGCTCCTTGATTACACAAGTGATGCTATCCCCGAACTTAAAAAAATAAGCGATGATATCCATTCTCTGGAAAAGGAACTCGCGCTGAATTCCGCCATCCCGGATAAGCAGCAGAAACTTCAGCGTCTTGGAGTGCTTCAGAGCAGTTTCGAAGCGTTGGGAGCTTACAGGCTCAGAAACGAAGCGGAAAAAGCCTTGAGCGGACTTGGTTTCAGCGAAAACACGTTTTCCATGCCGCTGACATCTTTCAGCGGCGGTTGGCAGATGCGCGCAAATCTCGCCAGGATACTTATATCAAATCCCGATATACTGCTGCTTGACGAGCCTTCAAATTATCTTGACATTCCCGCGGTCGAATGGCTTTACCGCTTCCTCAGAAGTTATGAAGGCACTCTCCTGCTTATTTCCCATGACAGATATCTCCTGAAAACTCTGACCGGAATAACCATCGAAGTCAATTCCGGCAAAACAACGCGTTACCCCGGAGATTACGACTATTATGCCAGAGAACGGACCAACCGAATAGCTCAACTCCAAGCCGCAAAGGAAAATCAGGACAAGAAAAAGGAACAACTTCAGCGTTCCATTGAACGTTTCCGCGCCAAAAGCAGCAAGGCTTCCCAGGTACAGAGCTGGATTAAGACTGTCGAAAAAATGGAGGAGATAAATCTCCCCGACAAACTGAATTATAGCGGACAGATAAGAATCCCCCCCGCGCCACATTGCGGACATGAAATAATCAGGCTTGAAAATGCTTCTTTCTCCTATGACGGCAACAAATGGATATTCAGAAACCTTGACCTGCGCGTGGAAAAAAAACAGAAAATCGGCATTGTCGGTTACAACGGCAGAGGCAAAACAACTCTCCTCAGAGCGCTTGCCGGAAGGCTTCCTCTCAGTGAAGGGGCCAGGGCACTCGGGCATAAGGTAATCATCGGTTATCAGGCACAGGACTTCGGTGAAATTTTCAGTCCGGGACAAACTGTTTTTGAAATAGTCAAGAAAGCCGCTCCGGCTGACCGTCCCTCTCAGGCCGTGCGTACCCTGCTGGGAAGCTTCGGCTTTTCCGGGGAAAGCGTCGATAAGCAGTGTTCCGTTCTCAGCGGCGGCGAAAAAATACGTCTTGCGTTCGCGGCAATTTTCATCAATCCTCCTAATTTTCTGATACTTGACGAACCGACGACTCATCTGGATATTTCCGCCCTCGAAACTCTTCAGGAGGCCATCAGAAATTATGACGGGTCCGTCTGTATCGTCAGCCACGACATAGAATTCATACGCAATTCGGCCGACACGATAATAGCCCTTGAAGATTCCGGTATTAAAAAATATCAGGGCGGCTATGACTATTACAGGGAAAAAACTGGAAGCATCGAAAAAAATACCACCTTCGCGCCTTCCGCGGTCAATGCGGACAATTCCAAAGCCCGCCGCAAGGAAAGGGCCGCCGGAAGACAACAGCTTATCAAAATCAAACGCGCCGCTGAAAAAGAACTTGCCGACATCGAACGCGGAATTGAAAAATTTGAAACGGAAAAAAAGAAAATAGTGGACATTTTTTCTTCCGCTCAGGAAAATATTGATTTCGCGTCTCTTAATAAAGAGTCCGCCGAACTTGAAAAAAACATCGCCGAAGCCACCGCAAAATGGGAAGAAGTCGCCGAAAAACTCACAGAAATCAACGCCGAATATGACAAAATCCATGAAGATTGAGAATTTATTTTCATGGAGAAAAAGAAATGCGCCCTCTGAGGTGTTATAGTATCGCAGTGCATATAAAACTTTTATAACTGAAACAGAGGTGGTTTTATGTTCGGAAACAAATTGTTTTCACTGTGTGCGGCGGCGTTTTTATCCTGCAGTCTCTTACTTTCTTCCGCGTCAAACGCGCAGAATACTTCATTCAAGGAGGTAACTTCCAAGCTGGACGCCGACGGCGAATTTTACTTTTACATGAGTACTGACAAGGCTTCTGAAAACCTGCTGAAAAAGTTAAATGAAATAAAAGGGCTGGTCAATAAGCAGAGCTTTCCCGATATGTCTGATGAAAATTTAAGTACTGCCATGTCAGGCTTTGATTTCGCCTCCAGTCTTATAAAAGGAAGCGGCCTTTCCGAACTCAAAGGCATCGGCGTAAGTTCCATATATGATGGGAAAAATGATTTTAACAGAGGAAAAATGATTTTCTTCCACAGGAAAAACGAAGACAAGGGACTGATATGGAAACTTTTCGGCAAAGAACCCCATAAGCTTGATTCTCTCAAACTTCTTCCTGCAAATACCGTCTTCGCTGGTTTCGGCGAAACGGACCTGGGCATCTTCTGGAGCTGGCTCAAGGCGGAAGTCAATAAATCGAATATTCCTCAAATGAAGGATGCTTTCAGTAAATTTGAAAATGAACTGAAAGAAAAAAACGGTATTGACCTCTCTGTCCTTCTCGCGTCTCTGGAAAATAATTCCGGCTTTATCCTCACACTTGACAACACTAAAAAAACCATCATACCGGGGAAAGTCCCCATCGAAATACCCGAGCCCTCACTGGCCCTTGTAGTATATGTCAAGGACAATAACCTTTTTGATCTGCTGAAGAAAAAAATACCTTCCATGCCAAAGAATGACGGCAATAAAGAAGTTCAGAAAGTCCAGATAATATTCGGCCTTCCCCTCCCCGTAAGGTTTCAGCCCATGATGGCAAGAACCGAAAATATGTTGATACTCGCCTCTAATGAAGATATCATAGACAGCATTATTTCCGCGAAGAAAAACGGAAACGGCCTTGTCGCGACAGAAGAGTTCAAGAAGCTCGCCGTCAATATCCCCGATACCGGCAACGCATATAAATACGTAAGCTCGAAATTTTCGGAAACTATTCAGGATATTCAAACGAAAATAGCGGAGAATGAAAATAATCCCTTCGCAAAAATTATGAACATCTTTCAGAAGAAAACTTTCCTGTTTTCCGTATGCCGGAACACTGACGAAGGTTTTGAAGTTACCGCTAATTCCAGCATGAATATAGGAACGGCGTTTGTAACGCAGGTTTCCATAGCGCCGATGGCAATAGCGGCAGGCATGATGCTTCCGGCCCTCAACAGCGCCAGAGAAAAAGCAAAGCGCATTTCCTGTGCAAGCAATTTGAAACAGATAGGGCTGGCCCTCAAACAGTATTCAATGGATTATGACGATAAGTTCCCGGAAGCAAACGGTGCCGCAGGTCTTGAGGTACTCAGAAAAAATGATTATCTGACAGACACTAAAGTCTATGTGTGCCCATCTTCGAGTCTACAGGCCGGAAAGCCCGGCACTCCTCTGACGGAGACAACTGTAAGTTACATATATCTCGGCGGATTGACGGAAAAAGATTCCCCCGATATGCCTATTGCCTTCGACAAACCCGGCAATCATAAAGATTACATCAATGTCCTTTTTCTTGACGGACATGTTCAGGGCTTTCCAATCAGAGGCGCAACACCTGAAAAAGTAATTGATTACGTTAATTCAATCTATAAATATAAACCTGAAGAATACAGGAAGCTGAAAGATAAAGTTCTTATTAAGGCAGAGTAACTTTTGTGACAGAAAAATGCACGGTTTTCCGTGCGTTTTCATTTGTTTTTCTCTTTAGCTTCAATCAGAATAGCGAGAATTTCTTCCCACTTTTTCTGATTTTCAGGGCTGTGGATTTTTCGGAAAGCGTCAATATTGGCCTGGGGATACTTCTGTTTCTGTAAACTGGCAATTTCTTCTTCAAGATTTTTACAGTAATAAATATTTCCCCTTACAGACATCCAAACAGTGTTTCCCTTTGTTCCTTTGCTGTCAATATCAGCACCTGCGTCTATAAACAGTTTGACTATATTAACTTGTGCATAACCAGCGGCGTACATCAGTGGAGTACATCCCCATTTATCTCTGCTGTTTACAATATCCGGATCATTTTTAATCATCTCTATAACTTTCTTTTCGTTCCCTGTTTGCGCGGCTTTGTGAATTTCCGGTACACTCCTGCATGACTGGCAGAACAATGCTGTTGCAAAAAATATAGTGATGAGTAGTATTTTTATATTCATAATTTTTTATTTGCGGCAGCAAGGGCTTTTGCCGCACTTTTTTCCTTGTCTTTTATTTCGAGCATTATGTCGAAGTCAATGCTGGAATTCAGGCGCAGATATTCTGAAAAATCCTTGATGTCTATATGCTCCGCGTGTTTGCCTTTTCTTTCTCCGGGTTCCTGTGAACTGTAATCCGTCATGAGGGCGCCGTCTTTTTCCCGCCATGTGGAAGCGGCGCGTTTCAGGGCGTCTGAACATGAGGTACCGTTACCGTTACAGGCGTGGTGAAAGTTGTCGAAAATAATCGGTATCCCCGTTTCCTCATGTATCGAAAGACAATCGGAAAGATTGAAAAGCCTATCGTCATTTTCAATCACAAGGCGCTTTGAAATAAGTTTGGGAAGCTGTTTATAAATCTTTATGAACCTTTTGATGGCCTCTGTCTTGTTTCCGTAAGCTCCGCCCACATGAATCTGGACTTTTGCCGAGCCGTCAAGTCTCATAGAATCAAGAAAACGGCAATGCCATTTCAGTTCGTCTACGCTTCTGCTGACAATATCTTTATCATGGGAATTCAACAGCACGAACTGGTCGGGATGCATTGATATGCGCATGGAATTTTTCTTTATGAAATCTCCCATTTCCAGCAACTCTTTCTTGAAAACGGAAGCCCATTTGAATTTACATACAGGATGCGAGGCGAAAGGAACGATATCGGAACTCATTCTGAAAAACAGGAATCCTTTTTCGAGATTGAAGTCAAGTATTTTCCGCAGGCATGAAAGATTGTTTTTAACGACGGTGGCGATTCTTTCTTCGGAGTAGGACGCGAGCCTGAAAGTGGAATTGGCCGTACAGCCGATGCTTCTGTTTATGCATGGATATCCTATTTTCATAGGTTTAAATATCCCATGCAAAACGGAAATATCAAACGATTTCCATTTCTGCCAGCGGGAAATGCTGCTGGCTGCCGTAAACATCGGTGTCGCCGGGCGCTCCGGAACTTATCGGACGCGGCATAGTTACTTTTATAGCAAGTATGCGCTTGAATGGATATATTCTGACGTCATCGGCATCTACGCCATAAAGTCCGGCAATGGCAAAAGGATTGAAGGAAGCGGCCTTCAAAACTGTTTCATATTTTTTTGCGTCTTCAAATATCAGATCGACAGTCAGATTGAAAGGCCCGGCATTTTTGCTTCTTACTATTTTCGCTATGTCATACAGTCTCATTTTCAGAGCTCCTTGTAAGTTATCGGGAAAAATTCCGCCATGTCTTCGACTTCCATCAGATGATAGATGGAGAACTCATAAACTTCTCCGCCCTGAAAGTCCGAAGGCGAAAATGGAAACGCCAGATTTCCGGCAGTCGCCTTTCTTCCCGGAAACGACTGATGCAGCGCCGTCGAACGCGCCAGGCTTATGACAGTGTCCGCAAGTTCCTGTGTTGGCGCTATCGCCTCTATCAGCAATCCGGTTTCTGTCAGCAATGGCAGAGATTTATCGGCAATTCCTCTCACTCCGTTTATGCCGTATTTCAGGAAACGCAAAGTATAATTTTCAGAAGCAATTATATCTTTCAGATTTTCAGAAACAGCTTTTCTCACCGAACTTTCAATCACTTCCAGATTGGCCATCGCCACGGGATCGCTCATGCCCGCGATCGTTATTGACCTGAAACCCCTGAATGCCGCGCCTTCAAGTTTGATTGTCTCCTTTGCGGACGGGACAAGTTTCGTGCCGGATACTTTTACGGAACGTTCGTCTATCTGTTCAAAAACAGATTCGCTCATATCGATTTTTCCCTCCGGTTCGAAAAAACATTCCGGATTAGGCTGTTCATAAAGCGAGTGCGCGGCGACCGTTTCAGGAGTGCACTTCTTTTCAGGATTCGCGGGGGTGACAGTAAAACTGTCCTTTTCCATTCTGACGATAAGGGAATCATTCGCCCCGACAGGAACTGAACACATTGCGCCGCATTCGGCTATTTTCGCGGCATGAAGCGCGAGCCCCGGATCAAAACCGCGCATAATAGGAAGCGCGGCGAAAATAGCGGTATCGCACGCGCGTCCGGCTATCACGACATCTGCTCCATTTTTAAGCGCGGCGATAATGGGTTCCGTTCCCATCTGAGCGACAATGTTCGTACATGCATTAACGTCTTCCGCCTTTAGAGTTCTCGAATGTCCGCAGGGGCTTATTTTTCCTGCCGCGAGAGCATTAAGTGCCGTAGTTTTTTCAATATCCGAATGTATTACGGCAAGCTTAAAATGCAGATTGTTTTTTTCGGCGATTTTAAAAAGTATTTTCAGAAAATTATCAACGTGCGCTTTTGCCCCCGAGCCTCCCGCGCTGCCGATTATCAGAGGGATATTGTTCTTTCTCGCCTCTACGAGCGCGGGTTCCAAATCCCTCTCCAACTGTATATTTTTTACAAAGCCTTTACCGCTGCCGAGATAATAAGGGCCCGGGTCGGTAGAACCGTTATCGGCCCCTATGAAATCGATTTTTTCATCAATGCCGCGACACAGACTTTCCAGCGGATACCCGTAACCGAGCATACCGCATATCGAGAGAAATTTTAAATTATCCATAAGGGTCTCCATGTTTTTAATCGGGATTGACTTTAGTATACGCGTATTCAGAAGGTATGCCGAGCATTTCATTTACCTTTTTCATTCTGTCGGACACCTCGGCGTTCATGTCCTCGAAATAACTCCTTCCGTTTGAATCTATCGCGACAAAAAAAGGACCGAAGTTTTCAACCTCCATTACCCAGCAGGCTTCCGTTTTGCCGAGTTCTTCGAGGAAAAAAACGTCATGCACTTTCTTCACCTGTGTTCCGAGCATATTTCCGCAGAGCCCGATTTTGCTGAGGTAAACGCCTCCTGTTTCGCGGAGGGCCTCAGCCGTCCTCCGTCCCATGGTGGTCTTGCCTATTATTGTTCTCAGATTCAATTTGCGTATCACATCGGCGCCGTAGCGTTCGAAGCGTATGCTTGATGTCGGCTCTATGCTGACTATCTTCCACTCTTCACCATCTTTTTTCATTACAGGGCCGACGTGAAAAAAGCAGTTGACCGAAGCAAAATCAATAGGCGGCAGTATATTGCTTTCGATAGCTCTGATATGAAAGCGGCTTCGTCCCGTAAATATCTTTCCGCTGACATTGACGATTTCACCGAGTTTCAGAGAAGCCGCCTCTTCTTTGCGCAACGGCAGTTGCAGACATTTTATAAAACTCATATATTCCTCTTATCGGCTGATGTTGAAAATTTATTAAGGCTCACTTTAGCCAGTTGTTCAGGGTCAGGGACAGAACCTATTCCCGGTATCTGCCTTGGACGGAATATTCCGGGATGCGGATTATCGGTTATCGGTGCGCATAAGTCTTTCTCATAGAATTTTTCCGAAGGGGTTATGTCTGACGGGTAGATGATATTTGGTAATGTGGCAAGACTGATTCCGGTGTTGACGCCGAGGGAAGATTCGCCCATGCCGCCGATCCAGCATGAAACACCGCCATCGGCACATATTTTATTAATTTTCAGAGCGTTTGTTATTCCGCCGATTCTACCGTGTTTGATGTTTACAAATTTACAAGCGCCAATCCCGACTGCTTTCCGGGCCTTTTCAGGCGACGTTATGCTCTCATCCAGGCATATCGGCGTTGAGATTTTGCTCTGGAGTTCGGCGTGATCAATCAGGTCGTCATGAGATAACGGCTGTTCAATCATAGCCAGGTTATATTTATCGAGTTTTTTAAACATATCCATATCAGCGAGCGTATATGCGGCATTGCAGTCGATATGCATTATAAGATTTGGAAAACATGAACGCACCGCGGCAATCATTTCAAGTTCCCACCCTGGGGAATATTTAAGTTTTATCCGTGGAAAACCGCTTTTTACGAGTTTATCGATTTGTTCCATAAGTTTATCAAGGCTGTCAAGAACACCGATTGCCGTGCCCGCGGACACTTCATCACGAATACCGCCAATAACTTTATATAAGGGTTTTCCTTTCATCTGAGAATAAAGATTCCACCATGCCATATCGAATGCCGCTTTGGCAAACTGATTTCCGCGGTATATACTGAAAATATTCTGCAATTCATCTCCACTGCCGATATCTTTTCCAAGTATCAACGGAACTAGAAATTTTCGTCCTGTAATAAAGGAGACTTCCGCATATTCCGGGGAAAAACCGGGAAAGCCACCTGCCGCCGCCTCTCCCCATCCGGTATATTCGCCGGAAATAAATTTTACTAATAATGAATCAAAAGCATTATTTACGCCGAATGATGTTTTATAGGATATCCGGCATGGGTTGCATACGTGGAAGATGTCTATACGTTCAATAATCATGATTTACTCCTGATAATTAAAATTCTGTTTGACGGCGAAATTTCTGATATTTTCAAGATATTCCTCCCTGTTCATCAGTTGATAGTCACTGGAAATCTTACCAATTTTTAAGAGGTCAACAGCTGTCATTGCCATAAGTTTTGCCGGTTCGATACAGGCTTTCGACATATCAACGACATGGAAATCACACGAGTGGAATTTACCTTCAACGCCGCATGAGTAGGCATGCAGTACCGGAATGATACAACTCAAATCTCCCATGTCCGTAGATGACGCGCGATGTCCTGTCTTTTTCAGGCAGGCTTCAGAATGCAGCATTTTCAGGTTCTTCTCATAAATTCCGGCAATCGTGTCGTTGTTCCGCAACGGCATATATCCTGGTACGGTTTCAATTTCAATGGCAGCGCCCATTGCCATGGCCCCGGCACGGGCTGAACGGTCAACTTTGGCAGCGGCATCCCTTATCGCGGAAATAGTCCGGGCCCTTATCTGTACTTCCATTTCGATTGTATCAGGAATAATATTGACGGCATCCCCGCCATTAATGATAATTCCATGAACCCGTACACTGTCTTCATCACAAAAAGTTTCCCTTTGAGCGTTAATTGCGTTCAGTGCCATATTAGCCGCGTAGAGAGCGTTAATTCCAGATTCCGGAGATACTCCTGCATGCGCGGCTTTGCCTTTGAAAACGATTTTTTTAGCGACAAACCCATTGTAACTCACGGGGTAATGGTATTCATTGCCGGAATGCACCATTATTGCCACATCAATGTCATCAAATATGCCGCGGGAAATCATCTCCTGTTTGCCGCCGAAAAATTCTATTTTACCGTCCCGTTTCAAAGCAGTGCGGCTTTCATCCATCCCGAATTCTTCAGAGGGAACTGTTATGAAAATAATTTTTCCGCAAAGTTCATCTTTTATCTTAGTTTCCGCGAGTCCTGCCGCCGCTCCCAGCAGTGAAGCTATTTGCAGATGATGACCGCAGACATGAACAGCGCCGCTTTTCTTGTCCGCGGCTTCATGGCTTGGCAGATATAACGCATCCAATTCACCCAACAGCGCTATTGACGGGCCGGGCTTTCCCGTATCAAGCACAGCCTTGGAGCCTGTTACCGCGATATTTCCGGCAAACGGCAAATTCAGTTTCTCAAAGAACTTTTTCACGAGGAGCGCCGTCTCAAATTCCTGATAACCTGTTTCAGGGTTATTCCATATTTCCTCCGCCAATTCAAGAATCATAGCACGATTATCATCAACGTTTCTGCAAATTTGTTTTTTAAGTTCATCCATAATCAGAGAGTTCCCGTATAAGTAATTTTAGAATCATCTCCACTGATTATCGCTTTCCAGCGCCTTCCTACAAGGCACTGGGCGTTGACTGCCACGGGAAGCGCGGCGGTATGTGTGGCGGCGGTTTCAATGTTCAACGCCATAACGGCGTTGATGCCTTTTGATCCCATGGGGCCTATTCCGCTTTCCCTTATCGCGGAAAGCAGTTTTGTTTCCATTTCAGCTATTTCAGGAATACTGCTATGAGTTCCAACAGTGCGCAGGAGGGCGGCTTCCTTCGCCAGTTTCATGCAAAGGTCGGCAGTGCCTCCTATTCCGACTCCGACAATCGCCGGAGGGCATATTTTACCGGCGTAGCATCCGTCTTTTATGCACTCGATGATAAACTTCATGATTCCCGTTTTGCCGTCGGACGGGAAAAGCATTTTGTAAAAGGTACCGAAAATTTCAGAGCCTCCGCCTTTTGGCGCGGCGATTATTTCAAGACTGTTCCCCTCGCCTTCAAAAGAAAGTTCTACTTTGGGCATTCCACGAAAAATATTGTTTCCGGGATTTGAACGTGTAAGAGGGTCAACCATTGTAGGCCTCAGGAAACTTTCAGCCGTGGCTTTCGCTACGGCGGCGCGCGCGGCATCCCATAAACGTCCGAAGCCTCCTTCTACTTCAGTCCTGTTTCCGGCTTTAACAAAAAAAAGCGGAAAGCCGGTATCGCCGCAAATCAGTCCCTTTCCCTCTGAAGCAAACATCGCGTTTTGAAGGCTTAATTCCAGATGCATTTTTGCAAGAGGATCGCTTTCCTCTTTCATGGCCTTTTGAAGGACATCCAAAACATCCGGAGGCATTTTAAGCGCCGCCGTCTTCATGGCCTCATACATCGCCGTTTCAACGCGCGAATAAGAAATCATTTTTCGTCTCCATTTCAGTAATGATACTTAAAATTCTTTCAAAACCAAGCTTGTATATTATTTTTTGGACAAAAGGCGCTCACGGATGAAGCGAAGCTGTTTTTCTGTTTCCAGGGGTTCCATAGTATGTCCGCCGAATGGATAATTCCGGATGTATTTTTCCGATTTGATTTTATTGTACGCGGCATATACACAATCCGGCGGTGTTGCTTCATCCTTCAGTCCGCAGGAAACCATTACAGGACATTTTATTTTATCGACAAAATTAATAACGTCGTAATAGCTCATGGTATTGAAAACCATCTCCGCTTTTTCAGGATAACGTCCGATAAACGCGGCAAGGTCTCCGGCGCATGCGCTTCCGATAAAAATACGCCTTTCCCACCAGCAGTAACTAGGAACCATGGAAAGACAGAGAGCTATTTTCCGGTTGAGCGCAGCCATTGCCAGCGCGGTACCGCCTCCCTGACTGGCACCGAAAACAACGACTCTTTCAGAATCAATTTCATCCATACATTCGGAAATTTTAACTGACAGCAACGCATCCGTCCAGGCATGATACAGATAATAAGAATCGTACTTCTCAATGTTCAGCACTGAAAATGATTTTCCGAAACGGTCCATGGCCGTGTTCGACCCTGTATGTCCGCCCTGCTGACGGAAATCCATCACAATTACCGCGAACCCGGCCATGAGCCAGCGAAGATGGGCGAAAGGATATTCACGGCTTCCGTTGCCTCCGTGAAAACTGACCACTGCCGGACAAGGCTTTCCTTTCGGCTTGTCCGGTATCAATACCCATGTTTCAACGGGAGTATCGTCGAGACCGTGAAAAACAGAGTCATAGACCTTTACACCATCAAGCGGATAATTGATTAGTTTTGTTTTAAGTTTCAGATCATGTTTTTCCACTTTTTTTCCAGCTTTTGCCCAGAAGGAATCAAAATCTTTTTCCCTTGTAAGCGGAGCGTCTATTTTTTCCAGCTCCTCAATCTGTTTGCGGATAAAATACATAGTTATTTCTCCTGTTCGTTACCTATAATTCGAGGATTCTACTTGTATTCCGCCAGCTTATTTTTTCAAAAGCGGCTTCGGATATTTTCTTGTTTTTCAAAACATTTCTCAGAAATTCAGCATGCCTGTGATCATTTTTGGGAGAGGCTATATCAGTTCCGAAAAGAAGCTTATCCTGGAATTCTTCAAGAAAAGAATATCCGAGATCAGCATCACGCGTCAGGGCATTATATCCGCTTCCCGCCGATATATCCCCGTAAAGATTGGGATACTCCCTCAGAAGCCTCAGCAAAGCCCCGCCTTCTGTAATCGGGCCTTTCGGATAGCCGTTTCTTATTTCATCAGTAACATCTCCGCTGATTTCAGACCAGAAAGACATGGAATG
>MHBF01000154.1:2229-3247 GCA_001803225.1 Lentisphaerae bacterium GWF2_44_16 | reverse complement strand
TCGAACATGCCTGACAGTGAGAGAAAAGATTCTGTACAAGCGGATCATCTACATATATGTTGGCGGATAACTCGCCCATGCCTTTGCAGCCTCTGCTTTTATAATAAAGCAACTGCCTGGAAAGATTGCTTTCAGGACTGTTTCCTTCTGCCCGAGGGTCAATATTACAGAACGGAATAAAACGATCAGGATATTTTTCACATACTTCCAAGATATCTTCGTTCGTAGAATATTGTTTGCGGCATTCGGGATTTGTACCCGGCAGTAAAATGCCTTTATCAACCCCGGTTTTATCCATCATGGCGATTAATTCTTCGGGAAGCGCATAGTTGTCGCCTGTTTCATAGCGAGGAAGAGATTTTTTTCTTACCGTATGCAGGTGAATATCGATAAACATATTTCAGCCTTTCAGTTATTTTTGGTTATTTTTGTTCCCAATACACGGCCTATGCTATATATTATAATGATTTTTTTTGATATTATAAGAGCATTGTTATATATTATTGATACTATTATTATATCAATTGCAATCAGGAAAATTTCACGAATTATGGAACTTACGGATTTAAAATACTTTGCGGCAGCGGCGGCGGAACTCAATTTCAGAAGGGCGGCGCGTAAACTGAATATGGCACAGCCTCCATTGAGCCGCAGGATAAAGAACCTGGAAGATGAAATAGGAACGCCGCTTTTCATCAGGGCAAACAGAAGCGTCAAACTTACCGAAGCCGGAAAAATCTTTCTCGAAAAGGCCAATGAAATAATTGGAAAAGCCGGAGACGCCCTTGAAGAACTCTCATACATCGGCAAAGGAGAAGAGGGATATCTACCCATAGGCTTCAATGAGCCTGCCATAAATACTTTTCTTTCAAAGGCGATAAAGCGTTATCACTCACGTTATCCGAAAGTAAAGCTTGTACTGAAGGAAATGCAGACAAATGAACAGCTTGAGGCACTGAAAAACAACAAAATCAAAATCGGTTTTATGAGACTGTTCGGTCATGATGTTTCGGGTTTG
>MHBF01000154.1:1985-2222 GCA_001803225.1 Lentisphaerae bacterium GWF2_44_16 | reverse complement strand
CCTTTCTCTATTCTGAACGCTATATTCTGGCAATCCCTGAAAACCATGGTCTTGGAAAATACAAAAAAATAAGATTGGGATTCCTGAAACAGGAGCCTCTGATAATATTTCCGCGTAAGATGAATCCTGAATTATACGACCGGTTTATGACCCAATTTGAAGAAGCAGGATTCAAGCCTGTGCTTGCACAGGAGGCATCAACTAAACAGACAACACTGGCCCTTGTCGAAGCCGGGC
>MHBF01000154.1:715-1975 GCA_001803225.1 Lentisphaerae bacterium GWF2_44_16 | reverse complement strand
CATCGTGCCGGAATCTTCCGCCTCAGCGTCAAGAAAAGGCATTGAATTCCGTAATCTGGAAGCATCCCTTCCTTCAATAGACATATACGCGGTATGGCAGAAAAATGAAAGTTTGCCGGTACTTATGAATTTTATTAAAATCCTTTCCCCTCCTGCAAGAACATAGCGCCACTTTGTTTTTCTCTCATTCTGAGCTATAATTACAAATCCCACAACACGGAGGATATTATTTTATGGCCAGACTGAAATTGAGTTTACCGGGGAAGTTCATTTATTCAACTGAAATTCCTTTGCGCATAACTGATATAAACTACGGGGGACACCTGGGAAATGACGCGGTGCTGTCGGTTGTCCATGAAGCCCGTGTCAGGTTTCTGAAGGAATACGGGTTCAGCGAGCTTGAAGTTGGCGATGCGGGAATTATCATGTCGGACGCGGTGATTATTTTCAGCGCTGAAGCTTTCTATGGCGATGTCCTTGAAGTCAAAGTAACCGCTTCGGAGCTCGGCAATATTTCCTGTGACTTCTTTTATCAGCTCATAAACAAAAAATCCGGAACTGAAATCGCCAGAGCTAAAACGGGCATTGTGTTTTTTGACTATGAAAAAAGACGCCCTGTAAAAATCCCCGAAGTTTTTCTTTCCACAATAGGAAAGCTTATTCAATGAACCTTGTGATTCTCCTCGAAAATGACTTTATCGGAAACGGAAGGGCCCGCGTTGGGGGAAGAAGGGCGAATCACATAATTTCAGTGCACAGGGCCGAAAAAGGGAAGGAATTGAAAGTAGGTATCCTTAACGGTCAGATCGGGACAGGCACAGTTTCTTCAATATCTGACGACAGCATGGAAATGGACGTTAGACTTTTCAGAGATCCGCCGGAAGCTCTGCCTCTTACTCTTATTTTCGCGCTTCCCAGGCCCAAGAGCTTCAGAAAAGCCATTCATGCAGCAGCATCCATGGGAGTAAAGAAAATCATCGTAATCGAAAGCTGGAAAGTCGATAAGAGCTATTGGAAAAGTCCGGTACTGGAAAAAGAAAACCTTTACGAAGATATGCTTCTCGGCCTGGAACAGGGCGTGGATACCGTCATGCCTGAAATTACATTCAAAAAACGTTTCAAGCCTTTCGTAGAAGATGAACTGGAGGAACTTTCGAAAGACAGCTTCTGCCTGATAGCGGAACCTTCCTCAGAACAGCCATGCCCTTTCAATGTAGACAAACAGACAACTCTAGTCATAGGTCCCGAAGGCGGCTTCAC
>MHBF01000154.1:408-652 GCA_001803225.1 Lentisphaerae bacterium GWF2_44_16 | reverse complement strand
TATGCGATAGCCGCCCTCCTCGGCAGGCTCTTCTGACTGATTTACTTTTTGAGTTTGTCGAGGTCTTTTTTGGCGAAGTCGACAACTCTTTCAAATTTTGGTATATTGCCGGGATCGACGTCCATCAGAGTATCATGAGCGTCAACGACAGCTTCCGCCGTTGAAAGCTTATCAGATTGTGTTTCGGTTTTTTTCCAGTCTTTATCTTTGTCCTCTGTAGTATCCCTTACAGAAAATTTGAATA
>MHBF01000154.1:0-147 GCA_001803225.1 Lentisphaerae bacterium GWF2_44_16 | reverse complement strand
TGTTATGCGCTATAAGAACATCAGTTTCTTTCATAAAACCCCCTCATCCGTTATTGTAATACAGCTTTTATTCTTCGTATGCCGCGGCTGGAACTTTCTTCCTTTGATATTTTAAATTTGCCGAGAGAGCCGGTATTGGAAGCGTGC
>MHBF01000153.1 GCA_001803225.1 Lentisphaerae bacterium GWF2_44_16 | reverse complement strand
ACAGAACAATCTCGATGAAAACACTATAATAATATATTCCGCTGACCATGGCGACATGATTGGGGATTTCGGATTTTTCGCCAAAACATGTTTCTATAAAGGCAGTGTCAATGTTCCCATGTTAATCAGTTATCCCAAGTCGCTTCCCCGCGGCATCAAATCAGATGAGCTTGTCGGTTTGCAGGATATTCTTCCAACGATTTCCAATCTTGCCGGCATTCCAATAAACAAGGAAGTGGATGGAGTGGATATACTATCGCCGGCCGGACGCAAAAAAGAAAGGGACTATTATATTTCATATTGCGATTCTCCGACACAAGCCTATATGATAGCCGACAAAAATTATAAATATATTTACTCGGAGTTGAATGGGACTGAGGAATTCTACGACTTGAAGCTTGACCCGGATGAACTGGAGAATAAGATTAATATTCCGCAATATGCCGCCAGAATTACGGAAATGAAACAGAAAATGATAAAGTGGGCCGTCGATAACAATGAAGAGAAAATACTGGATGAAAATCAGAGACTGAAAGTAACGCATGATGATTCTCAGGGAAGTTTCAATTTCAAATCGATGGGCTGGAGATGGTATTAAGCGTATCTGTTCAATGGGATTTAATAGTAAACTTATTATAGGAGGATTGAAAAATGACGGAAAAGAAACCCAATATAGTTTTTTTCTTCACGGATCAGCAACGGTGGGATACCTGCGGATGTTACGGGCAGGAGCTTCCTGTAACGCCGGAACTGGACAAAATGGCGGGCGAAGGAGTTCTTTTTGAAAACGCTTTCACGTGCCAGCCCGTATGCGGACCCGCAAGAGCTTGCATACAGACCGGGAAATACGCGTTGGAGACGGGCTGTTTCACAAACGGTATCCAACTTCCTGTTGATGAAAAAACAGTCGCGCATTATTTTAATGAAAACGGCTATGAGACATCATACATAGGCAAATGGCATCTGGCCTCTGACAGAAGAAAAAACATTCATCTCGGAAAACTTCCTGTTCCGAGAAATCTTCGCGGGGGCTGGCAGCGCTGGCTTGCGGCGGATGTGCTTGAGTCGAGTTCTCACCCGTATGAAGGCGTTATGTTTGACGAGGAAGGGAACAGCAGGGAATTCAAGGACAGGTTCAGGGTGGATGTACAGACGGATTGGGCCATTGAGTATCTGCGGAAACGTGACGATACTAAACCGTTTTTCCTTTTCATATCATATCTGGAACCGCACTTTCAGAACGACATGGGAATGTCTATCGCGCCTCCTGAATTGCGGGATAAATTCAAGGACTATAAAATTCCCGGAGACTTGCGGGGACTTGGCGGGACATGGGAGAAGGAATATCCTGATTACCTCGGTTGCTGCAAGAGCCTTGACATGAATCTTGGCCGCATAAGGGAAGAGCTTCGCAAGCAGGGGATAGATGAGGATACGCTTATTATTTTCACGAGCGATCACGGTTCGCATTTCAAGACCAGAAACTCGGAATACAAAAGGTCATGCCATGACGGCTGTCTGAAAATTCCGATGGTTATCTGTGGCCCCGGTTTCAAGGGTGGGAAAAAAGTTGAGGAAATGGCCAGCCTTATCGATATGGCGCCTACTTTTTTGAATGCGGCGGGAATTGAAAAGCCCCAATATATGAAAGGCCGCCCCCTTCATGAAATATCCGAAGGAAATCCGGTGGATTGGCCGCAGGAAGTTTTCGCGCAGATAAGTGAAAGCCATCTCGGAAGAGCGGTGAGGACAAAGAAGTGGACTTACGCGGTGTGGCTGCCTGACAGAGCGCGCGGAGGCGGAATACCGTCAAGCGACTTCTACATTGAACGTTACCTTTATGACAACGAGAATGATCCGCATCAACGCAATAATCTTGTTACCGTTCCGGAATATGACAGCGTGAGAGAAGAACTGGCCGTGCTTTTGAAAAAGAAAATGCTTGAAGCCGGTGAAATGGAACCGCGTATTTATCCATGTCCATGCTTAGGACGGGACTATTAGTTTTTTTCAAAAAAGAGAAGCGTCTCAAGATTCGCGGTACCGGGGAACATGTCGAAAGGAGCGGCTGTTTTAAGTCTGTAGCCTTTATCGCGCCAGTCCCTGATTGTTCCGGGGACTTTTTCTATGCCGCAACAGATGTGCAGGACTTTTTCGGGGCCTCTTTCTGAAATAGCTTCTATTACAGCCAGTCCCGTTCCATTGCGGGGAGGATCGAGAATAACTGCTTCCGGCATGTCATGTGGGATTTTGTCCCAGAGTTTTTCCAAATTTTTTTCAGAAACATCTTCGGACAGAAATCTGATGTTTGATTTTGCCGTTTTCAGATGGCGGAGATTGTCTATGGCCGAGGAGATGGAAAATTTTGAATAATCCATTCCGTAAATCTGATTATATGAATCGCGCAGATAAAGAGAAAAGATGCCATAGCCGCAGTAAAGATCAAAGAGGCGCTCGTCTCCGCCTGGTTTGAGAAGCTCCCTGATTTTCGCGAGGAAAGAGGGAAGAATGGATTCATTGACCTGTGAAAACGCCATGATGTGGTACATGTATTTTTCACTGTTTATCATGAGCGCGTTTTTATCGGGCCCGAAAAGTTTTTTCAAAGGGATATTTACGGAGGGAGCGTTGTTGTCAAAATAATATTCCGATTTTGCGGGGGAATGCAGAATATGCGAAGAGACTATGTTCAGGGGCAGTTCTCTTAAACACTCCGCGAGATGCTTGAGTTTTCTCACTATTTCGGCATTGAGCATGAAGACATTGAAGATGACGGAAAATTCCTGATAAGAACCGCGGATTATGATGTAATTCAGATTTCTGGCGATAACAGAATTCGATCTTTCGTTCAGCTTTTCTTCAAGGAAACGGTAAATATAGAGATGTTCCTCTGGTTCCAGTTCGGGGAGAGTGGGTGAGAAACTGCGGAATTTTTTTCTGCTGCCTTCACCTGTAAAGCCCAGAGAGATAACGTGTCTGCTCAAAAAAGCCCTGCGTTTGCTGTTTGTCCTGTACTTTCTTGATTTTGGTGAGAGAATGATATCAGCAGGCTTTGAAGGGAGCTTTTCCAAATTCCAGAAATCTTTCAATGCCGTATTTTTCAGATCTATTTCTTCCTGGTAGTTGAGTTTCACGAGGGATTCATTTTCCAGAAAATCGGCGGCATGTTCCTTTCTCAATTTTCCGAAAAGTATTTCGGAATAAGAGTTGGGAGAAGGTGTTTGCGGTCTGGATATTTCAGTTTTCATTTTTCCTTTTTAGAAATTCGCTATAATATGCAGGAGAATGATTGGTTTTAAAGAGCAGTCTGTGTTATTTAACAAAAAAACAGCCGCCAAGGGTATGGCGGCCGTAAAAGAAAGAGTAGAACTTTCTAAAATTAAACCTGATTTTATTCAGTAGTAGTAGTTGTTGTCGTCGGTGCATTTTCCCTGTTGGCTTTTCTGTTTCTTTTTTTCATAGGCCTGTCATCTGCAGGGCCTTTGCCATCGGCGTTATTCTCAGCTCTTTTCATGTGCTGTGCCTTGGCTTTTTCAGCTTCAGCTTTTTCTTCGTCGGAGAGTTTTCCGTCGCCGTCCTTGTCAAATTTTTTCATGTGCTGTGCTTTGGCTTTTTCAGCTTCGGCTTTTTCTTCGTCGGAGAGTTTTCCGTCGCCGTCCTTGTCAAATCTCTTCAGGAGATGCTGTTCCTTAACTGTTTTCTGCATTTCAGTTCTTTCTTCATCGGAGAGTTTTCCGTCGCCGTCCTTGTCAAATTTTTTCATATGTTCAGCTTTGGCTTTTTCGGCTTCGGCTTTTTCGGCTTCAGAGAGCTTGCCATCGCCATCTTTGTCAAATCTTTTCATCATTTCTTCACGGAAGTTTTTTCTCGCGGCTTTTTCCTCAGGAGACAAGTTGCCATCGCTGTCCTTATCGAATTTTTTCATGCGCTCGCGTTTTCCCTTTTTAGTGGAATCGCTTTTTGTGCCTGTTTCGGTAGTGGAACTTGTTGCCGTGTCTTCAGCGAAGACGGCCCCGCAGTAAACGCTGAACGCGATTGCCGCGGCCATTAGAGAGAGAGAGTTCATTTTCATGGTTTTTCCTCCTGTTTATGTTGTTTCCATGCACAGATAACGGATAAAGGGTTTAATTATTGTGTAAAATTTTTTTTTGATGCGATATACTGATTTTTATGGAAAAAGAGACCGTGATTTTAAGTTTGTTTTATTAATGTTTTTATTTTACCGGAATAGAAATCAGCGGAAATATTGCTATTATATTGGGGTAGGACTTAATTGTTTCCATTTAAAGGAGGGTCTGCGCAAAGATGAGCAATATATTCAGGGAAAAAGCCATAGCCAGTTTTTCATCTCCTGAGAAACTGGATGAAGTTATAGGGGTGCTTTCCCTGAGATTATGGATGAGCCTCCTGGCGGTTTTAATAATAATGTCAGTGGCGGCCCTGTGGGGATGGTTCGGGAGAATAGACACTAAAGTGAGCGGCGCTGGAATGCTGATGAACCCCGGGCAGGTCAGGGCAGTCTCATCCAAGGCCGCCGGTACAGTGAAATATATCAATGTTGAAGCGGGCAGTCCCGTCGAACAGAATGAAGTCATAGGGGTAATAGACCAGCCGCTTCTTGAAATCGAGATTAAGCAGCTTGTTGACAAATATATTCTTCTTAAGGAACAATTTGATGAACTTGTGGAGGCGGAAAAAACCAATACGCTACTCCGCGAGGATTATTTCTCAAAAGTGAATGAAGCGTCGGATGTTACAATTAACAGACTGACGGAAATACAAGGCTATCTGAAAGAGCTTTCTGATATGTATAAGGACTTGCGGCAGAGAGGTATTACTTCAAAAGTTGACTTTTACCAGATGCTCCAGAATTCCATAAACGCGGAAGTTAATGTTACTTCGCAGAAACAGTATAAATACAAGCTTCCGGTGGAGAAATTTGATTTTTTCCTGGAAAAGAAAAAATTTATATGGGATAAGCTGAAGGAGATAAAACTTACACTGAATGAACTGGAAATGAAAAGAATGGCTTACATGCACCGTGCGCTTCTCCGCAGTCCGGTAAAAGGTGTAGTGGCTGACGTCATAAAAAGTCCCGGAGACAGCGTTACTCAGGGCGAAAACGTTTTTATCATCATGCCTGATGCGATTAACTCATTGCAGCTGAACGCTTATGTTCCAGTCAAGGACTGGAAAAAGCTTAAAGTGGGACAGCTTGTTTATATATCGCCTACAAATATAGAGCCGCAGCGTTACGGCTCCATGCTTGGAATTGTTCGCTTGGTAGGGATATATCCGGCGGGCAGCCAGGTGCTGGAAAGCGTTTTCAAAAACATGGAGCTAGCGAAATACTTCAAAAAAGGAGAGGATGTTGTAATACCCGTTACGGTCGAACTGATACCTTCGTCTTCCAATCCAACTGGCATTAAATGGACATGCAAAGCTCCCGAGAATATTGAAATAACTTTTGGAATGCCATGCAACATGCAGATAGTCGTAGAACGCCGTCCTCCGGTAACTTATGTAATACCATGGCTCAGAGAGAAGTTTTTCGGTACGGGGAAGAATCTGCCTCTTGACGCTAAAAATAAATCTCAGCCTTCTCAGGCAAGGTCCTAGAAAGCCTATGGATAAAGAATCCCGGAAAATTCTTTGGAAAAACAGACGCATCAGGGTCCCGAGTGTTTTACAGATGGAGATGACTGAATGCGGTGCCGCCAGTCTCTCAATGGTGATGAGGTATTACAAGCTTTTTCTGCCTCTTGAAAAACTCAGGATTGACTGCGGTGTTTCGCGGGACGGCAGCAATGCCATGAACATGGTCAGGGCCGCGAGGTCGCACGGTTTTGAGGCGCGCGGCTTCAAGCATGAACCCGATGAGCTTAATATGCTGAAACTGCCTCTGATACTTCACTGGAATTTCAATCATTTTGTCGTTCTTGAAGGCCGCAGGGGGAAAAACTTTTATATCAACGACCCTGCCGGGGGCAGGCGCAGGGTTGATTATGATGAGTTCGACCGTTCCTTTACAGGTCTTGCGCTTGAGATAAAGCCGGGGGAGAACTTCAAGCCGGAAGGCAGAAGGGAATCTCTGCTGGCATCGCTTTTTTCGCGCATGAAAAATGTCAAGACTGCCGTATTCTATATATTTCTGTGCAGTGTTCTACTGGCAGTTCCGGGGATAATAATACCTACGGCCTCCAGGATATTCGTTGACGACGTGCTGGGCTCGAATCATGACTGGCTGCTGCCGCTGATAGTGGCGCTTTTCCTGACCATGCTTGTCAGAAGCTATATTGTATGGCTTCAGAGGACCGCCATATTAAAGCTCAGCATTAAGTTTATTGTTTCCACGGCGTCCGGGCTTTTTCATCATATATTAAGGATGCCGCCGGAATTTTATTATCAGCGTTCGCCGGGGGATTTGCAGTACAGGATTTCGCTGAACCGCGATATAGCGGATATGCTGAGCGGGGATGCCGGAGAAGTCTTCGCGAGTTTCTTTATGGTTTTCTTTTATCTTATCGTTATGTTTCAGTATGACGTGCCGCTGGCGCTGGTCGGCGTAATCATAGCTTTTCTCAATATCATAGCTCTGCGTATGGTGAACAGGAGGAGGCAGGATTTGAATGAAGGGTGCATTCAGGCGAAATGTAAAATGATTGGCACGTTTGTAAGCGGAATACAGATGATTGAAACCATCAAGGCTTCCGCGTCCGATTTTGACTTCTTTTCGAAATGGGCCGGGCATCAGGCCAAAAGCATAAACGCTGAACGCAAAATGAGCGTTTCATCGGTTTATATTTCAGCGCTGCCTGAGTTGCTTTCAGGACTGAATAACGCTGTAATTCTGGTTTTCGGCGCGTGGCGGGTAATCAACGGCGATATGACTATGGGTATGCTGGTGGCGTTCCAGGTGCTTATGGGAGGCTTTCTCGGGCCGGTGGCGACTCTCACCGGCATAGGAGCGAAAATTCAGGAGGCGAAAGGGGCCGTTGACAAGATAAACGACATCTTGAATTATGAAAAGGCCCCTGTATTCCGGGAGACCGGAGAGCATTTGCCGAAGGATGACAAAATATTTCTCGAAGGCCGTCTGGAGATGAAAAACATAACATTCGGCTATGCGCCTCTTTCGGAACCGCTGATAAAGGATTTTTCACTTCTGCTGAAGCCGGGCGGAAGAATTGCTGTGGTCGGTCGTTCGGGATCGGGAAAGTCCACGGTGGCAAAAATCGCTGCCGGTCTTTACAAACCCTGGGAGGGCGAGGTACTGCTTGACGGGAAACCCGCCGGAGCTTATTCGCGGCAGTGCCTGGAGAGGTCCCTTGCGATAGTTGACCAGGACATTGCCATGTTCAGCGGCACAATAAGAGAAAACCTCAGCATGTGGAATCCCTTGGCGCCGGACAACGACATGATAAAGGCGGCGATGGATTCCGATATACACCTTGAAATAGCAGAGCGTCCCGGCGGTTACGGCGCCGAATGCATAGAGGACGGACGCAATTTCAGCGGAGGACAGCGGCAGAGGATGGAAATAGCGCGTTCACTTTTCAATAGCCCATCGATACTTATACTTGACGAGGCTACGAGTTCTCTTGATCCTGAAACGGAGAAAATCATAGATGACAACCTGAGACGGCGCGGCTGTTCATGTCTTATCGTTGCCCATCGTCTCAGCACCATAAGGGATTGTGATGAGATAATAGTGATGGATGCCGGGAATATTGTTCAGAGGGGGACGCATGAACAGCTTATGTCTTTCTCCGACGGATTTTACGCGCGGCTTATAAATTCGGAGCAGTCATGAACGAAGAGATGAACAAAATCATAAGAGAAATATCCGTTCCGCTGAAAGGGAGCGGACTTAATCCTTTTATCCTTGACAGGGAAGCTTTTTACTGGATCGCGTCGGGTGGTGTCAATGTCTTCTGTTCATGCCTTAATGATGATGGTTCACCGGGAAGCCGTTTTTTTGTTGCGCACTTCGAGGAAGGCGAGTTCATATTTCCGGCTGTTGTCATGGAACTCAAGGATGAGAAAGTCTCTCTGATTGCCGATGCCCTGCCGGGTTCTGAAATACTCTGCGTCCGTAAAAGCGTTCAGGAGATTATCGAAAAATGCGGCGGAACGGAGTGGCTTGCGGAAAAGTTTCATGTATGGGCGGAAAAGCTCAGTCAGGGACTTGCCTGTTCCAGAATGCCTTATGCGTGCAGAGTCATAAGCGATAATGAACTTACTGACGCGAAGGGAATTTTGAATTTCGAGAGCGGGACATGTTTCAGGCCGGAACGCGGTCTCGTATGGGTAACGGTCAGAAGCGGGTTTTGCGTAATATGCGGAAACGAGGAGTCAATGCTGATGGCTGAAGGCAGTGTTTTTCCTCTTTCAAACAAACTGTGGCTGAAAGCCCTTGATGATTTATCCGTTGAATTCCGGCCCACATCCGATTTTATAAACGGAGAACTTTTTACGCGGAAACTGAAAGAATTTTATGAGATATTTTTCCGTTCTTTCCTTCTTGCCTGCGCATACCGCAACAATACCGAAGCAGTACGGAGAAAAGAACTGGCGCTGATGGAGCGCAACGCCATGAAAACATCACTGGAGGAATTGGCGTCGTTGGGCAGGAAATCCTCCGAGGGCGGAACTTCCGCAAATGTGTTTTCATGCCATTTATTTGAAGTGCTGGAATTTGTGGGAAAAGAGCAGGGTATAAAATTCAAATTTACCGAAAATCCTTCCGGCGAAGTAGTTAACGGGACTGACTTTATGCGTCGTGTGCTTGAGTCTTCATCGGTTTTTTACAGGACTGTAAAGCTTTCTTCAGGCTGGTGGAAACATGAAAGCGGCCCGGTGATTGTTTTTTACAAGGACGTCCAGCAGCCCGCCGGAGTGATTTTTGACAGGAAATGCAAAAAGCATCTCATTTATGCCCCGCACCTGAGTGCCGCGCCTTTTTATATGAACGGCGACGATGCGGGAAAACTTGATGTCGTCGCCTATGTGATGTATCCGCAGCTGCCGCTTGGAAAACTTTGCGCGAAAGACATGCTGAGGCTTGCTTTCCGCGGACTGCTTCCTCCGCTGAAAGTCGCATTTCTGACAGGAATGACAGGGGGGATTATATCCCTGATTTATCCCTATGTGACCGGAATTGTTTTCAACAGCGTTATTCCCCACGCGGAATATTTTCAGCTCTGGCAGACTGGGATTATACTTGTTACCGCCACGCTTTCGGCAACTGTATTTTCCCTTGGCCGTTCGCTTGCCATACTCAGAATTAAAACGCTTTCCGACTACAATCTTCAATCGGCGGTAGTTGGACGGCTCATGAAGATGCCGCTTTCTTTTTTCAAGCGTTTTTCAACAGGCGAACTTACACAGCGCGTAATGGGTATTGATGCCATCCGGAAACTTCTTGCCGACAATGTAAGCGGCGCTGTTTTCTCTCTGCTTTTCGCGATACCCAGTTTAATGCTTATGTTTTATTACAGCTGGAAACTTTCCCTGAGCGCGCTTTGTTTCCTTCTGATTTTTTTCATTGTTCTCTGCATAGTCGGTGCGATAAATGCCGGAAATCATAAGAGAGAGCTTCAGGCGAGCGGTGAGCTGGATGGCTTTACGGTTCAGGTGCTCAACGGAATAAACAAAATACGGAACTCCATATCGGAAGACCGCGCGTTTATCAGATGGGCCCTGAAATTCGCCGAGGAAACCCGCTGGCATATACGCTCCATGAAAAACAATAATTTCCTGATTATTTTCGACAGCTTTTTTCCAGTGCTGATAAGCTGTTTCTTCTTTTATCTTGTCGGTGAGACGTGGAGGGGGAGCATGAACATAGGGGAATACCTCGCGTTCAATTCCGCGTTTACCACATTCATGGGGGCACTGATTGCTTTTTCCACCACTTTGCCGGTGCTGATGACTATGATACCTATTTACGGCAGGATGAAGCCTCTCATGGAAACAGCCTCGGAGGCGGACAGCGTTTTCAAAGCGCCGGGGGAACTGGACGGAAGAGTTGAAATGCACGGCATATCATACCGCTACACGCAGGACAGTCCTCCCGCTCTCAGAAACGTCAGCATAAGCGCGGCGCCCGGAGAGTTTGTAGCGATAGTGGGGCCTTCAGGAGCGGGCAAATCCACAATAGCCAGGCTTCTGCTGGGTTTCGAAACACCGGAAAGCGGCGGCGTCTATTACAGCGGACAGGATATAAATGCCATAAACCGGAGAGAACTCAGAAAACAGATCGGTACTGTTCTTCAGAGCGGAGCGTTGGAAGCCGGTTCCATTTACGAAAACATAGCGGGCTCTTCAAACATATCCATGGATGACGCCTGGGAGGCGGCAAGAAAGGCCGGATGCGACAAAGATATTGAGGCAATGCCCATGGGAATGCACACTTTCGTATCAAGCGGCACAGTTTCGGGAGGACAGAAACAGCGCATACTCATAGCGAGGGCGCTTTCCAGAAAGCCGCGCATAATAATATTTGACGAGGCCACAAGCGCCGTCGACAATGAAACTCAGGCGGTAATTTCGGAAAGCCTCAGAAAAATGAACGCGACAAGAATAGTAATAGCGCACAGGCTCAGCACCATCGAAGGCGCTGACAAAATCTATGTGCTGAATAAAGGCGAACTCGTAGAGACAGGGACTTTCAGGGAACTTATCAACAGGCCCGGCGTTTTCAGCCGACTGGCCAGAAGGCAGATGGTGTGAAATGAAAAATTTATGCATAGTTATTCTTTCGGGAATAGTCGTTTTTCTCTCTATAACAATTCTCTATCACAACAGGAAAGAACTCCTTGAATACATAGAAGGACTTGGAAATATAAGCACCGCGGGAGCGAGAGACAGAGCGGCGTTTAAGGCTGATAAAAAAGGAAAGGGCGATATACGGATCGGATTTGTTTATTCTTTTGGGAATGCGCAGGCCAGTTTGCGTGACGGTGTCAGACTGGCATGCATGGAAATCAACCGGAAAGGCATTCTTAACGGGAGAAAAATAGAGCTGATTGAAAAAGACAACAGCGGCAGTGCCGAAGGATGCAAAAAGGTTATCCAGGAACTTGTTGACGACAGAGGCGTAGTAGTCATTATAGGAGGAGTTAATTATATGAATTTCCTTTCTGCCGCTCCTCTTTGCGAATTTAACGGCATTGTTTTTATTTCCCCTACGCTCACTTCCGGCATAGTTTCGGAGATGGAGTTTTTCAGAATGGCATTCATTAATTTCCCAAGCATACGCCAAGTCATAAAGACAATGTACAGGGCGCTTGACGAAAACAATCTGAAACGATCATACATAATAAGCCCTTCTGAATTCTGTGCCGGATACTATTTTGCCAATGCCTTTGATTCATTCATGCCCAGAAACCCTACCGGAGAGACGGGCATCATATACAGGCAGATTTTATATCCCCAAAGCCCCCCGGAGCTTATTGAAGACTCTTTGGAATTATTTGAGTCTTTCGGGAAATTCGACAGCCTGTTGATATGCGGCAGCATCGAACTCGTGAAAGAGACAGTAGGATACGTTGCAAAGCTTAAAAACAAACCTGTCTGTTTCCTCAGCGGCGAAATGGAAAATCCCGAAATAGCCGGATTCCCGGAATGTAAAAAACTCAGGGTCTTTCTGCCCTCCACTTATGACCCGGGAGTGAACAAGAAAGCCCTGCTGGATTTTCAAAAAAGTTATGAGAAAGAATTCCAAAAAGCCCCTGACGTATGGGCGGCCCAGGGATACGACACATTGAATGTCCTGGCTTTTGCCATTGCCGAAGCAAAGAGCTCAAGGCCCTCATCCATAGTTGACGCTCTTCTGAAAGTAAAATATGAGAACAACGTTACGGTGGCCCCCTTTATTTCCTTCAACAACTATGGAGAACTTTCTTCAGGACGCGTAATCATGAAATCTCTCGAAAACGGTGTTTTCAAAGTCGTGCCCGGCAGTGGGAAAAAAGAAAAATAACACTACATACAGTATTGGCGTTAACTTTGTTTTTTTAGTCCCAAATACGCGAAAAGTTCCGATATGACGCTAAATAAAGGCCTTCGGCTTGACATTGTTTTGTGAGGTTGTATTTTAGGGGTTTGTATAACGAGAGAAGGCAGAAATACGAGGGGCGGCTTATATCGCCTGTTGTTATTTGGGTCGCTGCGTGGGAATCCATGCCTGCGGCCCTTTTGTTTATTAAGACGTTGTATATAATATTTTAAGGAAAAGGAGTTTGCGTTATGGTCGGATGCAGTTTGGGAAGGTTAATTCAGCTTACTATCGCCGGCGGCTCCTATCAGGAGGGATTGACATCCGTACTCCAGGGGATACCGTCGGGCATGTATTTTACGGAACAGGAAATATACGGGGACCTGCTTTTGAGAAAGCCCGGTGCCGATGAGCTTTCATCTCCGAGAAAAGAGCCTGATTTGCCTGTGATTTATACGGGCGTCAACGCGACGGATACGATTGAAGGCGCGGGGAACGCTTTCTATACAAATGGTACTCCCATTACCATACTCATTCCAAACCTTGACCGCCATTTCATACATATAAAACAGTATCAGGATACGAACCGTACACCGCGTCCCGGACATGCTTCCTATCCGTCATTCATCAAATACGGTCCTTTTGACGACGCTATCGGGGCCGGGATATTTTCCGGTCGTTACAGTTCCGCGATTGTCGCCGGGGGCTTTGTCGCCAAGCAGGTGCTGAAAAAATTCGGAATCGAAGTTTTCGCCTATGTAAAGGAACTTGCCGGTGTTCCTTGCGATTCGTCTGATTCGAAGGCCGTTTTAAAAAGCTGCGAAAACTACAAAAAAATGCGCCGCGATTATGATCCTTTCTATCAGAACGTATATGTGAACGGACGCATACGCAACGATATGCGCTTCCTTGAAAAATCCGCGATATTGATAGAGATAGAAAAGGAAATAGACGCTATCCGTGCCAAACAGAAGCCAATGAACGCTTCTGAAATAAAAGAGAAATACGGTGTTCATCACATACTCAACTGCCCTGATGTCAATGTGGCGGAAGAGATGGTGAAGGCATGTACCACGATTTCACGGCAGGGAGATTCAGCCGGAGGCATTGTGGAAGTCGTTGTTACAGGCGCGCCCGTCGGAATGGGCGAGCCCGTTTTTGATAAGCTTGACGCTGAACTCGGAAAACTGCTTGGGCTCGGCTCTGTAAAAGGCGTTGAAGTCGGAGCGGGTTTCAAGGTCAAGGACCTGACCGGTTCACAGGATAACGACCAGATGTGTTTTGAGAACGGCAAAGTTGTTTTCAAATCCAATAACGCCGGAGGAATTCTGGGCGGGCTTAGCAGCGGACAGGACATCGTGGCAAGAGTGGCGATAAAAGGCACTCCTACCATTGACAAGCCTCAGAGTACCATTGATAAATATACAAATGAAAATAAACAGCTTGCCGCGATAACAAGGCGCGACCCCACAATCGTTGCCCGTATCTGGCCTGTAGTCGAAAATTATGTGTCGCTGGTAGTGCTTGATCATCTCTTTATGCATTACGGCTACCAGGCGCTTTGCAAAGTTGTAAGAGAAAAATAAAAATATAAAAAGGAACGATAAATGAACAAAGAAAATATTCCCGTAAAGCACAAAAAGCTTCTGGAATGGGTTGACGGCTGGGTAAAACATTGTACGCCTGATGCCGTTTACTGGTGCGACGGCTCATCTGAAGAATATAGCAGGCTTCTTGATTCCGCTCACAAAGAAGGTCTGGCAATAAAGCTGAATGAAAAAAAACGTCCGGCTTCATACCTTTTCCGCTCTGACGTTTCGGATGTGGCCAGAGTGGAGAATCGTACCTATATCGCGTCAGAGAAAGAAGAAGACGCAGGCCCTACAAACATCTGGATAGATCCCGCGAAACTCAAGGAAACCATGCTCGGCCTTTACAAGGGCTGCATGAAGGGCCGCACCATGTATGTTATTCCCTTTTCAATGGGGCCCGTAGGTTCCCCGATTGCTAAAATCGGTATGGAAATAACGGATTCTGCCTATGTCGTAACCAATATGCATATCATGACCCGTGTCGGTACACGAGTCCTTGAAGTACTGGGTGAAGACGGTGAATTTGTCCCGGCCATGCATTCCGTCGGCAAGCCTCTGGCTGACGGCGCTTCCGACAATGGCATCTGGCCCTGCGCGCCGATTGAGAAAAAATATATTTCACATTTTCCCGAAACACGTGAGATATGGTCATTCGGCTCCGGTTACGGCGGCAATGCACTGCTCGGCAAAAAGTGTTTGGCGCTGCGTATCGCATCCGTTCAGGCGCGTGATGAGGGCTGGCTCGCGGAACACATGCTTATCCTGAAACTGACGAGTCCAGAAGGCAAAGTGAAATACATGGCAGGCGCATTCCCTTCAGCCTGCGGCAAAACCAATCTGGCGAT
>MHBF01000152.1:17390-27368 GCA_001803225.1 Lentisphaerae bacterium GWF2_44_16 | reverse complement strand
AAAAAGAAATATCACGGCAAAACCTATGACGTACACTTTTATGAAGAAGCCCAAAGCCAGGCAAAGCGCCGCCCAGAGCGGTTTCTCTCTTTCAAAAGAAGCAAAGGCCAGCAGTATCAGAGCGCAGACTATGACGTTGCTCTGGAAATGCTGAAGGTTGTTCAGCGCGGGCATAAACACCAGCCACGCCACCAACACTTTCCTGAATTCACTCAGAGGAAGAAGCTTTATCGCGATAATAAACGGGATTATATTCGCGATACCCCACAAAACAGCGCCCAAGCTCATCGGGAGCACCGCAAACGGCGCTATGAGAATGGGAAATGTCGGAGTATAAAGAAAATAATCAATTCCCGGATATACCTTGTAGAGGTCATTCATCTGAATAAGATTGAAAAAAGCCTGCCTGTAAATGGGATACACGCCGGGATCGCCTTTTGACGTAATATATTTAACTGTACACGACACAAGGGCCGCTACAATATAAACGGCCACCACAAAACGGAAGTCCTTCAGGCAGTTCAGGCCTTTTATGGCGTAGGGCTTAAGTCTTTCGGCTCTCAAATTCATATTTGCTCAAACAAGCGTTTTGAAAAGATTTTCGTCATTCAGCAAAAAAGCGGAAGGGATAAAATATTCCTTCCGCTTTCAAAACCGTTGACAGTCACCTCATCCATATATGGCAAGATCACCGAGCATCTCTTCAATTCTGAGAAGCTGGTTGTACTTGCAGATGCGGTCTGTTCTGCTGGCGGAGCCGGTCTTTATCTGTCCGGTGCTCAACGCTACAGCGATATCCGCGATTGTCGTATCTTCAGTTTCGCCTGATCTGTGACTTACGATGGCGTTCCATCCGGCCCTGTGTGCCATCTGAATGGCGTCAAGGGTTTCTGTAAGAGTACCGATCTGGTTTACTTTTATAAGTATGGCATTTCCGGCCTTTTCCTTGATGCCCTTGGAGAGATATTCAACATTCGTTACAAGCAAATCATCTCCGACAAGCTGTACTTTTTTGCCGAGCTTTTCGGTAAGTATCTTCCAGCCTTCCCAATCATTTTCGGACATGCCGTCTTCGATTGAGTCGATAGGATATTTCGCGACGAGTTCAGCAAGATAATCCGCCATCTCGCTTGAAGATTTCTTTACGCCTTTGCCTTCTTTTTTGAAGTCATATTTGCCGCTCTTGAAAAATTCGCTGGCTGCTACGTCAAGCGCGATTGAGACATCTCCGCCCTCGGACTTGCGCCCGGGCTTATAACCTGCCGCTTTTATGGCTTCCATAATCTCGTTCAAAGCATCTTCCACGCCGTTCAGATTGGGAGCGAAACCGCCCTCATCGCCAACCGCCGTGCTGAGCCCTCTTTTGTGGAGAACACCCTTGAGAGCATGAAACACTTCAGCGCCCATGCGGAGCCCTTCACGGAAGCTCGTCGCGCCTATGGGCCTGATCATAAATTCCTGAAAATCAATGGGAGCGTCTGAATGAGCGCCGCCGTTGATTATATTCATCATCGGTATGGGCAGAACTTTGGCGTTTGTGCCGCCGATATATCTGAAAAGCGGGATATTAAGAAATTTAGCCGCGGCATGAGCTGTCGCAAGGGAAACTCCGAGTATGGCATTTGCGCCGAGTTTCTTTTTGGTCTTTGTCCCGTCAAGCTCGATCATGGCGCTGTCCACGCCGATCTGGTCGAGAGCATCCATTCCTTCTATTTCGGGGAATATCTTTTCGTTGACGTTTTCAACGGCAGTCAATACGCCCTTGCCGTTATACCTTTTCTTATCGCCGTCTCTGAGTTCCAATGCCTCATTTTCACCGGTTGAAGCGCCTGATGGAACAGCCGCTGTTCCTATGACACCGCTGTCAAGGGTTACTTCCACTTCAAGCGTGGGGTTACCGCGGGAATCTAGAATTTCACGGGCATGAACATCATAAATTGCTGACATTTTTATTTGCTCCTTAATATTTTAGTTTTATTATAAAATAATATAATCGGAATGTATAATATAGCCCCCCTGATATTTGAAAGCAAAGGATATATAAACGATTATGGGGATTATTAATCAAAAATCCGCCTTTTATGAGCTTATGGAGAAGGAGTGCGAAATCTCCGGGTTCACATCCATAGCTTCAATTCCTTTAGATACGAAAAAGATGAAAGTCCTTTCCTCTGAACTGAATGTCTTTTTCCAGGGAAACAAAATAAGCAAATGGCCCGGGTATATTAAAAAAACAGCCGCCGCCAGAGCTGATATAATATCAGCTTTCCCCTGGGGAAAATCCCTGATAATGACCGCCCTTCCCTTTCGCATGGTCCCGGCCTCTAAAAATAAGCTTCCCGAAGCTGAATGCGATGAATTATCAGGCCTTATAGCCGGATATGCCGCAAATAAAACCGACTACCATATCCACCTGAATTTTCTATTGAAAGGCCTTCTTGAAAGACTCTCGGAATTTTCCGGGATGGAAATTCGCGCGGAAATATGTATTGACACAAAACCGCTTGCGGAAAAACCGCTCGCCGCCATCTCCGGACTCGGCAAAATCGGAATGAATTCATGCATTCTCTGCCCCGATGAGGGAAGCGGCATTTGCATAGGCTCCATAATCAGCAGCCTATCCCTGCCGGAATATCATTCCTCCAAAGCTGTCGACATACCATGCTCGAACTGCGCAAAATGCCGTAAATCATGCCCCGCCGGAGCAATTGGAGAGAAAAACGAAGCATTTGAAATTGACCGCTGTATAAGTTATCTCAGCATGGAAAAAAAGGGCATTCTGACGGCAGAAGAAAGAAAGATGCTGGGTGAATGGATTTTCGGCTGTGATATATGCACAAGCTCATGCCCGGACTCAAATATTCCGCCTCCAGTCGCAATTGATCTGCAATGGCTTCTCCTCTCATCCGCAAAAGAAATAGAGAAAACAATAGCGGATACCCCCCTCGCCCATACGGGAATTACGCGTTTGAGAAGGAACGCCATGGCTGTCCTCGCTAACAAAAAAAGTGAACAGTCCACGGCCCTTCTTGAAAAATGTATCCTCACATTAAACAGCGATCTCTTGAAAGAAACCGCATATCAGATATTGAATGAAAAGGATATTAAACTATAATAAAGGTCTCACAGAAATAATCTGGAATGCGCCCGTAGCTCAATTGGATAGAGCATCTGCCTCCGAAGTAGAAGGTTGTGAGTTCAATTCTCGCCGGGCGCACCAATTATAGTAACGGCCACAGTCCCGTCCATAGCAGACTTTATTTTAGAACTATTTTAAAAAACCGAAAATCGAGAACGTGAATTGCGCTTGGGTTTTCCAACGTCATACATGCTGTTCCGCCTGCCTTGCCAGTCTCCCTCGCTTCGCTCAGTCAGTAGGCAGGCTAGAAGTGCATTCTGAAAAAAAATGACCATCCTCAATGCCCCCCCTCAATGAAACTCGGATGACACAATATCGGCTTGTCTTTGGATATTTCCCTAATATATTATATTGATAATTAGCAGAAGGAGGGAAAGCAAATGAAACAGAATACGGTCAAAACTAGCGCTTGCATCTGTTGGATTACCGGATTTATTTTGTTCCTGGCTACGGGGTTTCTGATTGGCGCAATGTTTATCCGTCCGCTGTTGATTGCCGGGATATTTCTCTTGCTGGTTTCTGCTTTATGCTACCTGTGGACACCTGAATCGTTTGAAATATCTGATGACTTGCGTTTGACGGTTAATTATCGTTCGGGCAAAAAAGAATTTGGCTCGGTTGTGAAATGCTACCGGCTTCCCGGAAGCATTTGTTGCGGCATCAGATTATGCGGCAACGGCGGACTTTTTGCGGCAACCGGCTTGTTCTGGGACCGTAAATACGGTAAATTCTGGGTGTATTCCACCAGCGCCAATTATAAAGATTTCGTTATGGTGGAAACCGCAGACAAGAAAATCATTATCAGTCCGGAAAATCCGGATGTCTGGATATCCGATTGCGCATTACTTATTAAAATTTCCGGATAATTGCCGAGGGGGAAAACCGAGGGGTCGTACCCGGAGTGACAGTAAAAACCCCAACAAAAAAAGTTGCAAAAGATGCATCTCAAGCCAAAATCCCCAAAGGACAAGCAGCAGTACATCATCCTGCAAAAAATGAAAATCCTCCTCACTATCATGCGGTAAATAGCAAGGGGGGCTTAAAGCCAACACATTATGATTATCCTGAATTTAAAAAAGGACTTAACTATGAGTATGGTAAAAAATAAGAAACAAGAAGAACTTTTAAAGTCAGTATGGCTAGGTTTGGTACACATAAAAGGAGACCCTAAAAATGATATTCTTGATGGTTGTTTAGGTGCATATACTAATGTTACAGCTAAAGTAGACAATATAGAAGAATTCGAGATTGCTACAAAAAAAGCTGTAAATGATTTAGGGTTACGCATTGAGGAAATCAATTGGGCAATGCCAATTTTAGAAATGTTAGCAACTTATAATGGCAATACTGACGAAAAGATTTATGAAAACGCATTGGATACGGCAATGACAGAAGAGACAAATTTTGATACATTTGAAGGTTATCTAGCTGAAGAATAAATGTCTGTAGGTGTAGGGAAACAACGAGTTCCGGGCAAGGATAAAGACCAACAAATACAAGTAATTATGTTTGAAATTTTCCTGTTTTTATGAAAAAGCAGATGTTGATTGAAAATTGAGCAGATGAAAAACTGAAAAACGGGCAGATGTTTTCTGCCGTAGAGATAAGAAATTTCAAGTTCCATTTTCAACTCGTCGGTTTATGCGGTTATTGCATGTACAACGTGGAAGTGTATCAATACAAATCATGGGGCAAAGCATTCCCTGTTGGATTGATTTTCACCTAAATGCAGTTTTCATATACTAAAAAATAAAATTACACGGTTACATTAGATTTTTAAAAATCGTGGAAATACTTAATGTAAAATCTATTACAAGTTAATCAGCGGGGGCGTACCCAGAGTGATTTTTGTGAAAAAACACCGTGGAAAAAGTAAATCCGGTAAGGTTTTAGATATCTATTTTGCCTTTTTATTTTTCAACACAAAATTTGGATTGCTAATTGTCTTATTCTTATTGTTATTGTCACCGCAACACCATAGATGGGAGACAAATTTCAATGAGTTTTTGTTTATATTGACACTGGAGGTACCGTCACTGAGTTTTGAAGCAATAAAATACGCGACAGTATCGGAATTCCCTGGCGGTCCTGAATACCGATTTCCGACAAACGTGAGCTGATTGATATCTGACTGAGTGAAAATATATGCGTCATGACCAAGGCGGATAAAACTGATATTGCTTTCCGCTCCGGTCCGGAAAAAGTTGTTATTTGAAAACATAATATTCTTGCCCTGAAGGATTTGCACGTCATATCCGGGAGAAGACGCCTTGAAAGTATTGTCAGTGATTTTGATACCTTCCGTGATGTAATCGCTTGAAGCGTATTGTTCTCCGATGACGATGTAAGGTGAATCGTTTTGCCGGTTGCTGAATTGATTGTTTGTCACGGTGATATTTGAACAGGAATATCCCTGGACGGTATCTCTGGAAATGCACATGCAGGTATCATAGCAGGCGTTAATAGTGTTCCGCTCGACCAGGACGGATTTCGATCGGCAGATTTCCATTGCGGCGCGAATCCAACCGGTGGAGCCCGGTGGCCTGGAATTCGCCACTGATTTCCGGTGGTCCAAGATGGTATTGTTCTGAATAAGCGTTCCTGAACCGGCGTCGTTCCGCGTTTTGGCATGATATATTGAGTGCCTCGAGGCGTTTACTATGGTGTTGGACTTAATTATACAATTGGCCGTAGCTGCCAGGTGAATACCATAGCCCTGCCCTGGGGCAGCTCCAATCAGGTTACATATTTTATTGCCGATGACTTGAGCGTTGCTATATTCACCTCCCAAGTCGGCGTTAAGAGAGATGCCGATATTGATGTCGTGAATGAAGAGATTTTTGAATATCACATTATTAATCGACTGGCCGGAATTATTGCCGATGGCAGTTTGCCCATATGCGGATTTCTGGCTGGCGCTATTGTTGAGAATAATCCTGAGTTTCGTCTCCAATTCCGCGGCATTCATATCCGGACGGGTCCCATAATGATCACTCAGGTAAGCCTCGCAATCCTTGCTGTTACCTATAAAAGCAATGCCCTTCCCGTTTTCACCAGTTAATTCAAGCGAGTCTATTTGAATGTCGCGTATATTATTTTTTAATTCAAAAATATAAGCTTTTGGATTTGCTCCGGACAAAATCAAACAGCCGTTTCCTGAGATTCGTATATTGTTTTTACCGTCTATGTATAGACCAAGAATCCGGTATTTTCCATTTATCAGCAAGGTCTGCCCTACTTGCATCGAGTCTATGCAGTCCTGAATAATTTTCGTGTTTTCGGACGGGGATTTGTTCTGGCTGGCGCCATGGTTCTTGACATCAATAATAGCCGGTTTTGGCGGCGGAGCGTCATGTGCATAGGCTTCGGGGCATTCCGCCATATATGCCGCTAAAATAAAGGCGATGATTAGCAGAAATCGGCTTTTCATCGGGGATTTACCGGGTGATATCTCATTTGGGGCCATTGCGGGTTCCTTTCTGTGGTTTTTTTGAGTTACCATGTCAACTGGGTGCGATTAAGCAACTGTCAATGCCTGATAAAGCGTACCCCCAGCATAATCTTTTAGTATGAACTAATTCCACAAAGAGGAGTACGCATGAACAGGAAAAAATCTAACACGTTGAGTTCTGGAAGTCAACATTCTTATGTTGGAAAACAACGAAATCTTCGTGGACATGGAACTTGAAATTCTTTCAATTGATACGGTCTGGCGAGATATTATGCCTATTTGCCCTTTGCCCCGCAAATATTCTGCTGAAAATTAACAGGCAGTACGGAGATTGAAAAAGAAGGTTTCATTAGGGTCTTGCTCCAAGTGATCAGCACCCCGGGATCTGACCACGGCCTGCCCCCGCGTGATAAGTAGCAACTTGCTTTTGTTAAGCTTTTAATGTTTATTTTATTTTTCCTTTTCCACGGGGTGTTTGTACCAAAGAAAACAAAGCTTTCTGGAACGAAGCGCAAAAGGGAAAAAACAGGTCAGGAAAAGAAACGCGAAAAACTGATAGGAAGAAAACCATTTCAGTTTTCTGCCTGAAGTAACAACCGGAAATTCACTTATTATTCTGAAGTCCATGTTTTTCTGTCTGCCCCACGCGCATAAACGCCGGACAAACCATATTTCCTCGCTCGCATAGACTTTTTCGCTGAAACCACCGGCCCCCTGAAAAGCGTCTTTCAGACAATATATGAAACAGCCTGCGGCAAAATCGCTTTTAACGGCAAGCCAGTTGAAAAACTTTCTGGCAGCTTCCCCGTACCATGGAAGAACACTGTCAAAAGTAACAATCGTTCCGCCTCCGCAGCAAAGGCCCGAAAGAAGATTAGAGAGGGCATTCTTTAAAAGGCCTTCCGGCATTGTCGTATCGGCATCCATAAAAATCAGGAACTTGCCGCGGGCAGCCTCCGCCCCGGCATTTCTCGCCCTTGATATCTGATTGTGAGGCTCAAAAACGACAAGAGCGTCAAAACTACGGGCTGTTGCGGCAGTATTGTCGGAAGAATTGTTATCCACAACTATCAGTTCGCCCTTTATGTCGGCAATATTTTCCATGGCCTTCTTTACAGAGGTCAACGTTTTTGAGATATATTCTTCCTCATTATAGGCAGGGATGATAATAGAGTATATGACTTCTTCGTTCATCCGTAATTACCAGTTTGCCGGATCAAGCTTGTAATATTTTTTCATTTCTTCATAAAGCTCAAAGTGGCTTTTTCTCATTTCGCGGGATTTAACGAAAAAACATTCTGTGGCCACGGCGAAAAATTCAGCGGGATTGACAGTGCCGTATTCATCAATCACATCATGTATGCCATGGGAAGCCTCCAGGCAAAGCTTCTTATATTCCCTCGAAAAAATCGCGGCCCATTCCGTCGCGGCTATATCCCTGTCGAAAACAGGCGATCCATCCGCGGGACCACTCTCCTGATCAAGCTGGTGAGCAAATTCGTGAAGGACAACATTGCCTCCCCTGCCTCCGCCCTTCGCGTCCGCCTGGACACAATCCCACGCAAGCGCCACCGCTCCCTGCATCCATGATTCGCCCAGGCGCACTTCCGCCTCATTGCGGATGTACACGCCTCCGACCGGGGAATAATTCCCCCCAACATACGCGCCGGGATAAACAAGTATCGCCGAAAGCCTGGAAAAATATTTCGTTTTTCTGTTAAGAAGCAGCACAGAGGCCAGCGACGCTATAGTAAGCTTTATCTCATCAGTGATTTTCAACCCGCCGCATCCTTCGAAACTTTTTTCATTCAGAAAAACATTGATATGCCCGTAAATTTCATCTCTGAATTCATGCGGCAGTTTATTGAAAAGAATAACATTCTTTTCAATTATTTTCTTCCATTTTTCAGGAAAGGGCATCGCCCTGAGTTTACGGCGTTTTCTTTCATGAATGAAAATCATTAAAAAATAAAGGAGGAAACCTCCGCACACCAATAACGCTATGAACAGGAGATCAAAGAGTTCAACTTTCATAAGCTTCCTTTATCCCGTCTGCTGAAACATTTCAGGGATTGACGTTTTCGAGTTCCCATGTGCTGAAATTTATTTTGCGGTAATAACAATTCCGCGGCTGTCCGTCTTTGTTTTTCGTATGACAGATATCTCCCCTGCGCGGGCGCACGATATAGAGGAGGGAATTCTGTTCACAATTCACATAGACATCACAGAGTTCAAAAGTTTCTCCGGATGTTTTGCCTTTTTCCCAAAGCTCATTGCGGCTGGTTGACCAGAAAATCGCGATTTTCGACTCGATGGAAGCCTTCAGCGCCTTTTCATTGACATAGGCCACGAGTATGACTTCTTTTGTATCGATGTTCTGAACGGCCACAGGGATTACGTCGCGGCATTTCTCCGCGATTTTTGCTATTTTGGAAAAATCAAGCTGGAGCTTGCTGCCTTCTTCAAGTTCTTTCATTATTAAAACCTTTCTGCTAAAAGAAACAATATAGCCCTAAGGAATATACGGAGCAAGTCTGATAAGGAAATAGAACATAAAAGTGCTTCCTGAGAAAGTGTCAACGGTCAGCTAATTCAATCTTCATATCATGACAGAAGGGTCTTTCGTAAAAAATATTTTGTAATCATGAAGAATAAAAGTTGCGGGGCATTGACATGCTGAGAAACACATGGTAGATTAGCAGCTTATGAAGTCGCACTAAATTCCGTGAAACCCGGAAACTGTCGCGCAACTGTGAGCCCGTAAAAAGGCAAAGCCGACTCATGCGTTTCAGAACGATTCATAAGGGTGTCTTCACGCCGGAAACGATCGCCAACGCATCGTTTTCGGGCAATATCAGACATCCAAAAAGTACGCATGACGCTAACAAACAGGAGCGAGTCAGTATGAGCAATATTTTGCCCTGCCTTAATATAGGCGGATTGAAAATATCACCGCCAATCATTCAGGGCGGTATGGGTGTAATGGTTTCCGGACCGCGTCTTGTGTCCGCCGTTTCAAACACCGGAGCACTGGGAGTGCTCGCATCCGTAGGCAACGGAGAAGCGGATGATTATAAAAATTTGGACTTTGAAGAAAGGTCCGCGCGCGGTTTCAGAGATATAATCAGAGAAACTAAGGCCGCTACAAAAAACCCCATCGCCATCAATATCATGTGCGCCCTCACAAACTACGCAAGCCTTGTTGAAGTCGCTGTAGAAGAACATGTTGAAGTCATCATATCAGGCGCCGGGCTGCCGCTGAAACTGCCATCTTTTGTTGCCGGACATCCTGAAATTAAATTGGTCCCCATCGTTTCATCGGCCAGGGCCGCCGGGTTGATCTGCAAGGTGTGGAATGCTAAATATTCGAGACTCCCTGACGCTCTGA
>MHBF01000152.1:0-17382 GCA_001803225.1 Lentisphaerae bacterium GWF2_44_16 | reverse complement strand
GACACCTCGGCTTTACCATGAGCGATGTTGTTTCAGCCCCTCATTCGGAACTGGAACGGCTCGTGACGGAAGTTTTGGAAGTTACAGCAGAATACAAGCTGAAAGACGGCTCCAGGATACCGGTTGTGGCCGCCGGAGGGATATTCGACGGAGAAGACATTGCCCGTTTTCTGAAACTGGGAGCATCAGGGGTACAGATGGGTTCGCGCTTTGTCTGCACAGATGAATGCGACGCATCTCTGGAATTCAAAAACGAATACATCAACGCGAAGCCCGAAGACATAGTCGTTCTTCAGAGCCCGGTTAAAATGCCGCTCCGCGTCATACGCAACGACTTTGTAAGAAAGATACAGAATGGCGCAAGCTCCAACTTCGAGTGCCGTTATCATTGCCTCTTCACATGCGAACCGGACAAAACCACATACTGTATAGCGAAAACACTCCTTAACGCACAACGCGGTAATTTTGAGTCCGGCTTTGCCCCCTGCGGGGCCAATGCCCACAGAATTGATAAAATAGTCCCGGTCAACGCCCTAATTAACGAACTCGTCACAGAAACTGAAGAAGCCCTGGCACTCAATCCTTTATGAATAACTGACAACGAACACAGACAAGCGCAGCCATATACTGCCGCTGAACAGTTGCAATATCATATCCTGATGATAGATTTCAGGCATTAAATAACCAGGAGTTTCTTTATGCCTGAAAAAAAGAAGAAAATACTTGTCGTCCTCGGCAGTCCGAGAAAAAACGGCAACAGCACCATTTTAGCACGCAGAATAGCCGACGGCGCTAAGGATAACGGTGCTGAAGTAAAAGAAATTTTCCTTCAAAGCCTGAAAATCGCCGCCTGCTCCGGCTGTAATGCCTGCCAGGAAAGCTCTTCCGCCAAATGTGTCATCAAAGATGATATGCAGAAAATATATCCTGACCTGGAAGACGCGGACGCGTTCATATTGGCGACTCCTGTTTACTGGTGTTCCATGTCGGCACAGTTGAAAACATTCATTGACCGCACATACCCTCTTGTCGATATGAAAAATTTTACTTCCGCATTTACGGGTAAAAAAATCGCGCTCGCCATTTCTTATGCAGACCCTGATGTACTGACATCCGGCACGATGAATATCATAAGGACATTTCAGGATATCCTGAGTTTCTCCAAAGGAGAATGCATAGGCGTGATCCATGGCTCCGCGTATGCCGCCGGTGATATAAAAGCCGATAAAAAACTTCTGGATGCCGCATACGAAACCGGGAAGAAATTTTAACAGCAGCACAAGTTTAAGCAATTCAGCTCAAATACGCAAGCGCGGCCACATTGAAATGCTCTATAAATAAGTTTTTCCCCGGCATTTGAAAGACGCTTCGTCTGTTTCAACGGATTGTTTACGTCCTGTCCGAAACCATCGACACCTTCACAAAATTAACCACGGACGGAACAAGTCCCAAAGTTACGACAAGCATTATAACCATGATGCCGCAGAAAAGTATCAGTGTGTCGTACTGCCCCATCCTGCATCCGGCAAAGCTCCAATCGTCATTCAGGATATGAAACTTTATGGCCTGGGAACTGAAAAGCCCCGAAAGGGCAACCCCCATATACATTAATGCCTGGTTAAGTGAGGTGGCGACAGGTTTATTTTCGTGAGGAACAAGGCTGAGCATCTCAGAGGTAAGGGCAATCCCGGAAGCAGCCTGCACCGCGCCAAACGCCATAGAAAGAGCACATACAAACAGCAGAGAACACGACGCCGGAATAAACCCCCTGGCAAGAAAGGACAAAAGAATAATGCCGAAAGAAAAATGACAGCTCATGAACACAAGTTTGACGCCAAGCCTGTCAACCATCTTTCCACCAAAATAAAATCCGCCGACAGAACCAAACATGAGCAGGGTTCCGGTAAGCACCACTTCACCATCACTGAACCCCATGGGCCCTTTCGCAAGGAGACAGAAAATGCTGGAACAGGAACCAGTGGCAAGCATCAGCAGAAAAGTATATGCGCAGAAAGGCATATAACCGGGGGCTGAAACAGCATTCCACACAGTTTCTTTCAGGCTTGCGGAGGGCGCAGACTGAACAGGATTCGGCGGGAGCTTTGAATAAAGAAGTATCCCCGGTATTTTCGCGAGAACGGCAAGGGCAAGAAAAAACTGGAAAACAGTGATGCCTGAATCCTTTTTCAGGGCCCCGATAACGATAAGGCCGAAGAGGATGGAAACAAACTGGAAACAGAAACGCATGTTCCCGAAAAAACGGCCCCTGATTTTTTCAGGGACGAATATTGAGGAAAGCGGAAACCATGTGGCCACATAAATGGCCAGCCCGACTCCATGCGCAAGCATCCCGGCAAACAACAGTATCCATTCGCTTCCCCACGGACGCAGAAAGGGGGCCGTAAAAAGCAGAACAAGGCCGAAAGCGCTTACAATAAGCCCGATAACGCCGCTGTGGACATAGGTCATGCGGACAGAAAAATGCGCGGCTGGGATAGTCAGGAGCATATACACCAGATTGGGCACCGCCAGATACACAAGTATCATATCCCCGGATATGCCGAGCGCCGCCAGGTACATCAGCATGAAACTGTTTTTATAAAGCAGATCTCCGATAGAATAAAGGCTGACAGACTTTATCGCCGTGGACATGGCCTTTTTCTTTTTGTCATCACTCAGAAAAAACGCGTCCTGGCCGGGGACGCAGGTATCAATTTTATTGTCCATGTTGCGTCTTTCAGATTCGGTTATTCCAGTTAATATAACACTTATTCCCGCAATTTCTTCTTTTCATGATTATCCCGAAAACACTGAATAATATTTCTATTTAGTTTAAAAAAAACTTTGAATTAACTGTCTCCGGCTATAAATTCTCCCCGGAAAACAGGGAAAATCACATGTGTGGAATAGCCGGAATAATCAATCTGAACGGGGAAGCTATATCTCCTGAACTGCTCGAAAAAATGAGCGTCGCCCTTGTCCACAGGGGGCCTGATGAAAGCGGGACTTTCATAAATAAAAACGTGGGCCTCGCCCACAGGCGTTTGTCCATAATAGATTTGGAAAGCGGCAGACAGCCGCTTTCAAATGAAGACGGCTCAATACAGATAATTTTCAACGGGGAAATTTATAACTACAAAGAGCTCCGCGAATCTCTTAAAGACAAAGGACATATATTTAAAACAAATTCCGACACGGAAGTAATCGTGCATCTTTACGAGGAATACGGAAGATCCTGCGTGGCGTATTTGAACGGGATGTTCGCTTTCGCCATTTATGACGGAAAGAGAGATTATATGCTTCTGGGCCGAGACAGGCTGGGCAAGAAACCCCTGCTTTATTTTTACAACAATAAGAGATTTGTTTTCGCCAGCGAGTTCCAGTCGCTGAAAACGCATCCTGACATGCCGTCAGCCTTTGACATGGAGGCTATACATAACTATTTTTCCCTGCAATACATACCGGCGCCGTCAACAATTTATACGGGAGTATCTAAACTTCCGCCCGCTCACGTACTGGAAATAAACCTGAAAAAGAGCAGCAGGGAACTTCACGCCTACTGGAACATAGATTACTCAAGAAAACTGAACATCAGTTTTGAAGACGCTTCCGCCGCGCTTCGCGAACTCATGGAGAAATCCGTCCGCGCCCGCCTTACGTCTGACGTCCCTTACGGGGCCTTTCTCTCAGGGGGAATAGATTCAAGCATAATCGTCAGCATAATGTCCCGCCTCTGCTCCGCTCCGGTAAAGACCTTCACAATAGGTTTTCAGGAAGCCAAATACGATGAAAGGCACTATGCGGATATCGCGGTCAAATTCATATCCAGAAAGAGCGGAAAAACGTTGGAACACGAGGAAAAAATTGTTTCAGCCGATGATTTTGACGTCCTCAGAAAGCTCGTGAAGCATTACGGCGAGCCTTTCAGCGATTCATCCATGCTCCCCACTTTTCTGCTCAGCAAATTCACAAGGGAACATGTGACGGTAGCCTTGAGCGGAGACGGCGCGGATGAGCTCTTTGCCGGATACAACCGCTACCTGGTCATGAAAATCTCCCGCGCCCTGAATTTTATGCCGCGCGCATTGAGAACAAAAGTGCTGGAAAAAGCACTGAAGATGCTTCCCCTGCCCTCGGAGGAAAGGACTTTCTACGGAATATTTCACCGTCTGCTGAAAATTTTTTCAGTCGGCGCGGATGAACGCTATTTCAGCATCATATCCAAGTTTCAGGAGGAAGAAAAAGCGCAAATCTACGGAGACGCGTTCAGGGATTTCAAACCGTTTGGAACGAATGAATACATAAAGGCGTGCTACAATCTCACGAAAGCCAACGACTATGTCGAAAAAATGATGGAAATAGATCTGCATAATTATCTGCCTGACGACATACTTGTGAAAGTCGATATAGCGTCCATGGCGAATTCCCTTGAAATAAGATCTCCTTTCCTTGATTACAAAGTCGCCGAATTTGCCGCGTCACTGCCGCTTTCATTCAAACAGCGATTTTCAACAAGAAAACACATTCTGCGCGAGGCTTTCAAAAATGAACTGCCCCCCCAGATATTTTCAAGAAAGAAGATGGGTTTCGGCGTTCCCATAGGCGCATGGTTCAGGAGCCGCTGGAACAATCAGCTGAGGTCGTGCCTGCTTGAGGGAAAAGCCGTAAAGACCGGCTTTTTCAGAAGGGACGCTCTCGAAAGAATGATAAACTCTCATCAGTCAATGAAGGCCGACTACAGTCATGAACTATGGTCGCTGCTTATCTTCGAGCTGTTTCTCGAAAACAACTGATGATTTTTCAAAGACGCTATTTAAAATTCTGCAAAACAGTGATAACTTAGAGTCTGAACATTCAGAATATTTTTATTTATGCTTTAAACAGGAGTTTATAAAATGGGAATGACAATTACAGAATATATACTTGCCAAAGCATCAGGCAGACGCCGGGTGGACCCCGGAGACAATATATGGGTAAGCGCGGACATACTCATGACACATGACGTATGCGGACCAGGTACAATAGGGGTATTCAAAAGAGAATTCGGCGAAAAAGCCAAAGTCTGGAACAAGGAAGGCGTGGTCATAATCCCGGACCATTATATATTCACCGCCGACCCCAAATGTCACAGAAACGTTGATATACTCAGGGATTTCGTAAAGGAGCAGGGACTGCCGCATTTTTATGATCCCGGCACGCCTTCATACGCCGGTGTCTGTCATGTAGCCCTTCCCGAAAACGGTCATTGCAGGCCGGGAGAAGTGCTTTTCGGTACGGATTCCCACACCTGCACACATGGGGCGTTCGGCGAATTCGCCACCGGGATAGGAAACACCGATGCCGGTTTCGTGATGGGTACAGGCAAGCTCCTTATAAAAGTCCCGGCCTCAATAAAATTTGAGATAGACGGTACACTCCTGGACGGAGTGATGGCCAAAGATGTCATCCTGAAAATCATAGGCGATCTCGGCGTTGACGGAGCGACTTACTGCGCGATGGAGTTTTCAGGCCCCGCAATAGACGCTCTTTCCATAGACGAGCGCATGACAATATGTAATATGGCAATTGAAGCCGGAGGCAAAAACGGCATTATCGCCGCGGATAAGAAAACTGTCGATTTCGTCAAAGCCCATACAGATAAAAGCTTTGAATGCTTCAAAAGCGATAAGGACGCCGGATATCTGAAAGTATATAAATACAGAGCGGAAGATTTTCGTCCCTGCGTGGCGCTTCCGTTTTCGCCGGACAAAGTTTTCAATGCCTCTGAACTGAAGGACCGGAAAATAGACCGCGCCTACATTGGAAGCTGTACGGGAGGAAAACTCGAAGATTTCATCGCGGCGGCAAAGATACTTAACGGCAGGAAAGTGAAAGTCGATACATTCATAATCCCATCGACCGTAAACGTCAAGAGAGCCATGGAAAAAGAAAAGATTGACGGTAAAGACCTCTTCACCATATTCAGGGAAGCCGGTTGCCAGGAGCCTGGCGAACCTTCGTGCGCGGCCTGCCTCGGCGGTCCGGAAGACACTTACGGGCGCTGCAACAACAAGGAAGTCTGCATCAGTACGACAAACCGTAATTTCCCCGGCAGGATGGGTTCAATCGATTCGCAGACAATCCTGGCATCTCCGCTGACAGCCGCGGCTTCGGCATTGACAGGATACGTAACAGACCCATGTGAATTTTTGAAATAGGAGTGTTTTTCAATATGTCTAAAAAAATAATCAAAGGCAAAGTCTTCGTACTCGGAGACAACATAGACACGGACCAGATTATTCCCGCAAAATATCTGAACCTCGTGCCGACAATACCCGAAGAATATAAAAAACTCGGCAGTTATGCTCTTTCCGGGCTCCCGGCCGAACATAAAACAAGCTATATACGCAATGGCGGAATGGAAACGGAATACCCCATCATCATAGCAGGGAGAAATTTCGGATGCGGTTCCAGCCGCGAACACGCGCCCATAAGCCTCGGCGCGGCAGGCTGCGAGGCCGTAATAGCGTCTTCTTTCGCGAGAATATTTTTCAGAAACTGCATCTCTACAGGCGAGCTTTACCCCATTGAGACGGCAACGGATATCGCCGGCAATTTCAAGACCGGTGACGAAGCTGAAATAACAATAGAAGGCGCTGATGTGCATATCACTTCGAACGGGAAGAAATATACATTAAAGTCACTTGGTGATGTGCTGGAAGTTATCGACAGCGGCGGCATTTTTACTTACGCCCGTAAAGCAGGTATGATCTGATTTCGGTACTTCCGCCTTCTCATGAGTACGGCAAGCCGAAGACATAAAAACAGGATATTATTAAGTGGAAGCTGTTTTTACAAAAATCAGGATGCGTATATTTATTCCTGTACTTATAGCCATCCTGACGCTGTCGGTTATAGCCCTGGCAGTTTTCTATTTTATTCAGAAAGATTATTTTCAGAGTGATGTGATCTCTCTTTCGGAACGCGCGTCAAAAATGCTCGGAGAAAAAATAGAAACGGAAGCCCTTCTCTATAATATCATCTCTGAAAACATTGAAAAAGACAGAGAGCTTCAGCTCGACTGGACGAAAAAAAACAAAGAAAAACTCTATAAAGACGCTGAACTGATATTCAGTCGCCTGAACAAGGAATATTACACCACCCATCTTTACTTCATCGAGATGGACAGAAAATGTTTTCTGAGAGTTCACAATCCCAAAAGGTACGGCGATACCATCTCTCATTTCATACTTCAGAACGCGATTGAAAGCAACAGTCTCTCATTCGGCGTTGAACTCGGTAAATACGGTTCTCTGACATTGCGCGTGGTCCGCCCGTGGATTATAAACGGCAAAACTTGCGGTTATATCGAAGTCGGACAGGAACTCGAAAGGACAATCTTTGACCTTAAAAAAGTTCTTGGTCTTGATGTTATTTTCGCTATAAACAAAAAGAATCTGACGAAGGAAAAGTGGGAGGAGGGCTTGAAAGTTTTCGGAAATAAGGGAAGCTGGAATACTTTCAACGATTACGCGATAACAAACATGACTGAAGAAGGCCTGCTTCCCGGACTGGAAAAAAAATTCAAAGACAAAATCCCGGAAACAATTTCATCACTCTCGGCAAATAAAAGGCACTACCTCCTGACAAGTACACCGCTGAGGAACGGACTGAATAAAGAAATAGGAAAAATGCTTTTGTTCAGCGATCTTACGCCCAAATACGTTTTTCTGGACAAGCTTCTTCTGACATTAATAGGCACTTCCGCTATCATTCTGATTTTACTCTTTCTGGGCTATCATGTCTATCTGGGAAAAATATCAGAAGAACTCATCGAAGCACATAAGGACACACTCGATGAGATCGACAGGAGAAACCAGGCGGAGCTTGTAATCATGGCAACGCAGAAGAGTTTGAGCGAAAGCGAGAAAAGGCTCAATCTCGCGCTCGAAGGCTCCGATGAAGGGCTTTGGGACTGGAACATAAAAACAGGTGAAAATTATTTCAGCCCCCGTTTCTATACAATGCTGGGATATGCAATCGGGGATTTTCCAGCCTCATACAACAGTTGGGAAAACCTTGTCCATAAAGATGATTTGCCGTCAACCATAGAGTCACTCCGTGAATACCTGAAATCAGGAGAGGGACTTTACAAGGCCGAATACAGGATGCAGACCAAATCCGGCGGCTTTATATGGGTACTTGCAAAAGCCAAAATATTTGAGCGCGATGACAAAAACGCCCCGATGAGGATGATAGGCACTCAGACAGATATAACTTATGCCAAGAAAATTGAAACGGAGCTTATTGAGAGCAAGCTCAAATTTTCAAACATGATAGAGTCTATGACAGACCATATAAGGATCATTGACGACAAGCTGAATATCGTATGGGCTAATTCCGTGGCAAAAAAGCAGTTCGGAGATGATATAGAAGGAAAAAAATGTTATCTGGCCCTGCATCGTGAAACCAACCCCTGCGATACATGTATAGCCTGCCTGAGCATAAAAGACGGGAAAACCCATCAGAAAAAGAACGAATTCATCCTCCCTGATAAAAGTCCCCTGCATTTATCCTGCACATCAAATGTTCTTGAACGCGACCCGAATGGAAAAGTAAAGCTGGTGATTGAGGTATGCAATGACATAACAAGAGAAATAAAAGAACGCAAACGCGCCGACAGCATACTGATGGAAAACGCGATACACTATCAGGGCCTTTTCGAGAATTCTCCAATTTCAATATGGGAAGAAGACCTTTCCGATGTGAAAAAGATTTTTGACAGACTGAAAAACGAAGGGGTCAGGGATTTCAGCGACTATTTTGCACGGAACCCGGAGGTACTTAAAGACTGTATCCGGCATATCAAAATAATTGATATAAACAGAGAAAACATTGAACTTTTTGACGCGGAAAGCAAAGAACAGATAATCTCCACGTTCCCCTCCGATTACATCGACGGAGAAGATTATAAGAGTTTCAATGAGGTGTTTGCCTCCCTGGCAGAAGGAAGACTGGATTTTGAAACTAATGTTGAATTCCGAACTTTCAAGGCCAGGAAAATTCACGTTTCAATGAAAATACATGTCGTTCCCGAGTTCAAAGACACCTTATCCAAGGTAATGATATCCATAATTGATGAAACTGACAAAGTGCTGGCCTTGGAAAAACTCACCGAGCTCAAAAAAATCGTAAACAGAAGCCCTGTAGTGGTATTCCGCTGGCGCGCCGGAGCAAAGTGGGTAGCAGAATATGCTTCAGAAAATTTGAAGATTCTTTTTGGATATCCACCAGAAGATTTCATGAATGGGAAAATATCGCTCAAAGATATCATGATTCCGGAGGACGCCGACAGAATACTTTCTGAACGAAATAATCTGCTCAAAATCGGCGCGAATGAATTTACTCAGGAATACAGGGTTCTTCTGCCGGATAAACGCATGTTATGGATAAGCAGTCATATATGGGTATTGAGAGATGCTTCCGGCAATGTAACTCATTACGAGGGCATAATGCTGGACATAACCGGGAGAAAACACGCGGAAGAGGAAATGTTCAAGGCTAAAATCCAGGCGGAAGCGGCAAGCAAAGCGAAATCACAGTTTCTCGCCAATATGAGCCATGAAATACGCACGCCTATGAACGCTATAATCGGTTTTACTGAAATACTTGTCGAATCCGATTTAAAAAAAGACCAGAAGGAATACCTGCATATAGTAAAATCCAGAAGCGAAGACCTTCTCGCACTCATAAATCATATATTGGACTATTCAAAAATAGAGTCCGGCAAATTTGAGCTCTATCCGGTCAGAACAAACCTGCGGAAACTTTTTGAGGAAATAACAGACACATTCCTGCCGGAGACAAGCTCGAAAAATATCGCGCTTTCCGTCAGAATTGAAAAGAATTCGGCGGAAGACATCTTTGTTGACCCTCTCCGGCTGAAGCAGATATTCATAAACCTCGTAGGAAACGCGGTGAAATTTACCAATAAGGGCAAGATAGAAATCACGGCAGGAGGAGAAATTCATCAGAATCTTCTTGAAAAGCTCTCCCTCTCAGAGCACAAGATTGTCATAGGCTTTACCGTCACGGATACGGGTATAGGAATACCGGAAGAAAAAACGGAAAGCATTTTCGATGATTTTTCTCAAGTTGACAATTCATTTACCAGAAAGTACGGAGGTACCGGACTGGGCCTGGCAATATGCAAAAGACTCATTCAGGCAATGGGCGGTCAGATAAGCGTTGAAAGCAAAATCGGAGAGGGCAGTATTTTCCGTTTCGCGTTATGCCTGGGCCCTGTACCTGAAAATGGAGAAGCAATGCCGGGAACCGAAATTACACTCAACACCGGAATCTCAGAAAAATTAAACCCTTTCTCCATATTGATTGCCGAAGATGAACCAACAAACCAGCTCCTGCTGAGGAAAATATTTCAGGGTGAAAATTGCAAATGCAGAATTGTTTCAACCGGAATTCAGGCGATTGACGCCATTCAGAAAGAAAATTATGACATCATTTTAATGGATATACAGATGCCGGAAATGGACGGGCTCAGCGCGACAATGATAATAAGGGATGAGGAAAAAAATACAGGAAAGCATATACCCATAATAGCACTGACAGCACACGCCGCGGAAGAAGATATAAGGCACTGTTATTCAGCCGGAATGGATGCCTACGTCTCAAAACCCCTGAAGAAATCAAGGCTTTTCCAGGCAATCAGCGAAACACTGAAAAAATTCGGGCACAGAGAAATGGAAAGCTGAGATTACTTCAGCTTTCCAGAACTAAAGAAATCAACACACGCCTCCGCCGCTCTGAAACTCGCTCCCTTACTTCCTGCGCTGAGAGCGTCCTTTACCGAAAGCATGTCTTTCTCGACGTCCTCCCGCCTTGCCCCTCCCGGCATTATCCTCTCCATCGCCGGGACAAGCAGTTCGGCCCTGACGTTCTTCTGGAGAAATTCCTCAAATACTACTTTGTATGCTATAATGTTCACCATCGTGAAAAATCCCCTGAAAAGAGTAATCAGCATACGCGCCAGCAGGAACGTAAACGGGTTCAGTTTATATACGACAACCAGAGGCAGCCCCGCAATGGCACATTCCACGGTAACTGTACCCGATGCCGCCAGCCCCGTGCCTGCGGCCTGCTGCCAGTAGGCCGTGCGTCCGCAGGATATTTCAATCCCGGGCAAATCCGGATTTTTTCTCTGGAAATCATCATACATTTCCCTGACCATACTGAATATTTTCTCATTAGGAGCGGAAATGACAAATTTCAAAGCGCTGTTTTTCTTTTTAAGCAGGCTTACCGTCTCAAGCATCGGCACAAGCAGACGCTTAATTTCTCCGCCGCGGCTTCCCGGCAGAAGCAATACCGTGTCCAGTTGCCTTTCTATTGAAGCGTCCCCCCTCTCCGCCACAACATCAACCAGCGGATGCCCGGTGAATTCAACGTCCAGCCCCGTGCCCTTGTATGTCTCAGGCTCAAACGGGAAAATCACAAGCATCTTAGCGCAGTACTTCGCCAGTTTCGGAATATTGGACTTGCGCCATGCCCACACCTGCGGACTTATGTACCAGATAACGGGTATTCCCTTTTTGTACATACTCTTCGCAAACCTTATATTGAAACCCGGGTAATCGACAAGTATCACGGCATCCGGTTTTTCCTCCGCGGCTTTTCTTTCGAGATATCTGAAAATCCCTATGAACTTGAATATCATCATACCTATCTCGAAAAGCCCCACAACTCCGAGTTCCGTCGAATCAACGAGTATATCGACGCCGGCTTTTTTCATTTCAGGTCCGCCCATACCTGAAATGCTCACGGAGGTTTTTCCAGCCGTCAGCTTTCTTATCTCTTCGGACAAGCGGGCCCCGTAAATGTCACCGGAAGCTTCTCCGGCCAATATCCATATTTTATATTTTTCATTCATATACGTGTATCCTTCGGGTAAATATAACTCTGGAAAGGAATATTTTATAAGGCGTAAAACTATTTTGAGTTAATTTTTATTTAAAGAGATTGATTTTACGGAATTCAGGAAAATCTTTATCTATGCCATAAAGAAAGATATTTTATGATTAACAGAATTCTGAACATTTTAAAACTTATATCCGAGATAATAGCAAAAAACGATGACTACAACTCTGTCCTCACTAAAATAGTAAAACTCCTCGCAAAACACCTGAACGTCGAAGTCTGTTCCATTTACGTTTATGACAACTCTTCTGACAGCCTTATACTCGCGGCCACTCAGGGACTGAACAAAAAATCCGTTGGAAAAGTCATGATGCACCCGGGAGAAGGACTCACCGGGGCCTCTTTTCAGGAAAATAAAATTCTGAACATATCAAATTCCTATAAACACCCTCAATTCATGTTCTTTAAAAATACAGGGGAGGCAAAATACAAGTCATTCCTGGCTGTTCCCCTTACGGCAGGAGGAAACTGCCTGGGCGTACTTACCATGCAGAGAATAAAACCGGAAAAGTTTTCATCCAGCATACTTGATATGGCAAAATCCCTCAGCACTCAACTCGCAAATCTTATACTGAACGCGAAAATGCTTAACGCCCTATCGGGAAACAATGGAAACGGCAAATCAAACCATCACGTCCCGGAAAACAGAAAGGAACAGCTCCTGCTCCGCGGCATCGCCGCAAATTCAGGAATTGCGAAGGGCGCCGCCTTCATCTTCAAATCAAGGGACTTTTTCCACACTGTGCATCATGAACTCTCTTCCGATACGGAAAAAGAACTGGCCGTCTTTGACAAAGCCATCGCGCTGACAAAAAAGAAAACGCTGGAACTCGAGGGACGCGCCCTCTCCATGATTTCAGAAGCCGACGCTTCCATATTCCACGTCCACCTCCTTTTCCTGGAAGACAGGACACTGCTTGAGGCCATAAAAAAAGAAATAACCGCCAACCGCCATACAGCCGAATACGGCATCAAAATCATCTTTCAGGAATACCAGAAACGCTTCAAGCATCTTAAAGACCAGGCATTCAGAGAAAAAGTCATGGACTTGAAAGACGTCCTTCTGCGCCTTATTGAAACAGTGAGAGGGATGAAAAGCGGAAGCGACGGCAGCGTTACTTTCAAGAATCTTCCGGAAAAACTCATTCTCATTGCCGAAGAACTCCTGCCTTCAGACTTGATAAGAATGCCCATCGACAGGATTTCAGGCATCGCCTGCGAAAAAGGCGGCATAACCGCTCACGTGGCAATCCTCGCTAAAGCACTGAATATCCCCGCGCTGATGGGCATAAAGGAAATCAGCAGAAAAGCCAGAGAAAATGATGAAATACTTATGGATTGTCATGCTGAATTGATTTACATCAGGCCCACTGAGCAAATAAAGAAGAATTTTGAAGACCTTATCCGTTCGGGCTCACTTGATGAAACCCTGCCCGTCGACAGCACCCCCTGCTCAACTACGGACGGAGTAAATATCACACTGAGGGCCAATATATCGCTTATCTGCGAAACATCGCTCCTCAAAAAATACGGCGCTCAGGGCATAGGCCTTTACAGAACAGAGTTCCTTTACATGATAAGGGATTACCTGCCCACCGAGGAAGACCAGTACAAAGTATTCTCCCGCATAATGAAAGAAGCTGAAGGCAATGAAGTGACAATGAGGATTCTCGACACAGGAGGCGACAAGCCCCTGCCCTACATGAATTTCCCGAAAGAAGACAACCCCGCCCTCGGCGTAAGAGGCACTCGCCTCTTACTGTCAAGAGAGGATATACTCAGGCCTCACCTGAAAGCCATACTGAGGGCCGGAATTTCAGGAAAACTCAAAATACTCTTTCCTATGATCTCGGCTTCAAGTGAAATAAGGGCCATCAATAAAATACTCGCGGAAATAAAGGACGAACTCCGCAAAAATAAAATAAAATTCGCGGAAAATTATAAAACCGGAATAATGATTGAAGTCCCTTCTATTCTTTTCGATCTGGACAAACTTATAAATGAAGTGGACTTTATGAGCATCGGCTCCAATGACCTGCTTCAATACATTTTCGCCGCGGACAGAGGCAACGAAGCCCTTTCTGAAAGCTTCCAGTCCTTCCACCCCCTCTTCCTCAAAATACTCAAGCAGGCGGGAAACGCCTTCAGCGGCAGAAAAGATAAAACTCTTTCAATATGCGGAGAATTCGCGGGAAATCCTCTCGCAGCCCCTCTGTTGACCGGGGCCGGAATATATGATCTGAGCATGGCCCCGAGACGCATTCCCGAAGTGAAAAAAACACTCAAAATGTTTTCTTCCGAAGAATGCCGCCAACTTCTCGAAAACGCGCTCAAACTGCAAACCCCTCAGGAAGTCATTTCCCTGCTCGGAAAAACTATTACTGATAAATCACGCGGATAATTTTCATCTTCCCGATTTGAAAGATTGCCTTAACGGAGCAAATTATTGCTTTTACAATTTTACTTAATGAAAATATGGAAACAGCAGATACAATGAAAAGAAGCAATTCAGAATTTTTCATAGGCGATGTCCCGGTAAAGCTTTTGGCTGAAACCTACGGCACACCCGTCTATGTTTACGACGAACAGAAAATCAGGGAAAACTACAGACGCGCCTTCAAGGCCTTCTCAAAACATTATCCGGATTTCAGGTTTTTCTACGCGGTCAAGGCATGCAACAATCCGGCAATAGCAAGCATACTCAAACAGGAAGGCGCCGGAGTCGATGCCGCCAGCGTCAATGAAATCCTGCTGGCAAAAAAAATCGGGCTCGGCGGCGAAAACGTGATGTTCAGCGGAAATTTTCTCTCCGATGACGATATCAAAAGCGGACTTGAAAGCGGAGTAATATTCAATCTCGACGACATATCAATCCTGCCGAGAGTACTGAAATTCGGAAAACCTGAAATCATGTCTTTCAGAGTAAATCCCGGTTATGGCAAGAGCAATGTAGGCGAATTTGTGACCAACGCCGGACCGAACGCCAAATTCGGCGTTCATCCCGATGACGTCCTGAAGGCCTACCGCATGGCAAAGGAAGCGGGCATAAAGCGTTTCGGCGCTCACATGATGCCGGGTTCGTGTATTACGGACGCGGATTACTTCCCCTTCATTACCGGCCTCCTTATGGACATAATAGGCAAAACAGGGAAAGAACTGGGAATTAATTTTGAATTCATCGACCTTGGCGGTGGATTGGGAATACCGTATAAGCCCGGAGAAGAATCCCTCGACCTTGATGCCGCCGCTGAAAAAGCCGCCGGAGTATTCAAGGCAAAAGTAGCGGAATACGGCCTGAAGCCCCCGCGCCTCATGATGGAACCGGCCCGCTATTTCGTAGGCAACGCCGGTTATATAATCGGCAGAGTTCACTCCATAAAAAACTCTTACAAAAAGATTGTCGGTACCGACATAGGCATGAGCACGCTCGCGCGTCCGGCAATGTACGGCTCTTATCACCATATATACGTGGAAGGCAAAGAAGACGAAAAGCGTGAAAAACTTGGCCTCTGCGGACAGCTTTGTGAAAATACCGATTTCTGGGTCAAGGAAAGAGAACTTCCTGCCTCAATAACCGAAGGCGACCTCATAATAGTGGAAAACGCCGGAGCTTACGGTTACGCCATGAGCTACCAGTACAACGGCAGGCTCCGTCCCGCTGAAGTCCTTGTAAACGGACAGTCCCATTATCTCATAAGAAAAAGAGAACTTTTTGAGGATATGATAAAAAATACTGATTTGCCGGATTATCTGAAAAAATAGTTATTACGGGAGCTTTGAAGCTTCGTCAATTTATTTTAAGGGTTCTGCTTCTGTTCCTGAAAAATTCTTATGTGCCATCCCTCGAGAAATAATGTCGTCATTTTCTCCATTGTCATCTTTCTTGTTTTCACCGAATGAATGGAGAATCACCGAATCCCCTTTTATCATGATTTTTATCGGAGTACCCCAAGCATCAAGATAACGCCCTTTTTCGTCCAATGAAAGAGAGATGCGGTATTGACCGAAAATGTTTTTATGTGGCATCGTGATTATTCGCGATGCCTGATGTATGATTGCTTTATCAGCGTCATTAGATAATCAAGCTGGGCAGGGGTAGTAATTTGAATTTCATAGTCTCCATTGCCCCAATGACCAGTATTCGAAACATCTCTTGCTTTATTTTCGATGTCTTTCAATTCGCCCTTATGCAAATTTATCCAGAGTTTTAATCCCTTTTTCAAAAAATGAATATCTACAAAGTTAGTGCCTTTGACAGTAAATGCTATATAAAGCTTCCTGGGAATCATTTCGACATCGTCAAAAGTTAAAATCGCTTCTTTCAGAGATTGATACAGTTCAGTTATTTCTCTGTTGCATGACTTAACGTGATCATCTTCTGTGTAGACGACGATTTCCCTGCTCACCTGGCTGACTTTATCATTCCCCTTGGAGATTGTTTTTATACTTTCAGGGGCGCCCATCTTACGGATTTCATTAAAAGATATGGTACTATTGGCATAACGGCGTATTTCCCAGAGGCTGATGGGCAGGTCTTTGAAATTAACAGCTTCTTTCTGGTAGGCCGAGAAAGACGGCGCAATAAAAACTACACGGGACTGAGACCAGTCTAACGAATCTTTTTTCAATTTGTCTTTACAGTTTTCATTGTATTCAAGAATAAAATCCGACTTATTATTCAACATGACGGATAAGTAGGCATAGCCCTGATCAATAACACTGAAATTTTGATTCCTTTTATACTCTATAACCACAAAAGCCATGCTTTTACGGTCAAAGGCGACTGTGTCAAAGCGAAAATTTTTAATTGCAAACTCAGAACAGACAAGTTCCAGATTCAGGAGATTTGCCAAGTTATTTTCAACTAATTCTTGAATATTCTTTTCCAAAACAAAAGGTTTTTCTTTGATATGCGCAAGCTTCCCGGCAACCAAATTGAATAAGACCATATCTTTATCCTTATTTAGGTTAAGTTTTTGAAATTATATCTCAATACCCCGGCAAATTTTCAGCTTCACCAAAAACGTCTATGCTTAATGCTTTTAAGCTTGAAACCAATAATTAATAGCATAAAGCTATCATTCAGAGAATAAAAAATCAACCGTAACAATATCATTCCCCCTATTATGAGGCAATATAACTTCAGTTTTCAAGTTCATTTTCCCATAATATTCGCCATAAATCTCCAAGTTGTTTCCTCTCTGTTAAAAGGTGAAATCCCAGAAAGTGTCAAAAAAAACGAAATGCTCTCTGCGCTTGTCAGTTATTTGTAACAAGAAGATTAACGGACATAGAAATAAGTATTTAAAAAAAATCAAAACAGTAATTCAGTATTATAAAAAGCACAGGTGTTAAGTTGATTAAGAGACCACTTATGTTCCCAAATTTAGACTCATTATCTGAGGGTTG
>MHBF01000151.1:9319-14344 GCA_001803225.1 Lentisphaerae bacterium GWF2_44_16 | reverse complement strand
GCCCACTCCCCGAAGACGTAAACCGTCCAATATGTTCGACCCAGAAAAAATAATCCCAGAAGCTCTTTTCCCGGAGATGCACAGTTACGCACCAGGGAAGCGAAACCAGAAGCGCCGCCGCCATCGGTATCCAGGCAAGTGTAAAGAGTTCCTTGAACCTCTTTTCCCATATCATAAAAGGAACTATCACAATGACAGGAACAGCAAAGGCCAGAAATCCTTTCATCAGAAACGCAAGCCCGCAGCATACCCCAAAAATGAAAAGATAAAACGCTTTGACCGGATACTGCTTTTCGCGGCATGCATAAAAGAAAAATATTAGAGCAGCACATAAAAACAAGGAAAGGAGACTGTCCGTAACACTGAAAACACCCACAAAGAAAACCTCCAGGAAACTCAGAAATATTGCGGAGGAGTAAAAAGCCCAAAGGTTATTGCGGGTAAAAGAGTTAACAAAGACAAAAAGAAGAAGGGCCAGGAAGCCCGCGGCAAGTGCGGAGGGCAGTCTCACTGCAAATTCATTTTCTCCGAAAATCAGCATTGAAATGCCGTTAAGCCAGTGATTCATTACCGGTTTCTCGAAATATCTGAAACCGTTGAATCTGGGAACGGTCCAATCTCCAGACTTCATCATCTCTCTCGGTATTTCAGCATAACGCGTCTCATCCGGAGTAACCAACGGCCTGACACCAAGAGGCAGAATATAAATAAGCCCAAAGAATATTAAGATTATTAAATAGTTCTTCTTCATACCGTTCCAGATAATATCCTTTCTCCTCAAAACAGAAACTTTACCCTTAAATCCCATTATATCAACATAAAAAGGACTGGAAAAGGAATTTTAATGGTATATTATATTATGATGTATTTTAAGAGAAAGTGGAACTTTTATTGTTAACGTGATGTCTATTACGGCACATTTAAAAGAGTTTTTATCCCAAATAAATAAAAATAAAGAAAGGATTTCTTCAATTTAAAATCTCCATAGAATACTTTTTCAAATTTTTGACCAATTAAAATATCCCAAATAATAAAAAAGGAACTATCAATGAAAACAAGCAGAATAATGCTGGCAGCGGCAGGGACGGCCTTGCTGTTTACAGTAAGCAACGTATCCGCCGAGGCAGCCAAAGACGCAAAAGCAGCAGTAACCGCTCCGGCTAAAACAGCTCCTGTAGCAGCTCCGGCAGCAGCTCCCGCAGTCGATAAATGGGCAGCCATACCTGAAATCGTAGCAACTTACGGCGACAAGAAAATAACAAAAGAAGCATTCATCAAGGAAATTAAGGCTGAACTCGCCAAATACTCTGTTCCTGAAGAATCCTTAAATCCTGAAATGCTGAAGAAACTCGCTGAAGGTTTTGTGCAGAAAACAGTAAGCAACGCAATACTGCTTCAGCTTGCTGAAAAAGCCGGCATTAAACCCAGCGCCGAACTCTTCAACACGGAATTCGATAAAATGCTGAAATCCGCTCCCCCCGAAGAGCTCGAAATGATGAAAAAACAATTCGCCGCTCAGAATACCACTATCGAAGCGTACAAGGAAAAACTCGGCAAAGATAAGTCAGCCCTTGAAACCGCCGCAATTACCAAATGGATTCAGACTGATATCGTCCCGAAAATAAAAGTAACCGATGCGGAAATAAAAGAATTCTTCGAGAAAAACCCTCAGTATTTCCAGGACACCGTCACAGCTTCACATATCCTTATCATGCCCAAAAAGGAAAAAGACAAGGACGGAAAAGAAGCCGAGGCCACTCCTGAAGCAAAAGCCGCGGCAAAGAAAAAAGCTGAAGAAATTCTGGCAAAACTGAAAGCCGGCGCCAATTTCGAAGAACTCGCTGAAAAAGAAAGCGAATGCCCCAGCGGAAAACAGGCAAAAGGCAGTCTCGGCGCGTTCAAGCGCGAAGATATGGCCAAGCCGTTCTCTGACGTTGCTTTCGCTCTCGAACCCGGAAAAATGAGCGATGTAGTTGAGACTCAGTTCGGATATCACATCATTAAAGTCACAGCGAAAAAGAAAGTCAGCCTCGATAACGAAAAGGAAAACATCAAGCAGTTCCTTATCAATCAGAAAGCTGAAAAGGAAGTCGCCGGTATTATCGAAAAGGAAAAAGCAAAATTGAAATTCAAGCTCAATATCTAATATCCTTTTTTAGAAAATCAAAAGCGGAACGGGAATTAACCGTTCCGCTTTTTTATTTCCCGCATCACGCCTGAAATTGAATTTATATGCCGCGGGAATTCAGATATCTTTGATTATCCCCTTGACCGCTATAACAGAATTTCTCACTACATGGGTAAGAAAACAGAACCCTATCACATGCACGAAACGCTCCATAAACGCATCCCTGCTGAGGCATATCAGAGGTACGGATTTATCAGTAATCTGAAAATCGCCTATATGAACATATAGAGTATCGGGAGAAAGCCGCTGGTAGGCTTTGCAGAAATTCAGTATTTCCTTTTCGGCACTGTACTTATCGTCAAATATCACGAGATCATGACTGCTTTCATGAAAAAGTCTGTTAGACTGGGTTGTGTTTTCCTGTATGCATATCTTATTTATAAAAGGCGTACTCAGAAGATGCGCCAAAGCTATTTTTTTCAGATTTCCGTCCTTGAAATCAAGCTTTACGTAATAAGTTTTTCTCATTTTGAAGTTCCCTTCCGCAATATTCAAGTTCGGCAGTTTTCCGAATAATTTTAGGCTGACTCGCAAATTATTTTAAAAACTCATCAAAAAACACTTGTCTTTTAAAATAGTTTATATTATAATACATGTATCCTAAAAAAGAAAACAAGAGAATACAAGATATAATATTATGAGCAAAGGTAAGTTATACGAAAAGATAGCGGATTACCTCAAAAACGCCATAGAAAAAGGCGAGCTGAAAATAGGTGAAGCTATTTATTCGGAACCGGAACTCTGCGCAAAATTCAATGTTTCGAGAACTTCTGTAAGAAAAGCCATAAGGCAACTTGCGGGTGAAAATATTCTGGTAAGCCGCCAGGGGCTGGGGACTTTTGTAAAGGGAGATGGGCACGGCCTTATACACAATACCGTCTGCCTTGTAAATCACTGGACAAGAAGCCTGCGCTATGACCGCACAGAAACCTATTACATGGATGAGATATTCGGAATAGAATCAGAATGCAGCCGGCGCCAGATAAATTTTCAGATGTTCAGCGGCATAATAAAATCAAAAGACGAACTCCTTACACAGATGCAAAACCATAAACTTGACGGAATAGTTCTTGACGGCAATTACCAGACGCATGAAAAAGATATAAAAATCTTTAAAAACATAACCCCGCATATCGTTGTATTGGACGGCAATCCGGCGGAAACGGACCTGCCGTGCATGGTTCCGGATGAAATAACAGGTTATGAAAAGATATTGCAACTCGCGGCTAGACACAAAAATATCTGTTTTCTCCATGAAACTATGAGCGCAGTGGGAAGAAGGAAACTCGCCGCATTTAAAAAGGCTTTAAAAAAATACCGGCTGACTGAAATTACGTTTCTGGATTATTCATCAAAAATAAATTATGACAACTTTTATAATGTGGACCATTATCCTCTTGTGTATTACACATTGAATAAATTTTTAGAAAATGGAAACAAGCCGGAAGCCATAATCTGCGCTCAGGATCATGCGGCAATAAAAACCATCAACATATTGAAACAGAAAAATTTTATAATACCTGATGATATTTCCGTTTTTGGGTTCAGCGGCATGACAATCAGTGAAATGACAGTTCCTCCGCTAAGCACAGTTAAATTAGATTCATCGGAAATGGGAAAAAAAGCTGTTGAATTTCTGTGTGATATAATTCAAGGAAAAACAGAAGATAAAATTCGCTGTTGTCCGGTTACGTTGCTGGAAAGAGCGTCTCACAAATGAAAGGGAGGAAAGTGAAATCGTTCAGAAGAAAACTGTTTTTTACTCTTGTGGAGCTTCTCGTTGTGGTAGCTGTCATAGCGATACTGGCTGGACTGCTCCTGCCTGCGTTGCAGAGAGCGCGCGACCTGACCAAAAGGACCTCATGCGCCAACAAACTCAAACAGATCGGTACGGGAACATTGATGTACGCAAACGACTATAATGATTTTCTCCCACCGTACGGCAAAGTTTTTCCAAATCCGAACCCGTGGTTTTCAATAGGTTACTGGTTTACGGAAATCAGCTACAATTATCTGAACAATCACAAACTGGAAACAACCGAAACCAAAAATGGAATCTTTGTCTGCCCTGCTGATAATACACCTTCATACAGCGGCGGGGTTTTGCATTCTTACGGAATAAATTTTTATATTATACCCGGCGGCACAGGCGGCAACGGGGGCAAACTTACCAATATAAGACAACCGTCGCTGGTAATAATGGAAGGGGACAACGGGAGCGATACCACTGCTTATTCGCGTAGATGGCTAACAGGTTCCGTAACCGCCAGTTACCCCCTTGGCTACCGCCATCTCAACGGGGCCAATATTATTTTTACCGACGGACATTGCGGCTGGGAAAAATACGCCATTCCAGAACCGAGCTCCGGCTCTGTTCCTCCGTGGTATTTGAAATGAATTGAAATTTCTCATAACTGAAAACTCTCTCAATAAAAAAAGGATATCATTATGCAAATTGACGAAACTGCAAAGATCAATTTTGAACATGCCGTTAAAATTCTCGGTTTGAATGAAGAAGAAATTAAAAAGGGATTGGAACTCCATAAAGAGTTGTTTATATGTGATTCTTTCGGTTTTCTCCCCAATGTAAGGAGTGATGAGTTCTGCAGGGAGATGGTGAAAAAAATAAAATCATGCGTTGATCCCGACGACATTATTTCAGAAGTGGAAGTGGCCCACATGAAATGCATCGTAGAGGACGAATATTGCAATAAAACATTCAAGGCGGCAATCAAGGCGGGCGGCGTCAAATGCGACGTGTTGACGGCGGGCAGCGAAAAAAATCTCGAATACACGCTGGAACGTCTCTCCGGCTACACATACCTTTTTGACAACAT
>MHBF01000151.1:0-9299 GCA_001803225.1 Lentisphaerae bacterium GWF2_44_16 | reverse complement strand
CCGTTTCCGCAAAAGACCTTGACCGCGCCCGCTCGGAAGACAAACTGGCCGTAATATGGAGCACCAACGCGGCCCCGGCGTTTGGCGGCATCCCTCACGGCAAGGCCGCGCACACATGGGTTGAAAGGCTCTACCGTTTTGGCATAAGAGTGATGCACCTTACCTACAATCGCCGCAACTGGATAGGCGACGGGTGTCTTGAGCCGGCAAACGCCGGACTCAGCCTTCACGGCAGAGATGTAGTTAAGCAGTTAAACGAACTGGGAATTATAATAGACATTCCGCACACAGGCGAAAAAACAACTCTGGAAGCCGCCGAGTTTTCCCAAAAACCGATTGCGGCCACACATACCGTATGCCAGGGTCTTTACAATCATCCGCGCGGTAAATCAGATGACGTACTGAAAGCAATAGCAAATACCGGCGGATATGTCGGAATATGCCTCATTCCTTATTTTCTCGGCAGAAACGCGACAATAAACACATTGCTTGATCATATAGAATACGCTGTTGAATTAATAGGCATTGACCATGTAGGCATTGGAAGTGATATCTGTTATATGGAACCATTTTCTTCTCCAGAACTTGATTACTATCAGCTTTTGCCGCCGCACAGCAACAAAAACAGCTGGGTACGCTGGTTCGGCGCATGGGAATATTCAACTGATCTGCCGGAAAAAGTTGTTTCTTCCGAAGGCATTGCAAGCCTTCAATGGACAAACTGGCCCCTTTTTACCGCAGGGCTTCTGAAGAGAGGATACTCCAAAGAGGAAATCGCAAAAATCACAGGCGGAAATTTTCTGAGGGTATTCAAGGAAGTGTGCAAATAATTTTTTTATTATCATAAATTTTTCTAATTGAAAGGATGGATATGTTTTTGAAGAAAATGCCTTTATTTTTATCGGCGGGCCTTATAAGCTTTCTTTCCTGCGCGGCATCTGAATTACTGATACCGATACATATAGATATCCCCGAAAAATGCAACATTGACTGGTCTATAACATGTGGCATACCGCTTCCCAAAGGAAAGTATAACGACATCTCCCTCTTCTCTGTTGTTGACGCGAAAGGCAAGACAGTACCTTCGCAGATAGACAAAACAGCCACATGGCGCAATGGATTTCTGAGATGGATGCTCGTCAATTTCCAGGCAAGCCCGGGCCAATCGTATTTCTTCAAGACAGGGAAAACCAATTCTAGCGAAACGCAAAAAGGTATAGAGATAAAAAAAACTGACAAAGAAACTCTCATCAACACAGGAAAAGCCGAGTTCACTCTCAAAAACGATGAAGCCCTTATTTCCAGTATAAAAATTGGCAACAGAGAAATTATTTCCGATTCTTCAAAAGACGCTTACCTTGTCGATAACAGGGGCAGAAAAGCGTATCTCGGCGGAAAAGACAGTGAAATTGAAACGAAAATTCTCCTGAACGGTAAAATGTCCACCGTCATCAGAAAAGAGGGCTGGTACGTAACTGAAAACGACAAACAGAAAATAGCGCGCGGCATTGTATGGCTGTATTTTTACGGCAATAGCCCTTACGTCAAACTCGTCCATCGCCTGGTGCTGACAGAGGACACCAATAACGTATGGTTCAAGGACATCGGCATTAATTTCAACATGAACACTCAAGATGCTTTATTCGCCGTGGCAAAAGGCCTGAAAAAACCTCTCGCTATTGAAATAAAAAAAGGCGATGAAGCATGGATGCTCCAGGAGGACTTCCCTCACTTCATGTCAGAAAAATCAAACTTTTCCCTCATCCGCAAGACAGTTTCCGGCAAGAAGGAAATCAGCTCGGGAAAACAATGCGGCGACTGGTGCGACATATCCTCGGAAAAAGGCGGCATGACAGTGGTTCTCCGGGATTTTGCGGAACAGTTCCCGAAAGAATTCACTGTCACGGACAAGGGCTTGACCGTGCATTTATGGGCAGGCAGATGCGGGCGGGAATTGGATTTCAGGACACCCACGTTGATTAAAGAATACTGGGGAGAATGGACAAAATATTTTGACGCGGGCGTTTCCGTTCTGGAACAAATTCCGAGCAACGCACAATGTTCCGCGAAGACCCACGTCCTCTGGCTGCTGCCTCATTCCGAAAAGGAAACTTCACAGCAGATAACTGAAGCGGCATATATCGCAGCGGAGGGAGCATTGGTTTATCCCGAGCCGTCCTGGATATGCGCGACAGAGACAATAGGGCCTCCGATGCTTCAGAAAGACAGCGTCAAATATTCTGAAGAAGAAGCGTTCATTTCCGACACCTTTGACAGGATACTCCTGCCCGAAAAATACTTTCCCTTTACCGGATATATATGCTGGGGAGCAAATCCGGCGACACGTTACGGAAAAGATGCGACTACTGGAAAATATTATGGAGTATGGTGGCGCGTAAATGGCATCATCGACTACCTGCTGAGACGAAATGTCTGGACATTGTATGCGCGTTCAGGTGAACGCAAGTATTTCAAATTCGGTGAAAAATTCAACCGCTTCATCGGCGATATGAACATGCACCACTGGGACAATAACGGCACTGAAAAGGAAGGAAATAAAAAAGTCAAAGGTGCCTTTGCGGGCGGCCCCTTCCCGAAGTCCTTTAAAAATTCTGCCAGGACAGAGATTGACAATGTGCCATTCTACTGGGGTTGGGCAAGCGTCAACGGCGGCGGCTCAGGAATTGATTCAACGAACATGCTTTTGCATTTTTATTTTACCGGGGAATGGGACGTATGGGAATACGCCGACAACAATGCCGAAGCAATAAAGAAAAACGATTTTCTGCAGATAAAAAAAGTCGATCAATGGATGCCTATACTGCCGTATGTGAGAAATTATGTCAACCTGTATTCAATGAAATGGGATAAGCAGCTGGGGGAGATTGCAAAGGATTTGACTTATAAAATCATAGACCCGGCAAGCCCCAATTCCATATCATTGCAGGCCAAACCATCGCCTCTCTATAAGATCGGGCGCAATGCTATCGCCATGCTGGATTATTACCGCTTTACGGATGACGAATTCGTCAGGAACGCGTTCTTGAAAATGATCGATTACGACTTCCGTTTCGGCGGTGCCAAACCCGATGACCCGATAGGATATCAGGACTCGACGGGAATGGTATTGTCAGTGGCTTATTTCTTCACCGGAGACGAAAAATACTTCAGGCGCGCTTATCAGACAGTGGATGCCGGAATCAAATCCGAAAAAGCTTCCTCGAAAAAATCCGACATGCCCTACTACACGCAGTGCCTGAATTATCAGGCATGCCTGAACATGCCTGTCATCCTCAAGGCGCTTTCCGATTACAAAGGCCGCCTTGATCCCGTGCCGATATTGGTAAAAAATATGGATTCCACTTCCAACGCATGGGCGGTTTTCCACAAGGAAAAAGACAAAAGCGTTGATATATCAATGGAGGTCGAATTGCAAAATGCCGACGAATGCGTCATCACGGTTATCGGTCCCGACAATAAAATCGTCGGCGATGTGGAGATAACAAAAAAAGAAAAAAGGATGACAGACGATCTGTACAAGGCATCAATTTATTATTTTGAATTGAAAATACCTGCCGTGGCCCCGGAAGGCATTTACAGGCTCGGACATAAAAACCCCGGAGCGTTCACGATAATTGACTCGAATGTCAAAAAGATGGCGCTGGAAGCCCCCGACGGCTTCTGGACAGGCGAATATACACCGTTTTATTTTAATGTTCCCAGGGAAGCTGATACTGTTGAAATCTTTACGGAACTCCCTGTGGAAATAACAAAAGCGGACGGCTCTCCCGCAAAAGATAAAAACGGGAAGGAAAGCGGTAAAATGTCTCTGCCAGCAGACGGCAGTCATGGTTTTTGGAAAATTGAAAGCAGATATCCTTCATTCATAAAGTTTCTGAATCTCCCTTCAGTCACGGCATGCCTGGAAAAGGAACGCTTCTTCATCCCCGAAAAGCTCATGCCTGCAAAAAGTTCTATACACGTGTCGAAGCCCGGAGAAACATTTCCTGCCGGCGTAATCGGAAAATCAATCCAACTTGGCGCTAAAGAGGGCGTCAGATTCAATCGCGGGAAAAAACTTGAAGACGGCACCTATGAGAATTTCCCTCTCTTGAAGGGTACCATTGAATTTTACTACAGGCCCAATTGGTCGGCAACGGATATCAGCTTTGCCTCGCCCTCAGATCTAACGCATACCATCATAAACGCGGGAGCTATAGGAATCAGATACTCATACGGCTACACACATACAAATAAAGCCAATCTTGAAACATCGCTTGGCCAGACAAAATTGGCGGACAGAGGAAAAAAAGGCGGACGTCCTTACGGAAATAACGCCCGTTTTTTCCCAAAAGCGGGAGACTGGGTTCATATAGCCGTAACTTGGAATATCGAAAACGCATATAAAAGTTTCAAAAAAACCGATTATAAGTTCACACATGAAATTTCAGAAATATTCATAAACGGCGTAAAATGCAAACGGGCGTTTTCATATCCAATTCGCCTTAATCTTCGTGCGCTCGGCAAGAATTTCACAAATGATTTTGAGATTCCCGAACTGCCGGAATGGATAACGCTGACTCCCTGCAATGGAAGTCTCGATGAATTGAGAATATCGGATGTCGTAAGATATCAGAATGATTTCACTCCCTCCGATATGCCGTTCGGCGCGGACAAAAACACAAAGCTCCTGATGCATTTTGACAACGACATCACTGCAACGAATGGAAACGGAACAAAGATTGCAACCGAGAAAACTTCAGCAAAGGGAAACTCAACTGAAATAAAAGTATGGGGAACGAAATGAAATCAGAGGAAAAAAAGAAAGAGATGATCATCTGTTATACGGGCCCCATTGGCATTGAAATGTATAAAAGAGTCGAAGCGACATTCAAACACATAAGAGATGCGCAGAATTATCTGATCGCAAATAATATTGCCTGAATCAAAATTTAACTCTCCTATTTCTCACAAGGCGGCATTTCGCCGCCTTATTTTATTTTCTGCCCCAATTTCAAAAATTGGTCCATTGACAAATTAATGAATTTTTTAAATCGATTTCACTATATTAGTGATTAAGTACCTTGCGAGGCAAACCGCCATCTTTACTTTCCCCCACCGCAATTCAGAGTGGGCATATCCGATAATTTGGATACAAGGTAGGGTTTCACCCCATAGAGAAGTCGGGTTTTACCTTATAGCGAGCGGTCTATCCAAGGACTATTCTTATATTAGTTATTTTGTCGTGATTTGGGGCGTTGCACAATTTGAAGAGGCCCCTGAGCACGAGGACAAAACGGTGTCTTATAATGTCTTATAAAAGGATATGCTGTCATGAGAGTCAAGAAGAAGGTTCATGAGAAAATTGTCGTGGAAACGGCGAATATGGACGGCCATGCCGGACAAAGTGTTTCAATCTGGATGGCGACCGCTGCCGTGCCAACATTTTCAGCCCTAACCAAGAGCGAACACGCCGAGGTTTGCATTGTTGGCGCCGGCATCGTCGGGTTGACCACTGCATACTTGCTGGCGCGTGCTGGGAAGTCGGTTGTGGTGCTGGATGATGGTCCGATTGTCTCGGGCGAAACGGAACGGACCACCGCGCATCTCTGCACCACTTTGGACGACCGCTACTTCGAACTGGAACGGTTGCACGGCGCCAAGGGGGCGCAGTTGGCTGCGCAAAGTCATGCCGCGGCCATTGACGAGATCGAACGCATCGTCGCTGAAGAGAAAATTGACTGTGACTTTGAGCGTTTGGATGGCTACCTTTTCGTGCCGCCGGGAGAATCGCCCGATCTTCTCGAACGGGAACTGGCCGCTGCACACCGGGTGGGTTTGAACGATGTCCGCATGGTCGCGCATTCCCCCCTCGTTTCATTCGATACCGGCCCGGCGTTGCACTTTTCCCGGCAGGCACAATTTCACCCATTGAAATACTTGGCGGCACTGGCACGGGCCATCATCCGGGATGGCGGACACATCTACACCCAGACGCATGCGACCAGGATCGCAGGAGGAAATCCCGCGCGCATCGAAACACAAGATGGGCCTGCACTCACCGCGGAGGCGGTCGTGGTGGCCACCAACACTCCGGTAAACAACCTGTTGGCCATGCATACCAAGCAATCGGCTTATCGCACATTTGCGATTGGCGCAATCGTGCCCGCGGGTTCGATCAGCAAAGGATTGTATTGGGACACGCTTTATCCCTATCATTACATACGCCTGCAAGCGCTTCCGGCAGAACCATCCTCGCCGACTCCCAGTGACTTGCTGATTGTGGGTGGCGAGGATCATAAGACCGGACAGGCCGATGATGCGGAAATGCGCTATGCGCGACTGGAGGAATGGGCCCGAACGCGTTTTCCCATGATGACGGAAATCAAGTTCCGCTGGTCCGGGCAGGTGATGGAATCCATTGACGGCCTAGCCTTCATCGGGTCCAATCCACTGGATGACAAGAACGTTTACATTGCAACCGGGGATTCGGGCAATGGCATGACGTATGGCACGATTGCCGGCATGTTGCTCACGGATCTGATTCAAGGCCGCGAAAACGCCTGGGCATCGCTTTATCTGCCCTCGCGCAAAACGCTGGGTGCGGTTGAGCGCTTTGCCAACGAAGCCTTCAACTTGGCTACACAGTACGCGCATTGGCTCACGATTGGGAATATCCCGGAGAACGTTGCCGTTCCCCCGGGTACCGGAGCCATCGTCCGGCGCGGCCTGAGCATCGTCGCCGCCTATTGCGATGAGGCCGGACACATGCACGAATGTTCAGCGGTTTGCCCGCACCTGGAGGGCATCGTGGCCTGGAACCAGTCGGAACTCACCTGGGATTGTCCCTGTCACGGTTCGCGTTTCGACAAATATGGAAAAGTGCTCAACGGACCGGCCAACACAAATCTGCCTTCGCTGGAAGATGGGGACGGTGCCGTGAGCAACAACTTAAGGAGTAACATTTTATGAAACTCTCCGCCGCCCACTTCAATCGTTACCGGCAAATCGCCCTAATGCTGTGGAAATATGGTCGTTCCGACCTGGCTCAGCAAATGAGCACGGAGGAAGGTTTCGGAGTCGACAAACCACCGTCCGCGGATGGTCAGCCATTGACGGTCGGCGCCAGCCAGGCTTTGCCCGAGCATCTGGCGGATGATCTGGAAGCCATGGGCCCCACCTACGTCAAGCTGGGGCAGGTGCTCGCCGGTCGGCCGGACTTGATGCCCGCTCCCTATTTGAAGGCGCTTGCGCGGCTACAGGACAAGGTGAAGCCGTTTGCCTACACCGAGGTGGAGGCCATCGTCATGGCTGAGTTGGGGGTCAGGATTTCCAAGGCGTTTTCACGTTTTGACATCGAGCCGGTGTTCGCCGCCTCGCTGGGGCAGGTGCATCGCGCCGCCTTGCGCGATGGCCGGCCCGTGGTCGTGAAGGTGCAGCGCCCGAACATCCGCCATCAAATCGCGGAGGACTTCGAGGTGCTCGAGGAGATTGCGGGCTTCCTCGACGGCCACACTGCGCTGGGCCGTCGCCACCGCTTTCTCTCCACCCTCCAGGAGTTCCGTCTGACGATCCAGCAGGAACTGAATTACGAGCGTGAGGCTCACAACCTCATCGCACTTGGCAAAAACCTAAAGGAATTCAAACTTATCCAGGTGCCACAGCCCGTGCCGGATTATTACTCGCGGTCCGTCTTGACCATGGAGGAAGTACAGGGGCGGAAAATTACCGCGCTCGGCCCTATGACCCTGCTCGACCTGAAAGGCGCACCGCTGGCCGAGGAATTGTTCAAGGCCTATCTGCAGCAAGTGCTCGTGGACGGTTTGTTTCATGCCGATCCACATCCCGGCAACGTTTTCATAACGGACGAGGGGCATATCGCCCTTATTGACCTCGGGATGGTGGGGCACACGGGACCCGCCATGCAGGAAAATCTGCTGAAGATCATGCTGGCCATCAGCGAGGGGAACGGCGAGGCCGCAGCGGAAATCGCCATCCGCATGAGCGAAAGGCTGGAGGGATTTACGGCACCCGAGTTTCGCAGGCGCATCACGCAGATGGTGTCGTTGCGGCGGGACCAGGGGTTGGAGCAGCTCAATGTCGGCCGCTCCCTCCTCGAAGTAAACAGCGTCGCCCATGAAAACGCCCTCATTGTGCCCAGCGAACTGGTGCTGATTGGGAAAACCATGCTGCAACTCGATGAGATTGGCCGGGTACTTGATCCGACGTTTGATCCCAACGCCTCCATACGCCGCAATGTCGCCGCACTAATGGCCCAGCGCATGCGCAAAGATCTCACGCAGGGCAGCATTTACAGCTCGCTGCTCGAGATAAAGGAATTTGCGACCGGCCTGCCTTCCCGGCTCAACCGGATCATGGATACGGTCACCAACTCCGAGTTGGTGGTCAAAGTCACGGCCACCGACGCCAAGATGGCGATGGACGCCATGCATAAGATCGCCAACCGCATCACCATGGGCATCGTGTTGGCCGGCATGATTGTCGGCGCGTCGCTGATGATGCGCGTACCGTCCTCGTTCCAGCTCTTTGGATACCCCGGGCTGGCCATCCTTTTCTTCATCGCGGCCGCGACCGGAGGCTTCTGGTTGGTCATCAGCATCTTCGTCTCGGACTACAAGAGCCGGAAGAAGTATACGCATTGACCGTCGAAGAAGAAATCAAAAAAATGAAATAAAGGAAGCTATCACAACGAAAGACGGTACACCAATTTATTACAAGGACTGGGGGACAGGCAAGCTGTTGTGTTCAGCCACGGTTGGCCGCTGAGTTCCGATGCCTGGGAAAAACAAATGGTTTATCTGGCCTCCAACGATTATCGCTGTATTGCCCACGACCGGCGTGGCGTAGTGTCCAGAAACTAAATCTTGTAATTTGACGGATTGATTTGAACTCAAGTCATTCGTCAAACTTTCAGTTGTCCGTCGAGTTTGCGATTTCGGGAAAAATAACTGGACTGAGGTTTGTTTCTGAAGAATGCTTGAGCATTCATAACTCGCAAACTTGTACTACAATGTGATTGTCACAAATGCAAAAAACTCCCGTTCTTATCTTATAGGGATTTTGACCTCAGTGAATTATGACACCCTTCCGATTCATTCCGAGAGCAATAACGCATGCCTGGATTGCTCCAATATCGTTGTCCTGCTCAATGCCGTCTGAGACCCCGGGGGCTTACGGCATAGCTATCAAGCTAAGCTGCATGTTCTTTTTTATACCAAGTTGCGTTCTAAGGGCTAGTAATAATCCACGAGAAACCGGCAAATGATTGTACAAATTCA
>MHBF01000150.1:12133-14624 GCA_001803225.1 Lentisphaerae bacterium GWF2_44_16 | reverse complement strand
AAAATTCCGAGAACTATTATATTTTCAGTTTTCTTGAGATTCATTACGCTTTTCCTTTCACGGCTTTCCTGCTGCCGAAAGGCTTCAGGGCTGTAAAACGGTCAATCAGAGGCACCCAGGCATTCATGAAAAGTATCGAAAAACTTACACCCTCGGGATAATTTCCCCATATTCTTATCAGGCATGTTACTATGCCGCAACCCATGCCGAATATAAAAGAGCCCTTCCCCGTCATCGGCGTAGTAACCATATCAGTGGCCATGAAAAAAGCTCCGAGAAAAAGGCCGCCAGTCAGGACATGAAAGAAAGCATCCGGCGTAATTGCCGGATTTGCGCTGTGAACGATTGAGGTAAATATGAATACAGTGCCTATATAGGCGACTGGTGTCTGCCATTTGATAAGCTTCATGCAGATAAGGAAAATTCCTCCGGCAAGAAGCGCCAGAACGGAAGTTTCACCGAGACAGCCTCCGACATTGCCAAGAAAGTAATCCATGTATAAAGAAGAATTTGACGCGCCCGCGTCGGCTGTTTTAACCATGCCCAGCGGCGTAGCGCAGGTAATGCCGTCATACATGCTCGTAAGAAAAGGCACGGTATGCGATTTGATGCTCTCAAGCGTAACCCCTGATTTTTCCACTATCTCCTTATTTACGGCAATAGCGCTTTCATAAAGTTTATTTTCACCCATGAAACGCGTGGGTACCCATGTAGTCATCAGTTTAGGGAAACCTACGAGCAGCGCGACTCTGGCTACAAGGGCCGGATTGAACGGATTATGTCCGAGACCACCGTAAACCTGCTTGCCCAAACATATACCTATAAAGGAACCGATAAGGCATATCCACCAGGGAACGGCGGCGGAAAGATTCATTCCGAGAAGTATCCCAGTTACAGCCGCGCTGCCGTCCTTCCATGTATCGAGAGGCTTTCCGGCAAAATGACACCAGAGCATTTCAATGCCGACACAGAAAGCGGTACAGAGTAGAAGCACCCTTAAAGCGTCCAAGCCGAAAAAATATATTCCGGCAAAACAGCCCGGCAACAGAGAGAGGATGACCAGAAGCATTATCCGGCTCACGCTCTCCCCGTCATGAAAATGCGGCGAAGAACTTATCACCAGCGCCTTTTCATCCGGCATTATTATATTATTCGTTTCATTTTCAGCCATTTTAATTCATCCGTTTTTTTAAGATTTAGCTTTTCTTCTTCTGGCATTGATTTCAGCTTTGGCGCGGCGGAAATGCTGAACAAGAGGCCTGAATGAGGGGCAGACATAGGAACAGGAGCCGCATTCAATACAATCCATGGCATGATACTGTTCCGCAAGTCCGAAATCCTCGCTCTCGACCATTACACTCAAAGGGCCGGGAAGAATATTCATCGGACAGACATCGATACAACGCCCGCACCTTATACATGCCTGTGAAGTGAAGAGCGAAATTTCATCTCTGTCCAGAAGAACGATTCCTGAAGAGTTCTTCATCAGCGTAACGTCAAGCGACTTCTGGGCAAAACCCATCATGGGGCCTCCGAGAATAATTTTACCGGGAGAATATTTCACGCCGCCGGAAAGTTCCAGCGCCTTGCTCAAAGGCGTACCTATGCGAAAACGCCAGTTGCCCGGATTTACGACAGCGTTTCCGGTAACTGTCGTTATTCTCTCAATCAAAGGTTTCCCTTCTTTTACAGCTTCCATGACTGCCGCGGCAGTCGCTACATTCTGAACAACGCATCCGACATCCATCGGCAAACCGCCTGCCGGGGTCTTTCTGCCTGTTACAGCATAAATAAGCTGTTTCTCGCCCCCCTGCGGATAGCGTACCCTCAAAGGAACTATATTAACATTGTATTTGGAAGCTTTCTCTTTCATCGCGGCTATGGCTTCGGGCTTGTTTGCCTCAATGCCCGCAAAAATATTTTTAACGCCGAGTATTCTGGCGACTATCGCCGCGCCTTCGAGAACAGCTTCCGGTCTTTCAATCATAAGCCTGCAATCAGCGTTAAGGTAAGGCTCGCACTCTGCGCCATTCAAAATCAGAGTGTCTATTTTCTTATCGGGAGGCGGCGAAAGTTTGACATGAGTAGGAAAAGCAGCGCCGCCCATTCCGACAATGCCCGCGTCGGCTATACGCTTTTTGAGTATATCCGGGGCCTGATTTTCCCAGTCGGGAAAAGGCTCCAGTGAATTATCCGGCAAATCGGAACCGTCAGAAAGTATTTCCAATGCCTGTACTTTTACGCCGGACGGCCCGGGTATCTCGCAAAGGGCCCCCACTCTGCCGCTGGTGGGCGAATGAACAGGGACGGATACAAAACCACCGGGAGTGGCAAGAAGCTGCCCCTTCCTGAGAATATCATCTTTTTTCACAATCAATTCAGGACGCGCGCCTATATTCTGATGAAGGATAACGGTATATTTTTCAAGGAGAGGCGCGTCTTTCACCGCTACGCATGAAGATACTCCTTTGCAGTCATCGGGATGCACTCC
>MHBF01000150.1:0-12078 GCA_001803225.1 Lentisphaerae bacterium GWF2_44_16 | reverse complement strand
CCTTTTCTTTAAGTTTCTTCCCGGCTGGCAAAATGTTTTTTCTGAGGCATCCGGTGGGACATGCCGCCTTTTCCACAATTCCGCCATCAGGAGGGTTTGAGTAGTTTATCCTTGCGAGAAAACCCTCCATCGAAATCTGCCCTTCACCCACGGATTTCATGCATTTACGGCATGCAATGCAGGAAACGGAACAGAATTTTTTCTTTTCATTGCCTTTTTCCGGGGAATTGCAGTAAACATGGACTTCAGCGGTGGCGGGAACGAGCTTTATCAGATGACGGGGACAGGTTTCAACACACTTGCCGCAACCGACACAGAGTTCATTATGAACAAACGCGAGTCCGTCAATTATTTCAATCGCGTGAAAAGGACACGCTCGGGCGCAACTGGCAAAACCGAGACATCCATGAAGGCACCCCTTGGGACCGCCGGCAACAATCATCGCCGAAACACAGTCAAGAATACCATTATATATAGGGCCATGCTCTGTTGAGCTTTTATTGCCGCCGCATAAAATCACCGCCACTTTCTTTTCAGAACTACCGGCGTCCACTCCTAGAAAAGAGGCTATTTTAGCGACAGTATCGGATGATGACACAGGACATGCGCCCGGAGATATCTCTCCCATGACAATAGCCCGTGCCAAGTCAATACAACCTGCTTTTCCGCAACCGCCGCAATTAGCGCCGGGAAGCATTTCCGCGACTTCTTCAATGCGGGGATCAGACTTAACCGCGAAAATCTTCGCGACAAAACCGATGACGCACCCGAGCAGTATGCCGGTAAACGCAAGAAATAATATCGCAATCAACGCTGTATACATCCGATCTTCCGTTCTGTTAACAAAGTCCTGAAAAGCCGATAAAAGCCATCGCCAATATTCCCGCTGTAATCAACGCGATAGCCATGCCCTGGAAAGGCTTAGGTACTTTCGCCAGTTCCAGCCGTTCCCGTAAGCTCGCGAAAAGTATCAGAGCAAAGGCAAAGCCTATCCCTGAACACGTTCCGTATATTGTTGACTGAAGTATTCCATAGCCTTGCTTGGCGTTCAATGTCGCGACACCCAACACCGCGCAATTTGTCGTAATCAACGGCAAGTATATCCCTAAAGCCCTGTAAAGAGGCTGGCTCAGTTTTTGGAGCATTATCTCCAGAATCTGAACAAGCGCGGCAATGACAAGAATAAATAGAAGAAGCTGGAGAAAAGCCAGGTCATAAACCTGTCCCGCTATCATAAGAGGCTTGACCAGAAAAAGATTAAAGAGCACAGCCGTAACAAAAGATGCCATGGCCATTACAAATATAAGCGCGCCTCCCATGCCTATCGCCGTATCAAGACGCTTTGAAGTGCCCAGGAAAGGACAGATGCCAAGTATTTTTGATAAAACAAAGTTATTGACAAGTATCGCGCCTATCGTTATTACAAGATAATCTTTTGACATCCCTGCTCTTTTCCATCTGTTTTTTCATGAAACAAATTGTGAAATATACTTAGATAAACTTTTTTTTCAAATCCCGATTTCTTTAAAAATCTTTTACCCGTATCAGGTTTTCCCAATAATAATATCTCGCTGTTCCTCTTATTTAGGATTAAATCGGCATATTTATTGCGTCATTGTCATGATGAAATAATAAACTAAGGAGAAAAATATGTCTGTAAACGCAATCGGATCAATTGTAGGTAATATCGCAGAGAGCGATTCAAGCTCAAATGACTACCTGGAAAAGCTGGCGACCAAGATCATTGAGCAGAGAGATAAAAACGGCGATGGCGCTTTGGATACGGAAGAAGCGATGCTGCCCAAGGAAGTTTTTTCCATCATGGATAGCAACGGCGATGGAAAAATTGATATGAAGGAATTGGCAAATCAGACTTCAGACATTAAAAAAGCCCTTAACAGCGTAACCAAAAGCCTTTCCAATGTTGATAAAATATCCGCCGAAGGGAAATTCAATGATCTGATGATTCAATCAAAAGCCAACAAAAACCAATAACAAAAGGCGCTGAACGTTTCAATCATTCCCCTCCTCCACGGCGGCGCAGATGCGCCGCCTTTATTATTTTCATGCATCGCCCTGCCTCAAAAGATACCTGAACGAAAAGAAAAAAAATCCCTGGCATATATGTTGCGATAACTCTCACGCTATGAAAACAAAATTTATAACAGTTTTATTATTGGCGTCGGGGCTGGCACTGCTTGCCCAAGACGGTAAAGATATTAAATCAAATGAAACTCCAGCGGCATCTGCCGTCAGTCCAGTAGCGGATTTAAAGGAAAAGCTTAACGCCGAAGCCTCTAAAGAGGAAAGCGCTTTCAGAAAAGCTTTTAATAAGATGAAAGAAGGAAAAGGCACTGATAGTAAGGCAAACACAGATGACAAAAAGAAAACAGCGTCTGGAGTGAAAAAACCGGATGCCGGAATAATGTCACTGGGAATTTCACCCTGGAGAGCGGTTCTGGCCCTCGGATTTATGGCGTTTTTACTGGGTGCTTTTTTCTATCTGCTGAAAAAATTCGGGCGCAGATTCACCGGTACGGAAGTATCGGCAATGAAAGTGAAGTCGAGATTACAGCTTGACGGAAAAAACGCGCTCGTAATTGTTAAGGCCTATGAAGAGGAAGTTCTTCTGGGGATAGGTACTAACGGTATAAGCCTCATTACCCGTTTTGCTCCGATTGAAAACGCGGAACTGGAAGACGAAGACACGGATGAAAATAAAGATGTCGAAAAGAACGACAAACCTAAAAAAGGTTTTAACATCAGCTTGAGAAAAGCCCTGGTCGACAGCGAAGAAATCAAATCTATGAAGGACAATATATGAAAAAGTTACTGCTTCTCACTGCGATATTGACGGTATTTTCATTTTTTCTCATGTATTGTCCTGACGTGGCTGGACAGGATTTAAACATAAATCCGGATGAAGTTTCATTCAAGCTAAGCCTGGAAAGCGGCGGTTTCAGCAAAGCGATCAACATACTTCTGCTTATGACGGCTTTGAGCCTCGCGCCTTCAGCAATCATGATGATGACCTCCTTTACCCGTATTATAATAGTAATATCTTTTCTGAAACAGGCAATGTCTCTTCAGAACGCGCCATCCCCCAGAATGGTGGCGGCACTGGCACTTTTCCTTACAGTTTTCATAATGCAGCCCGTGTGGACTGATATATATGAAAACGCCATTGTTCCGTATTCCAACAAACAAATAGATGAACAAATCGCCATGGACAGGGCAATAATACCGATGAAGGGGTTTATGCTCAAACAAACGCGCGAAAGCAGTCTCCTGCTTTTCATGGACCTTGCGGGAACCGAGGCGGTTGACAGTCCGGAAGACCTCTCGTTCATGATAGTACTTCCCGCGTTCATGGTAAGTGAACTCAAAACGGCATTTCAGATGGGTTTTTTAATCTATCTGCCATTTCTGCTGATAGATATAGTCGTTTCAACAACACTCATGTCCATGGGCATGATGATGCTGCCGCCGATGATGATATCCATGCCGTTCAAACTGCTTCTTTTCATAATTGTTGACGGATGGGGCCTTGTGGTAAGGTCTCTGGTAGCAAGTTTTCTTTGATTTGAAAGGTGTTTTATGTCAGAAGGTTTATTGATAGAGCTGATGTATTTGAGCATAGAGACGGCGGCGCTTATGTGCGCGCCGGTCATTGTCACAATCCTGATTGTCGGCATTGTGTCACAAATTATTCAGACTGTAACCCAGCTGAAAGACCAGGCACTTAGTTTTGTGCCGAAAGTTTTCATAGCGGGGATTGTTTTCGCTTTTTCGATTCCCTGGTACATTGAACTGATACAGAAATATACGGAAATAATATTCTCAATGATTGAAAAGGCAGCATTATGACATTTGACTATCCAGTAGCATTCAACGCTGTGAAACTGATGACAGTCATGGCCAGGATAGGAGCTTTCACAATCGCTATCCCTATATTCAGCTCCGATATAATTTCCGGAACTTACAAGTATTTTTTCGTTATGATTATAAGTATAATACTCATGCCTCTCATTCCGAGCGGCTGGCTTGGCTCTGAAATGTTTGAAAATCTGGACCTTTTAAAACTCAGTTTTCTGCTCATTTCGGAAGCTCTTCTGGGACTAAGCATAGCGTTGGTGGTACTGATACTGGTGGAAGCTTTTCAACTCAGCGGCTATGTCATGGACAGAGACATAGGTTTCACGATGGCTGAAGTCGTAGACCCCGCTACAAATATAAACGGCACCCTCTTTTCCGGAGTTTTCGTTAAGGTCTTTTATATAATGTTCATCATTCAGGACGGGCATTATGAGATAATAAGGATTGCGGCGGCGTCATTTCAGACACTGCAACCAGGACAGTTTCTTGTTACAAGCAATCTGGTGGAAACTGTAATATTAATGAGCAGTCAGGTCTTTGTAGTGGCGATGCAGATATGCATGCCCATAGTCGTGACAATGCTTCTGATTAATATAGCACTGGGCCTTCTCGCCCGTATTGGCGAGGATTTTGAGGTCCTCATGATTTCATTCCCTGTCCGTTTCGGCCTGGGGTTTATAATCCTCATGTGGACTTTCCCTATGGTACTGAGCTTCTGCCGCAAAATCAATGAAGAGCTTTTCGGCTGGGTCAGCTACATGGTACAATTGTAAGCTGCTTTACGTATTTTTTTCAAGCCATTCTATTATTTCATACGCCTCATCTGCTGTTTTCACGTCAGGGCAGTAAACAATCCCCTCGGGATTCAGTATTTTGCTCAAATTTCTTATGATATCCAGGTTCACCCCGTATATCTGCAATCCTTTTCCGGCTTTCTGCGCTTTCAGCAATACATCCGTCCATTCGTACATATACGGCTGTCCCGCTCCGGGAGTCCATTGGAGAACGTCTATCTTTTTTATCGCCAGCACGTCATCAAGATGCGGAAGCGCTCCGGGCCCGTCAAAATGCAATACACAATGGTCGAGAAATGCTGCTTCCTCCTCCAATGCGGGGATAATATATTTCCTGCATATTTCCGGACTGACCATGCACATGAAATCGCACTGCACACACGCAAATTTGCCCTCGCTCCAGAACGGCAGCCAGCCGATGGAACCTGTTTCAGCGTTCATTCCGCTTGCCTGATAGAGTTTTTCGTAGACGGACTGATACAGCTTCCTGACATCCAGCATTGCTTTTTCAACAAGTTCGGGACAGTCATAGAAGTCCGTACAGAGAAACTGAGGGTTTCTCAAAGCACTCAGAGTGTCCGCATTTGAATGGAAATCACAGACCCCTACCAGATATTTTCCCTTTGCGTGTTCCGAGAGTCTGCGGGCAACTTCAAGGATTGTCTGCCATGAATGATTTTTCTCGTCCAAACGCAGGGGCAGAACTTTGCTCCAGTCCTCAACTATGGCCTCCACCCAGTTGGTTTCCTTTGACGCCTCCGAAAACTTGAGCTCCGCTCCCAGAAAAGCCGCAAACTGATCCGGCCCCAGATCCGGAGAAAAATAAGGAATCGCCTCTCCAATGTATTCCGTGTTTTCCAAAGTATTTTCTATATGCTCAAACATGGTTTTGAAATCCTTATTGACGGACGCGTGATATCTGTAATATTTTCTTTTCGGCGCTTTTTTTGTCACCGGGGCGACTACAAGAGGGCGTTTCAGCAGTTCCCCTGCCCAATAATGCCTCCACATCTCCTTTGCTCTTTCAAAATCAGCTTTGTATTTAAGTTCCATATTATCCATACCCTTCTCACTCTATTCCATATTGTTTTAAAAATTCCAAAAGCCTCTTTTTATCTTTGCGCTCTATCGAGCCGACAAACGCTATCGCTTCGGGTTTATCCGTATAAGAAATGATTTTTTCCATTTCCTCGACACAGCTTATACCTACTTGGAGTTTCCTGCCGGACTCTATTATCTCTTTCAAAACTTCAGGCCATTCGGAAGAATGCGGCATTCCCTCCCCCGGCACCCATTGTATCCCGGCAAGTTCAGGTATTGAATAAAGGTGTTTTAAGTGCGGAAGTTCGCCTTTGCCGTCAAGATGGTAGAACGCCCTTGAAAGGCGGCGGCAGGATGCGGCAAGTTCAGGTTTTACGAATTCACCGAACATGTCCGGTGACAACATATAACTGAAATCACACTGCAACATATAATACCTTGACTGTGACAAAAGCGGCGTCCATGCGCCGTATCCGACATTGCTGTTTTTTATTATGCTTTCAAAATGTTCGTATGCCTCCCACCACGCTTCATGAATTTCCCATGTCAGACGATTCACCCCATCAGGACTGTCATAAAGGTCCAGAATGAGTTTTTCACCCGGCAGGAAGGAGGACATGACATCCAGAGTTCCGCCGAGGTCCGTCATCCCAAACGCCACTTTTCCCTTCCAAACGTCAGCGGCGGCAATGAAAAATTCCTCAACCCGTCTGAACCAGGGTGATGATTTGTCCAGTTTTACACTTATGTCTTTTATTTCGCTGTTCTCAAAACGTCCCGGATAAAACCATACTGTGCTTTCCTCGTTTCTCCCCTCCCCGCCAGTAAAAGCAGCCAAAACACCCGGCCCGAAGTTAGGCCAGAACGACGGAAAGGCGTCACCATGGTACATTCTTTTTTTCAAGACTTTTTCTTCGTAGTTCAAAAGTATCTCTCCGGCGGGAATCGAAAAATCATACTGGGACGTAAAGTGCCTGACTGGAAGTCCTTTTCCATCCTCTGCAGGGCCTTCAGTACCTGTAATAAAAAAAATGGGCCTTCCCAATTTTCCATCCCACCATTTTTCCCATGTTCCAGCGGTTTTCTTCCAGTCAAAATTATCAAAGTCCATCATGCACCTCTAAAATTTGATTTTTTACTATTATACACTATATTGAATATGATATCCTACACGGAAAAACATAAAAAGTACACAATCGGATATAATTATGCTATGGGGCAGCAGAGGTTTTCATAAAGTCGAAATGAGGCCGCATCGGCATGATATGCATGAGCTTTTTTTCTGTCTGAATAATGAAGGCGTTCAGCATATCGGCGGGAAAAGTTGCGCATTCATGAGAGGGAGGGCTTTTTTTCTTTACAGCGGAGTCTGGCATCACCTTTCGCACACCGAAAAAAATGCGGGGGAATTTGTTTTTTTCTGTTTCGATCCGGGACATTTCCTGGATTGCGGCATGGAAGATATCCACCGTCAGATGCAGAGAGGCAGAGACGAAAAGATATTCTTTTCAGGCACAGAAACAAACTATCTGAAGGAAAACATAGAAACAGCAGTGAAGCTTTATGAGGAGCTGAATGCCGGACGCCTTCTTTCGGAAGACATGACAAAAGGCCTGCTGGCAATGCTGACTGTATCTTTTTTCAGGAGCGTAGGGATGGATATAAAAAGTTCCGCGCCGCGCTCCGAAGATACCCGCCTGAAGAAGCTCTGCTCAGAACTGATTGCTAACCCGGCTTGGGCTTTTTCTCTGGATGAGGCCGCTCAAAAAACAGGCATGAGCAGAGCAAAGTTCACACGCAAATTCAAATCTCTCAACGGAATGAGCTTCTGCGAATTCGTCAATGACGTCAGGCTGAAAAAAGCCTGCCGTCTTCTTGCAGACAAAGATATATCGGTAAGTGAAGCCGCGTTCAAATCCGGCTTCGATAATCTCGGTTATTTTCACAGAGCATTCAAAGACAAATTCGGGCACACACCTCTTAACGTAAAAAAGATTTACGGAGAAAACAGTTATCCGCATTTTATCAAAGAGGAACGCGCTTGACGCCTCAAATCTCTTCATCAGAATTATTTTCTTCCATCGCCGCAAATACCATGGCTGCGACATGCTCAATCAAAAGGTCGGATTTTCCCTTGAAATAAAGCGCTTCCTGAAAATAAGTCCGGAGCAGTTTGGAACGTTTTTCCCGTTCCATCCTGCGATAGAATTCATTAAGGTCTTTTACGTCTTCGGGGATTTTTGCGCTTTTGTTTTTCATGCGTACATTCCTTTCTTCCTGGCTTGGATTTTTGCGGAAGGAATATGCGCAAAAAAAAAGGGCACAATCCAATCCGCACTCACCCCTGGGTACTGGCATACCTTTCAAGGAATGCAGAAGAATTGCGCCCAGTTCTCTTAATGGACTGGACGCAAACTCCGACATCGTTCCCTTGAAAAAAAACTGCCAGTTTCTATAAGGGGTGGAACTACAGTCGAAAATCGCTGTTATTTTACGAGACTATTTTATATGGATTACCTCCGTCTTCCGCATTACTTTAGCGCCTTCCGCCTCTTAAGTCAACCTTTCAGATTTAACCACTCCGCGACGGTATCGCCCATTATCAGGGTCATTATTTCTTCAGAAACTCCAATGCGGGAAAGTGTGTGCCTATAGGAAGCTTGAGCATTTTCCATGATATGCGGATAACGAATGTACGCATCGGAACCAAAAACGAGTTTTCTAAAATTTTTGAAAGTCGTCTCCACAGATAAATTGCACTGACCGAAAAGCTTTGCCAGTTCATCGGCTTGAAGAGCAAACCAGGAGCCGTTTCCGGCAAGGTCGGCGTAGAGGTTCGGATGCATTTTCACAAGTTCAGCGGCTTCAAGGCGGTAGGGATGCGTCCCCAGATGCGCCATAACAATTTTCAGATTTGGAAAAGACCTCGCTATACGGTCGAGATTGAGCGGATGCATATTTTTCATCAGCGGTCGGCGCGAAATCGGGTCATTTTCCCCGGGACGGTAAAGCCCGGTGTGAAAAAGAGCAGGAATTTTAAGTTTTTCAGCGGCCTCATATACGGGCATGTAAATGTCATGGTCATACTCATAATATGGCGTTATGAATTTGAGGCCCCTGAAACCTTTTTCAACAAGGCGCTCCACGTCTGTCGAGTCAACTTCTTCCCTCAGATCAAAATAAGCGAAAGGTATAACTGCATCGGGAAAATCTTTCGACACTTTCAATGTATCAGCATTTAGCGGGAGTTCTTTGCGTCTGTCAGAACCGATTGCGCTCAGGCATGCTTTGGTCCCGAGCTTTTCGCATGTACCAACGAATTCCGCGATTTTATCTTTGTCCAAACTGTCCAGATGCGTGTGAAAATCTATTCTCATAAACAACTCCTTTATAAATCTGCCACTCTAAATTTACATTCAAAAATTTGCAAAGCAAACAATTGAGGTGCAGCCCGATTGAAGGCTTGGACTTATTTTACCGGAGATTTTGGGAATACCGTCAGTGTCTCTGACGGTATTCCCTGACGTTTAGCGCCGATGGCACTTGACCATCAGCTCGATCTCATCCAGTGAAAGCGTCTGCCGGTTCCAGTTTCCGGCGGTTCCGCCGCATAACTGATCGATCGTAAAGCCGGCGTTCTCCAGCAGCAGGCGCAATTCCATCGGAGTGAAACATTTTTCCTTTACCTTGATTTCAGGATCAAAGCCTGGATACCATTCGCCCAGTCGCACCACACGCGTCAACGTATAAGGATCGAAATTCCCGGCCGCGACATCTTTGTCACTGTAATGCCGGACGATTTCGAAAGCGTTCCGCACCGTCATCAGCAGCGGCGCACCCGGTTTCAATACCGTTGCCAGATTCTGTAGAATCGCCCGTTCATGCGTCAGCGGGTCGTCATCGACCGATAAGAGCCCGAACGCCCCCTCACAGAGGCAAATGGCCGCGTCGAATTGTTCTGCCAGCGTAAAATTGGCTGCGTCTGCCTGGATGAAGCGTACCGTCACGCCGGCAAGTTCTGCCTTCTTCCTTGCTTCGGATAATTGTCCGGAGGAAATATCCAGTCCGGTCATCACTATTCCTTTGGCGGCCAGGGCAAGCGCATGGCGTCCGGTACCGCAGCCGATGTCGAGGACTTTCATTCCGGGTTGCAGCGGCATTTCCCGCAGCAGAAATTCCGTTTCGAAAGCGGTATTGGAAGTAAAAATTTCGTTGTCATAATGCGGAGCGTTAAAATCGTAGAACTGTTTCCAAGTATTATTCATGATTGATCTTGATTCCTAATTTGATCGTAAAGACAATAAAAAACACTACCGAACAATCTATGTCCGGTAAACCGTTGAATGACTTTCATCACTCATTTTTCTTTACGCAATCATCAAGATCCTCTGCAGTATCCGATACGACACCTTGCCGTACTTTCAGCCTGATATCGCTATAATAAAGCGTTTTTGATGGTTTTCAATCCGATATAACTAAATATTGAATATTTCATTTTCTCTGAAGTAAAACGGAAGGACTTCCCCTACAAGATAAAGGGAACCGCATATAAGCATCCTTTTACACTTATTGAATTCCATAGCGTCTTTGAAACTGTTCAGTGGAAAAGAAGGAATTCTGGAACATACGCTGAGAAGCCTTTGCAATTCAAGTCCGCTGTGGAACTTTCTTCTGGATGGGCCTCTTACGGGAAGAAAAATAAATTCTTCGGCTTTCCCCTCCAGTTTTCTCAGTATATCTCCGGTATCCTTGTCAGCAAAATTACCGAAAACAATAGAGAATTTTTCTCCCGGATAATACTCGTCCAGAAATCCGATGAGCGCGTCAATTCCTTCGGGATTGTGGGCGCCGTCAAGTATGCTCCCATCGGGAAGCAGTTGAAAACGTCCCGGCCATACGGCATCGGCAAATCCGCAGAGTGCCTTATCAAAATCAAAGCCGTGTTCTCCCGCCAGATATTTCAAAACGGCAAATGCCAGAGAAGCGTTTTCTCTCTGCGCCTTTCCCGGCATGAAAAGTTTCACTCTGCGACCGTCAATATCAAAGGACTGATATGCATGTCCGCGCTCATTTGAAATACTGAGATTTTTTATCATAAGGTCATTAAAGAAAACATTGCATCCCAATATAGCGCCGCACTCCACCATCACCTCCGCCACGCGTTCTGTCATGCGCCCGCAGAAAACAGGATGCCCGGCTTTTATAATTCCGGCTTTTTCAAACGCTATTTTCTCAACAGTATCCCCGAGATATGCCTGATGTTCAAGCGATATCCCGGTTATCACCGAACATTCCGGGGTTATAATATTCGTCGCGTCAAAACGTCCGCCCATGCCGGTTTCCCATACGACAAAATCAGTTTTCATTTCCTGAAAATAAAGCGCGGCAATAAGTGTTGTGGCTTCAAAATATGTCGGGCAGCGTCCAGCCTCTTGCATTTTTTCAATAATTGGCCGGACTTTTTCAAGCAACAGCACAAACGCTTCCTCTGAAATAGCTTTTCCGTCAACCCTGAAACGCTCGCGCACTGAAATAAGATGGGGCGAAGAATAAAAACCCACTCTGAACCCGGCCGCTTTCAAAGCCGCCGAAAGCATCGCGCAGACGGAACCTTTGCCGTTGCTCCCGGCAACATGTATGAATTTAAGGTCTTCATGGGGATTCCCAGCATAATCGAAAAGGAGTTTTACCTGTTCAAGGCCCAGTTTTATCCCGAATATTTCAAGTTTTGAAAGAAAGCCCTGCGCATCTGAAAAAGAAAGCACGTCCAGCTCCTTTATCTGAAAATCCCCGACCAGCTGGGGAGACTGTAGTTGAATCTGCCTCCGCCGATGAGAGGACGCAGTTTTCCTGTCCAGGAATCAACTATGTAAAGTGAAGAACGCCCCCCGGCAGTGTGCATACAGACGATATGCCGTCCATCGGGTGCCCATGATGGGGATTCCCAGTTTCCGGCCGCATTTATAACGCTTCGTGATGGAGTATTCCCTTTCATATCAAGCACGGCTATCGTGTAATTGCCGCCCATTTTGGCGGAATACGCTATTTTATCCTCAGCAGACCACGCCGGAGAAACCGCTTCTGTTCCTATGGTATTAAGCCTTACCGGAGAACCACCCCCTACCCCAATGACATAAAGCTGCGGCGCGCGATTCTGGTCAGAGACAAAACATATCTTGTCACCGCGGGGAGACCAGCACGGAGAAGCTTCCACGGCTATACTGTTCGTAAGCCGCCTCAGACTTCTGCCCTCGGCAGTTTTGAGATAGAGTTCTACAGTCCTGTCATAGCTCAGGGTCAAGGCAAGAATTCTCCCGTCCGGAGAATATGCCGCTCCTGAATTAAGCCCGGGCATGTGGACAAGCAC
>MHBF01000149.1 GCA_001803225.1 Lentisphaerae bacterium GWF2_44_16 | reverse complement strand
TTCCAATTCTTTATGTCAATCCATTTACACAACATTCTTGACAGTACCGTATATTCAATTATTAGAATATGCGTTTGCGTATATTTGTTCTGTGTTTCGTTTTGATATATATGCGTTTGCGTATATTTGTGCATATACCGACCGATTTGAGCCACCGGACCGACGAGGGTTGAGCCACGAGACCGATGGCGTGAGCCACCAATTCCATCACATATTCAACGTATTGCATTTTGTGCACAAAGTGCTCGTTGTAATCCTTAGGGAATGTGGCGAACGGATTTGTAGGTTTCTGGTTTTTTCTATGAGACTGTACTATTTGGATTGAAGATTTTTCTTTATCGATTTGTTTCTTTGTTCCAGTCTTTTTGGAGAAAGCTATGCAGAACTGCGTATTATCCACATTTTTGGCCTTTTCAACCTTTCGTTTCTGGCACGGCCAACAAAGATCGCGATGAATTGATCACTATGTCTTGCGTCCAACGAAGTAAGTTTATCGACGTATTACAAAGACCTGTGTGGCAGTTAAGCGTGCCCACCATAGTCGACAAAATCGCAAATAGAGGGTAGATGCGAATCAAATAAATACCCTCCAAAGGGTGGCTCACACTTGTCGGATTGATGGCTCATTTTCATCGGAAGGGTGGCTCACTCTCGTCGGTCCGATGGCTCAAAGTGCGTCGGAATATCCATATTTGTTCTGTGTTTCGTTTTGATATATATGCGTTTGCGTATATTGGCGTGATTGCCAAAGGCTGTTTCATGCAATGTCCAACTCGATCGAAAAGGTATTCTCCTTTAGCGATGCAACGCCTCACAGTCACATTCACGACCACAGAATGAAAGATCCCCGTTCCGGGTGTCCGGAACGGGGATCGCGAAAGCGTTACTTCCCGCTCTTGATGATATTCGCGATTTGCGACATGAGGTCGCCGCTACCGGTGAGGTTGATGTTCCCGACATGCTCGCAGATCTTCTCGAGATACTCGAGTTCCTTGAGTTTGTAAAGCGTCTGGTTCTCTTCCATCAACTTGGCGGTGTTGAGCAAGGAACGGGTGGAAGCGACTTCCTCCCGGCGCGTGACGACATTCGCCTGTGCGCGTTTCTCGGCGACGAGGACGGTGTTCATGATGTCTCTGATCTCGCCCGGCAGGATGATGTCCTTCACGCCGGCGTCGACGATCTCGACGAAGAAGTCCTTCTCACGGTCTTTGAGACGAGTCAGGACATGCGCGGAGATCTGATCCTTGTTTTCGAGGATCTCGTCGATCGGGTACTTCCCGATGTATTCGCGAAGCGAGAGCTGCACGGCGACGCGCATCTGTTCCTCGAAGTCGTTGATCTCGCTCGCGACCTTGACGAAGTCGGTGATGCGGTACATGCAGACGAGGTTGATGCGGAGCGATACCTTGTCGCGGGTTAGGATCTCCTGCCCCGTGACGTTCATCTGCGTGAGACGCGCATCGACGAGGTCATAGGTGACGTTGGGTGTTCCCTGCCAGAACCAGTGGGTTCCCGGATCGAGGAGACGGACGAATTTGCCGTCGAAGTACAGCCGGCCGCACTGATGGTTCGCGACGACGACCTTGGCGAACAAGAGCGGATTCATCTTCGCGAGCACGTGAAGCGGCAAATCTTCCGGCACTTCCGGCGTCTTCACATCGAGCGAGCGGAACGTATGGCGGTCATAGACGGTCCAGAAGGCATACCGTCCGGGACGCAGGGCTTCGACGAAGAGATTGTTGACGAAGTGGAGTGCGAGCGTTCCGTCGGCGACTTCGACGACGGTCGTCGCCGCGGCGATTCCCGGATCGGCGAGCAGGACGTCAAGCCCGCAAATGGGTGACATCAACGTTCGGTCGAGGGTCAAAAGTTCGGCGTGGGCTCCGAACCACGGCACATAAGCACCCGGTTCAAGCAGTTTCACGAAACGACCGCTGCGGAACAGCAGTCCGCGCTGGTTTTCGTTGACGATGATCTTTTTCATGGCAATACCTCCCGGTAGAAAAGTCGAAGTGATGACCGCCGATGCGCAACGCGCGGCCGGACGGGTGAGACGCCGTCGCCGGAAGCGGGGGCAAAGCCATGGCTTCCGGTTCGGGTCGTCGGTATCACCGTCCGGACAAAGCGCAGGGCGCATTGTCGTCCCCGCGACGGATCGCGGGTCTGACGGGACGGTCATCGGGGAATGCTCGCTTACGCGGCTTGGGGATGTGGATGGTAATATGTACATATTAATTTCCGAGCCTTTGGCGGATTGCATTCCGGCAGGATTCGAACCTGCAAATGAGGGGGGCACCCCCTCAAAGACGTTCCATCCGGCATGCGCTAAGGCAACGCCTCGCGCACCGCATCGCTTGAACGCGATTGCATAGGACGAAACATCTCAAAACCCTTGTTTGATTGTAATGAACATTCCTCCGCTCACTTCGACGCGGAGTTTTACCGTCCGTTCCATTGACGCGACTTGTTCTGCGCACGAATCACTCATAATTAGACCGGTACGATTTGTAAAGATGGCTTATATACCGGACCTTGTCACTATTATATCTCGTCAATTTATTATTGTCTATCACTTTATGGGTTCGATTTTGTCGCGACCGAGTAGCAAACGTCTTTCGTCAAATGGTAATCTTGTAACGGTTGATCACCTTGCCATGATGATTGATTTGATTCATCAAAATGCCTTGATTGTCGATCACCACTATGTTGGACGGAATGTTATCATCTTCACACATGATCCACAGGTCGGTATGCTGAATTGCTTTTGTCCGGATCAGGGTTTCCAAGGCATTCTTCGCATAACCCTTGTTGCGTTCGGAAGAGGTGATGGCGTATCCGACGTGTCCGCCGAATTCCTCGAGATCCTTGGTAAGGTGTCGCCGTAAGGAAATCGTGCCAACCACATCGTCCGTATCGGTGACGATGAGAAATACGGAGGTTGGCACCGTCCCCTCAATCATGCCGGACTCAAGCAAATCCAAACTCGCCATCCACCGTTCAAGTTCGTCATACTTTTCCAAACCGCCGCTTCCTGGTATTCTGGACTCTTCGGCCATGAAAAACGCGGCTTTGAATTTCGATATTCGGTCCAGATATGCCGTCGACGGCTTCACCAAGTAAACCATATTCATCCTTTCCGGAAAAAGCTCCTTGATAGATTGACGCGATGCGGATCAATCCAACGTTGCGACCCTTGATGCGGATTGCATCGTCGATGAATCCGTTATGATCTTTTCCCTTCCTGATGATCTATGGTTTCTTGATCGGACAATGTAACCAAAAAATCGGTTTTAAATTGCCGAATGTAATGCTTCATGATCTTGATCGTTTCTTGAACGGCATTTGATCTGAAATACTGCTTTTTCCCAACAAGTGACGCGTGTTGAAAAGTTCCTCCGCCACTGGTTCCCGCTTCGATATCCCTGCGCATGGAGGCGATGGCACTGAGTTCGCGCAAATAGAGACAATTGAATCCGCTCGCAGCAAGGCGATCGGAACAAGCGAAAGAATATTGGATATCGCTCGTGCTTGGGTTTTCGTTGGCGATGAAGGCGACTCCGGTCAAGGTATCCGCAATGCTTTTTGCCAACTTTGTCATAATGACCGTCGGATAAGGGCTGGGACTCAAGTAAATGCACAACGGGATGTCGTCGATGATCACGGTTTGCGTTTGCATGTCTCCCATCTCCATATCGTCGACGACAACCCGACAAAGCAAGTGAGAGACTTGTAATACTGAGAGATCTTCGATGTCTTTCTTCATTTGGATCATCTTCATCAGCACAGTGCGTACGGTTGGATCGGTGAATTCTTCCGCATGCTTCGAGGAAAAATCCGGTGATTGGACGAGCGCTCCAAGATTGACATAGTTCTGCCCGGTGATCCCCCGTGCATTGACATCGTCCACAAGGTTTTGATATGACATGGATGAAGCCATTTCGAAGATGTGCCAGCCCTCATTGATTCCGAGCACCTTGCATACGTGATTCAACGTGGCATTATCCGGCAGCGATAATCCCCTTTCCCATTTGGATACCGCTTGAAAGGAGACGTGAAGCTTTGTCGCCAGGTCGATCTGAGTCATTCCCAGCGATCGTCTTTTCTTTGCGATATACGTTCCCATCATGACTTTGTCGATCATCGGTGATCACATCCTTCAATGTCAGTATACCGCGGATGGGTTCGGTTATCAATCAACCGTCGGTAGAATTCTACTAAGGGATTGCAATCAATGTGGCGGACGAATGGTCGAGCGGCGAGGCGCCTTCATGGTAACCTTCGCCGATCGGCACGCCGGTTCCGTAATAGCGGTTGTCGAGTCCGTATTGGATTCCGTGCAGATCCTCCAGTTTCAGACCATCCTTGACGATGGTGCGTTCCACCTTCGCGATGAAGATGATTCGTTTCTCGACCTGCACGCGTTCCAGGACCTGGCAGAAGAGCGCGATCGGCAACTCATTTGCATAAGGAACGTCTTCGTGCCAGACGGTCGCGAAGACGTTCGATTTGTCGGTATCGTTCCCCGACACCATCCCGCAGTAATCGACACGAGAAAGGAATTCTTGGGAAGGGACGTTGACGCTGAAGCGGCCGGAGGCATCGATTGCCCGTCTTCCCAGATGGCGTTCGTGGAGGCTGATCATGATCAAGGGCGGGTGGATACCGGCGATGGCGACGTCGCCGATGGTCGTGTAGTTCGGCCTCAGGTCCTGATAATCGGGATGTCTTGTCCCGATCACCACGATCGGAACGGTGTGGAGTAGCGGAAGGATCTTGTCCATGTCAGCCTCCTGTGCGGGACGCAACAAAGGTCCGCAACGGTCCATCATATTGAGGTCGATTCGTTTGCATGTGTGAGCGCGCGTTCACCGGATGATCTTGGAATCGACATAGAAATCGCCCGTGTATCGGATTTCGTCAATGGCGGAAAGAACGATCATGACGAGCATGAGTGCGCCGGAGGCGCCAATGGTGTACCACACCATCGTCATCATCACGAAGCGTGCGGGATCTGGCGACTCGATCGAGCCTAACAGGAAGAGAACGTACATGCAGCCCCATAGCAGGATTCCGACAATCATATAGAGATAAGCAAGCAATTGATGATAGATGTAGAGAAGCGGAATGTTCGGCTCGCTCTCAAAGTCGTAAATGATGAAGCGCTTCATCCAAAAATCGGTCTTCCGGAACAAAGCGTGTTCCAGCCTTCGGGGCGGAGAAGCCGCCATCCAGTTGAAGATAAACCCGACATAGAGACTTGGCAGCCCTCTGAACTCGTCGGGAAGATTCACCAGGAGCCACATGGCGAAAAAGCCCAGGAGAAGGGCAATCAACCAGGACAACATATGAAACCTGTAGTTCTTCTTCACCCACTCACCTCTTGACCATTCACATGATGCAAGTCGGCCGTTCCCCGATACTTGTTAAAGCGCGATTGAATATAGAAAAGTTCTCATGATGTTCAGATAATTGTGAAGTTCGCGCGCGAATCCGTCGTTCATCCCGAGAAACATGATTGTGATTTCCGGCTCCATCACGGGTATATCCCCTCGCCAGCATTCATCCACGCGATCCTTGGATCGGTACAGAATCGTGATTCGTGCCGCCCTATTCCTCAACCCCGACGACCCATTGAAACATCTCTTTGAAATCGTTGAAACAATTGGGACAAATCCAAACATAGTTATCTTTTGTTGTATAACCTTCATGTAGCGTATCAGGGAGAGCAGCAAATTTATCCATGCAGAATGTGCAATGATCATGATCCCACTCCGGCCGCGGCGCCTTCCATGTTCGGAAATAGAGCGTCTTCTGGAATAGGAGTTTTTTCTGTCCGGTAAGTCTCCAGTCGTTTGATTCAATCATATTGCCCGCCTTTCATGGTGCCGCTTGTTTCTGTTTTCTACAACGAGATGTATATGGATCCATTGCCATTCCATCACGAAAAATCGTTCCAATCATTGGAGACTCTCAAGTCGGTTTGTGACCGCAGATGATTCATGTACATTTCCGCGGTGGAAGTTTCACGGAAATAGCATACTGCGTTCCAATCAATGTCGTGAATGTCGCAATACAGTAGAATTCCTTCCATGACATTGTCATCCGTTTTGGTCAATGTCCGAATCTCCTCCAGCGAAAAACCGAGAATCTTCGGTTTGTCGGTGTCGGCGATGAGCAAGATGTCGGTTCCCGAGTTCATGCCAAGTCTGCTCCGGTATTTTTTTATCGATTTCAGGGTGCCCAGTTTCATTGATAATCCGCCCTCACTGTCAACGGGTACATCCTGATATATGGATGTGTTCTTTGATTGCGGAAAGAATGGTAAAAAATCGAGAATGCCCAATCCTTTGAAAATATACCATCCTCGACCAAACTGTTCCGATACATCCCTTACATACACGGTTTTTCTCATCATTGTATCCTCCGCAGATGAACACTTGCGTTTCGACACCGCTATTTTGCGTAGATCGGGATTTCCTTTAGCGTCTCAGCATCAGTTCTTTTGAAAGGATGCTTTTGTTCGAACAGGGACATGAATCCGCCCAGATTCCGATCCATATACCAATAGGCTTTCTCGATCATCCGGGACGGAACGCCATAATAGGCGGCGGCGATGGACCCGGTGATGGCGGCGACGGTATCGGAGTCGCCGCCGATGGAGACGGCATTGCGCACCGCGTCTTCGAAATCGGTCGATTCGAAGAAGGCGGTGAGTGCCTGGGGCGTTGTTCCCTGAGAAGATTCGTCGAATCCATAGGAATCCCGAATCTCGTCCAAAGTGAAGTCGAGATGGTAATACGGTCTGTTCAGAGCGTCGTGAATTTCTTTCTTCGATTTCCCGGTGCGCGCCAGGAAGACGGCAAGGGCGACCGCTTCAGCGGCCTTCATGCCTTCGGGATGGTTGTGGGTGACTTCGGTGACCTTGCGCGCGAGCAGGATCGTCTCTTCGATGGAACGACCGACGATCCCACACGCCGAAACGCGCATGGGGGCGCCGTTCCCGAAACTGTTGTAAGGCTTGGGATCCTTCATCGTCACCCACCGACGGAAATATCCGCCGTATCCGCAATAAGGATAGTCGCGGCCGATCGTCTGCATCGTCTTCACGACAATATTGGAAAGATCGGAATAATCGCCGTCGCATTGGAGCAAGGCTGTTGCGACGGCGATCGTCATGACGCTGTCGTCGGTAAAACGGCAGATGGCATGGAAAAAAGGGAAATCTTTCGTCTTGATGTTGTCGAACTCATATCGCGAGCCGACGATATCACCAATGATTGCGCCGATCATAGGGTTCCTCCAATATGATATAAACATACATTGACATGTTTTCGCCGATAGCGCCGTTGAGCTTATTGAACTACCTTCCGTTTTTTAATTTTTAGAGCGAAGATCATACTGTGCGCCAAATGGGATTTCCACGCTTTCTACTATCCGCACTCCAAATCCCCAGTGATAAACGCGTTGACATTATTTCGATAAGTTCCTAATACGGTGATTCGGCGTCAACCCCACGATGTATTCTAGTTGACACTTACGCCGACATCGTTCGAACCGGTTTGATTGACATTCCCCAAACGCAAGACCATGATGATCCCAAGCGATATCATCCATCCGAGAATTTTCCATAGTCCGGTCACGAACAGCGAGATGATCCCAACAGCCGACATCAAGCCAATTGTGGATAGAATTGGCAAATACCCCACGAAAAAGGATTCTAGCGTATGCTTCTTCTTGAGGGTTCCAAGTGTGTAAACCCCAAAGGATAGCACCACATAAACCAACAAAGAGATGAAATGGATTCCGACCTCTCCTGAGTTGAAGTGTAGAACGCCGAACAGAAATAGAAAAACCAACTGCATTACCAGATTCAAGCCAAGCCCGAGCAGCATGGTGGAAACACCCATCTTCACACCGGGTTTGAGAAGGGCTTTGAGTTGATTGGCAACCGACACCAAACTATGTTTTCTTCGGTTCGATATCAGCCCAGTTGCGACTTCGATGATGAATCCAAAGAGAAAGCCTAAAAGCGACGTTATCAGCAATCCCAAAAAGAATTGGTTGGAAATCCCAGTCCGATAACTACGTTCAATTCGATCGATATTATCGGCGAGCGGAAGTTGATTGACGTTGTTGTCTTCCACGTGCGGTCTTTTGAGGAGAATCAAGTTATCGGGATCATGCGTCAAATCGGGGAGTCCCGCCGTATCTCCGTCGAAAAACTCTTGGCAGTTGATGTGATGACCGTCATATTCCACAGTGCCGAATGACGCATCATAGCCGTGTAACTTATACTCATTGAAGATTTCTGCGGGTAATTTGACGCCGCCCGCCCATGAGCCGTTGTTGTTGATGTAGGTGAATGAGGAGCCGTCTTGATATCCTAGTCCATTTCCGCCCAGTTCGCAATCCACTTGAATCATTTCGCCCACGATGCGGTGGTATCCGGCGGATATATTTGGAATCCTGTCGGTGCGAAAAACTTGGAAGTCCCGGTAGACTTGAAAACGATTGCTAATCGTTGCCATCTGCGTACTGTTCAAGGTTTTCCCAAGAGCCAGCACTATGACGCCGCCGTGATCGTTCGTTGAATCTGTTATTCCTTTGTATTCCATAAGCGACGCGACCTTTCTATCCCCCAATAAACCGTTAACTGCACTAGCATTGAGATTCATCGGAAATAATCACATCAATTCATTAGCGAGGCGGTGTCGTCCTTCCTCCGTAGTGTGTTACTCTAATCACTTTGAAGGCGGCTTTGTGCATCATAATGAACGGGAACGCTCAATAATACTCTCGGAATCTGACATTAAGTATCTCTGACACTTTCGCGGTCATCGACTGGTTGTTTTCTTAGTCAAACTCACGTATTCTCTCCAATGATTCATTACACTTTCCGGAATGATGGCATCCCATGTATGTATTTGCCCCTTAAGTGGATTGTAATACCCAAATTTGTTAATTGTGTACTTTCTTTTGTCTTCATCGATATCATTTATCAGTTTATATAAAATCAACTGTTTTTGAGTCTTTGTTTCAATGTTATCGCTCGACACGCATTTGATTTCGAACAAGATGTCGTTCATGATGAAGTCGCCGTCACCATAAATATCTACACGCTTTGAAAAAAAATCGGGGTTCTGAATAAACTTGTCTGTTTTAGAGACGCTTGAGAAGAATTCGTGAATACAACTGGACATCAACGTAAGATCAAGCCTCATGTTCTCTTCGTCGGCGGGCGAGAACTTATGAGAAGATAATTGCATATACATCGCCATGTTATTCTCGAATCTGCTTAGGTTTTCATGATTAACCAGTATAAGCAGATCCCGCGCGTTCAATTCCTGTTTCTTTTCCACTTTATCAAATGCAGCAATTTCTTCATCATATAGGGGAGCGATATAGTCTTGATGAGGTGCATAATTGCTTATTAGTCCCCTTTTAAATAACTCGTAATCGAAGGCAATGTTGAAGGCTATCCCAAACACATCGGGAGCCGAGTGTCGTTGATATGTTCTTAGGGGTTCGATTTTAATGGGTTCTAGCACTCGATCTTCGAATAATCTCTTTGATTCATATTTGATAAATGCCTTAACATTCATTTCCATTCACAATCACCTCTATATTTCAAATTCCACAAAATAATAGAACGCTTAATTGCTATGCCGGATTATCACAATTATACAATTGTTGTTATTGCTGCATATAGAAGAAATCAAAAACACCTCATCGTCAGCGAGTGTTGATTTCGATTTCGGTTTTATTTGTCGAATGTTTCTGTACAGGGTTGAAGTCAGTGACGCTTATTGCTATTTCCGTGTCGGAAAATGTCAAATAATAACATATTACTATGTCTACGGGTGTCGATGAAGTCAAAGATGTCTATTGATATTTCGAGGACGTAAAATTGTCAAATAATAACATGTTGCTATATCAAAAAGCAATAATGCTGCATTTCGATACTTCGATGGAAGTCGTCGAACCTAGCGCTTAGGGAAACTCCATTGAAGTTCGTTTCGTTAAGCGCTTTGAATACCATGATCTCCCCTGAATTCAATGACGAAACTGTTCTATCGCCATTTTTTACACGGACAAACTATATGGTGTACAACTTTATTTTAAGCTAACTTGTTGATACCTTTTCCAAATAAAATCAACTCGGGTTTTCCATACAATATATAAAATATTGATTCAGGAAAAAATCCTTGTGAATCTATTACTGCTTTCACATAATGATCCATACCGTCACCTTTGGCAATGTCAATTAGTCTATTCACGCTATCTTGGTATATGTGTTTTGCTCGTAAATCAATTTTACTCTCACCCAACATAAACTTTTCGATTGGAGATACAGAGTCACTATTTCTTGAAAACGCCCATTTTACTAATTTTTTTGAAGAATGAACAATTTCTAAAATCGCATTGCTAGAAACGACATGCATCCAAATTTCATCAAGTGATTTTGGTTTATCAATAGAAAACGACTCAATCATATAAACCAATAATCTTTGCATGAAAATTGCGTTTTTATATGTATTAATCGGTATCAGTGTACCTATTACACTTTGTGCTCCTGTTCGGATAAATAAATCTGAAATATTAATTGCTCCAACCCCTCTTGGACTTACATGGCAAGAACTTAAGATTACGACTTTTGGTACTCTAAAATCATTTTCATTGGCATTCCAAAATTCGTTACCCACAATAATCCCAGATATTTTTCTCACAAGGTCATAATGTCCGTGCGCCGAGATAATTAACACATTCGCATCTGTATTTGACCTTAAAAACTTTTTTAATTTATAGACTGTATTAGTTTCTTCTATAAAAATATCTATGTTCTCATTATTTCTAAAATTGTCTCTAATCCCGTTCCAACCAGCATCTGATAACTCTCGTATTTTATCATCTTTGCTAATACACTCAGCAATTATTACCTTCAACTTGCCCGATATGAAAAACCCCTCTTGTTTTGGTAATTCTGTTTGATATAGTCTTGAAAGTGGGGTTAAATTGTTTGCTGATAAAGATGTGTAGCAGATAAGTGGTGACGTGGCGCCGGGTAATATTGCTATACCCAATGGTAAATCTGAGTAATACGTGATTTGATTTGAATACGTAAGCAGTTTCAACTCTTGATCGCTTAACTTCTTTGCGATAATATCTCCAAACCGCTTAAGAGACCTCCAGACAAACTTATTACTAATATTACCCATACAATGTTTCTCCAACTTATAGACAATGTTATACAGCTCTTGTCCCATGTAATTTAATTCAAGATAAGCTGCGCTGCGTGCCATTGCCCTATAAAGACCAATATTTTTGATTGCATATCGCTCTGTAATGTTGTTTTCTTTTACATCTATATTCCTAAAACACCTTTTTTGATGATTGGGGATTCCCGGCAATGTAATTACTAAAGGCTTATGATTGTACTGTCGTAGATACTTTACTTGTTCTTTATAATGATTGTCATTCTTTTCTTTATCATCACTTCTGTTCTCAATTGTTGATTTCAGTGCCATCATTCTTATATTATATTCATCTAGTATTCTATTATTGAAACTGAATGCGCTTTCTGCATCTTTATCTCGTCTCACATATCTATCAAAATCGTCATTTTGAATTAAGTAAAAGAAAGAAGGCAAAACATTCAGTTCATCATTTGTAAGGAATTCAGCTAAATTCGGTATTTGTAGTTTTTCCATACGTTCAAAACTATGTAGGTCTTGAAGTCTTTTCCAAATATCTTTAGGCACTAAATCATTAAACTCCACGAATCTCATTTTACCTAACGATGTTGATATGACTTCTTCAAACCTTAATACTTCATTCAAACACCTTTCATCATATATCAGTAGTGTGGGATTATATAAACCATTCACCCCTAAAGACGCTTTGCTAATAATCTCATCGACAAGATACTGTGGAATGTGTATGATATTGTGTGAATGATTTTTTACATCTGTTAGTGTTTGAAGCGAAACTCTATATAGATCGAAAAGACCCCTAGGTAACTGTATGATTTTTGAAAACACCTCTACAAAACCAAATAGTTCATCGGAGAACAAGTGATATGTTACTTGCTGTTTAATGAATTCTTCTCGAGAACCATAAACAATCGGCTTGATATCTTCAAATTTGTCATCAGAGTAATAAATTATAATATAAGTAAAAGACGCGTTTGTTGAAAGTTCAATATTATTCTTCATTATTTGCTTCTAAGTACTCAATGGCATCTTTGATACTACATTCTAGAATTTCATCTTTATGCCCTGTTTTTTCCATAGCATACCCAAAACCGGCTATTGCTTCCGGAACATCACTGATTGGAATTCTTGTATCAATAAAAAGTCTTGGCTTTCTTGTGAAAGATATTTCGCGTGTTCGATTGTCTATTAATAAATAGCCGTTTTTTTCACTGTTATAGATTGCAAACCAGTCATCATTGATTTTTGATATGACATAATCTTTCTCGCTTTTCAACTGGCTCTGAATCCCTTTAGAATACATTTCTTTCATCCACTCTTCATAGAAAGGTAAAATGAATCTATGGTATTCAATCGCCGTATTTCTAATTGTTAATCCTTTAATATTTATTCCTAACCATGTCAACATAACTGCGCTCCTAATATGTTGCATATTATGTAAATAAACAAAGTACCATCATAGAAGTTGGAGCCGTCAAATGGACTTTAGATATACTACAATTGCCATAATAGCTCTTCTTTCTTAGGTGTAACCTTTAATGAAAATCAGGTGTGACAATATCGCTAGAGAATATATCAGTATTAAATTGAAATCAGTGACGTTAATTGCTATTTTTGGGGGTTGGAAAATGTCGAAAAATAACCTGATTCTATTTCTATACATAGTGATGAAGTCAGAGAGGTCAAATGTTTGAGAGCAATGGGAAAATGTAAAGAAAGAGCATAAGTATTTTGGATCTACATTGCTTCGATTCAATGGCAATAACGCAGGAGCCGGCTATGACCCCGACTCAATAACACACTTTCTTAATATCGATTCGACAATACAAACCTCCTATATAAGGCTTACACATCATCGCTCCGCCGGGGAAACGTCGTCAGGATCATTCAGGTAATCATAATAGATTCCGCTTAATGTTTCTTTAATATCTTCATCAAAGCGATTCACTCCCAAGATAGTATGTAAACGTCTTGTTTGATTATCATTTTTAACCTGAGCAGCTAAAACAACTCCGATCTCATAAACGTACGTGATGATTTTAATTAACGTGTCCGGAAATGTTTCTGAGTACGTATCCGCCTCTTCCATCAACCACTCCATGAAGTCGCATGACAACTCCAACGAATGCGTGGAATTTGATGAGGACTTGATATACGTATCGAACAGCTTGAAGGCTTTCTGATATTCGCCAAATTGATTCGACATCATCTTTTCAATCTTTTTATGAACCACTACATAGTTGTCCTTCGCACCAAAAAGACGATTCATCAAAAACGCTTCTACTGTATCGTTTTGATGAATAAGATTTGTGAAAAGATCAATCAATTCCTCTTTCGTTAGGGACTCCAACTTCTCTCGTATTGATTCCGATGTCATATAGACTAAAAGCCCTCCTTGCCATCATAAAAACACTGAAATTGTTATGTTTCCATATTATTGATTTTGGTGCATTTTCTAGTTTTAAGGATGCTTGAGGCGATTTTGACTAATCGTTTTTTTCTGCATAAGTCCCAGAAACACAACATCCCCCAAAGTGAAGATGGAAACCCGAATGAAGGGCCATCGTCTTTGAGGAAGCCGTCAAATATACTATAGATATATGCCTGACAGCCTTTGAATAACGCAACCCATCTAGTCAACTTATTAAGAAGCTGGAAACTTGTCAGAAATATCAGTGGATATTCCGACGCACTTTGAGCCACCGACCGACGAGAGTGAGCCACCCTTCCGATGAAAATGAGCCATCAATCCGACAAGTGGGAGCCACCCTTTGGAGGGTATTTTTTTGATTCGCATCTACCCTATATATACGTTTATGTCGACTATGATGGGTACGCTTAACTGCCACACCAGTCTCTGTAATACGTCGATATATGTACTTCGTTGGACGCAAGACAAAGGTATCAATTTTTGTTGGACGTGCCAGAAACGAAGGGTTGAAAAAGTCAAAAACGTGGATAATACGCAGTTCTGCATAGCTTACTACAAAAAGACTGGAACATAGAGACAAATCGATAAAGAAAAATCTTCAATACAAATAGTACAGTCTCATAGAAAAAACCAGAAACCTACAAATCCGTTCGCCACATTCCCTAAGGATTACAACGAGCACTTTGTGCACAAAATGCAATACGTTGAATATGTGATGGAATTTGTGGCTCACGCCATCGGTCTCGTGGCTCAACCCTCGTCGGTTCGGTGGCTCAAGTCGGTCGGTATATGCAATCAGAAAGATATATCCACATTATGTGGCGTCGTCTGTCATGAAGAAACATGAAAAACGATGGTTCTCCTCATCGTTGAAGTCAAAGAGACATATTGCTATTATCGAGTTGAAAAACGTCACAAAATAACATAATTCTATAACTGCAGTTTTCGATGCGACAAGAAGGGCATATGGTTTTTTGACTTGTGAATACCGTGAAAAAAACATAGCAAGACAGACTTACTATTCGTCAACATTGTCTCTGATAAATAGTCCATTATTTCCAAAGAGTTTCACATTTTCGCTGTTAGGTCTGTTTTCCAAGTTGACTTGAGTTACATAAAGAAATGTTGGCATTTGAAATGCCGTTCCAGAGACAATACACTCACCAGGTGCAAGTACCGTCAGAAAATCCATAGAATTTTCATCAAGGTAAGCAACCGCTTTACGAATTTTTTGAATATCAGAGGGGTTAACCAACTTGTGAATAAAGTAATTATGAAGTTGGGAAATTATGGTTTGAGAAATGTCGCTTGGTCTTTGACTTGCAAGCATTAAAAAGCACCCAAATTTTCGACCTTCTTTAACAATTTTTTCAAATACTTCAAGTACTTTTGTATGTGAAGCTGTCTGCCCGGGTTCATCGTACAGTATGTTATGAGCTTCATCAACCACAATACTTATTATTTGGACAATCTCTCCTTTATCATCTTTCTTTTGAGATAAAGAATCGAAGATAGTGCTCGAAATAAGGGACGGAATAATCTCTTTCATATCTTTGTTTACATCGCCTAATTGAATAACGCAAATATTCTTCTTATTGAAAATAATGTTCTTGTCGTCAGATCTTATGGAAAAATCAAATACCTTCTTAAAGTCAGAAAGAAGTTTGTTTGCCCTTGAAATGAGTGGCATCATGAAGTCCAGTTGAACTCCGTTTTCGTTTTCTTGAGCGACTGCAAAATACAATTCAAATATGAATCTGTCAAGTGGCTCGATTGGCAAATCAAGATCAATTGAATTAAGCATCACATTAAAAAGAGAGTTTTCTATGTATATTCGCGAGTGTCCATCATCAAAAAAGAAATTATTTTGTAATGTGTGATACTTAAAATGATCAATGTTTGAAAAATAGTCTTTCAGATAGTGCCTCATGGAATTAAACAAAGACTTTTTAGCATTGGTCAGCATAGATTTGACTTGATTAAGGTAATACGATTTTTCTCGTCGATCTTCGTCGCTCGCAAAAGCCCATTTATACGCATTTTTAATTGCAGGAACTTGAGTTTTTTCAGAGGCATTCATAAGCACAACAAAGTTGTCTTCCGTCAAAGAGGTGATGTTTAACGGGACTTTGTCTCCGCTGTTTGAGCGGGTCTTTAATCGATAAATTGTTTTTTTGCTTTCATCACAAATCGCGTTTTTTGTATACTCATTATTTATGTCAAAAACAATGAATTTTCCTCTATTGGTTTTGGATTGACATATAATACTTTCATATTCTCGAAGTATTCTTGTCAGAGTGTTCGACTTTCCTGATCCCGTGTTACCGAATACTCCTATATGGGACGGTATCAAGTTATCAATATTGACTTTGATTGGTTTGTTTATATCGAATAAATCGTTACCAATATCAATGGTTTTCTCGGCTTTGTCGTTATAAATAGACAACATATCAACATCATCAAGCAGTTGTACAGAAGCAGAGACGATAGGTAGCATTCTTAACCCTTGAATGAATGATTTTCCAGATATGTATCCCTTAACTTGAAGTTCAAGTACATGTCCTTCAACTATTCCGTTTTTCTCTTCACTTATTTCCCCGACCACTTGACAAATTATCGTATCTAGGCCGACTTTTGATTTCAGGAATCCGTTTATTTTAGGCGAATTCTCGTATGAGCCATTTTTAACTAAATATGGAGGAAGCAATTCGTTAAGCCTTGCTTTGACCGACAATCCTTTGACCTCAATTATTCTTCCAACGGTTTTTCCCATGTTTTATTCACCATATCACAGAATAGTTTTGTCGTGTTTTCCTGTTTTTGTTGGTCTGGTTGATCGATGATGAAGATTTTTTGAATAAATTCATCTGGTATTTTCTCTGTCGAAGCATACCTAAACCAATAAACTGTTAATCCAAATGAAAGACAATCTTTAATAATACCATTAATGTGTCTATCATTTCCCGAATAACCAATAACAATAAGTACCGAATTGAAACGTGACAATTGTGACTTCATTCTGAATAAAATCTCAAATCGTTTTGCTTCCAACGCTTCATCATACTTGTTTTTGCTAGGTAAAACGGGATTATCGATGTCTCCGTGAATTTTAGAAACCAAAAAAGTCGGAATGTATTTTTTTATCCCGTAGTCATACCCAATTAACTCAAAAAACTTGTCTCGGCTTTCAAGATTGCTCGAAGACAGAACATTACATAATAATCCAATTTTATTAAGAGTTTTTTCAACTATACAATCATAATTAGTCGTATAGATATTTACCTGTTTCATTGTCAGTGTTCTGTTTTCGGACTCAAGAATGAGAGAATTCACACCTTGAAACATTGACTCAATATCTTTTATTGACGCTGATTCAAAGTCAATATCGTTTGAGAACTTCTCTAGTTCCTTTTTGAAAACGTTTAATACGACTTTCTTTTTGCCTTCGGATAGACTCTCTATATCGGATTCAAAACTCACAATTGGTTTACCCAAATATTCAACAGCTTTGCTCAATGTTTCCTTAAAACCAGACATTTGTGGAAATGATGATCCGTTTACTCCCGCACCTAAAAAGAAGTTTATATGGGCGGAAGAGAAAATCTTTGGGTCTAATTTAATTAAGGATTCTGGGCTTTCTTTACTGGTCATATGTAATACTCCTTTTATCGAATGAAGAAGGTACGGCAAAAACGCTAGCTTATTTGCTGAATTACAAATTGAATGGCACTATTCTTTTCAACGATTCTGATTTGCTCGGCTAGAGGGGGGAGTGGAATTGGCATTGAAGAAAAAAAATCATTCTTTATATTAAAAATATTTGTTCCGGAAATTAAATCACGAATTCTCTCCCTATAATAATTTGACTGGAATATCAATGAGATATACGGTACAACCTCCGGAGAGTATGATCGAATAATCCTTAGAAATGCTCCGATTTGGCAATTTTCAACCTCTTCTTTCACAATTGCTGCTTTTCCTATTACTTGTTTGCTTCCGGTAGAAGAAACAACAATAATATCATTCAGTTGAATTTGTTTTTGAAAATCAAATAGTACTTGGTCAACAAAAATATCATCATCCTTAATTGCTAATTCAGATTCCCCCTGAATAATATTGCCCCCTCGAATAACTCTAATTCCATGGGATGATTCTTGGGATTTATTGTAAGAGGTTCCTCCTATAATCTTCACTATCTCACCTAGTCGAATCCAGCACCAATTATCAGGGATTTCAAACGGAATTTCATCCTCCGAAATCGCCGAAAACAAAGTTTTATTTTGGTCTTTTTCTTCATTAATCTTTTTTTTCCTAGTAGTTCGTATTTTATCGACAAGTAATTTTGCGTTCCCGTCCTCAAGAGATTGAATTGTAAGTTTTCCTTGGATTGCGTGATGAAGTATTGATTGCTTAATCTGTATCGAGAATTGCTGTTGCAATTCATCAAGCTTTATCTCGTCCTTTTCAAGTTTTTCTAGATTGGGCAACAACTCTTTTAATTGTTGGACGATTCGGTATTGTTCAGCAAGTGGAGGAAGCGGAATTAAGCTTTTTTGAAACTTATCATCATTTATCGCCGGGTATGCTACCCCCTTAGAATTTTCTAAGTCATTCGCATAATTATCAAACATCGGCGATAAAAAAACATAGAATAGGTATATATTCAATATTTCAAAGGGCGTACAAATCACAGAAAATCCCGTGCTTGCAATTGGACTCGGGTTAATATTATTATCAATTACACAAATATTGTGCAAATATGGTCTTACGGTTGAGTAAATTACATCGCCTCCAACCACAATTTTTCGCGCTCGTGATGGAGCATTTTCCGGTTTCATCGTAGTCATATTTCCAAGGCGATTATTCAAATTATCAATTGACGAAATATCAATATAAGTAAATTCGCAAAAAGGGGTGACTTGTCCATGATTGAAAGATACTTCACCCAAACGGACCCAAAGCCAATTGTTTGGAATTTCAAAAGGAATCTCTTCTTCCGAAATTGGAGGCATTATTTTCGGCTTTTTTATATCCTTTCTCATCGCCAAAAGCATTATTTCATTTTTCACTTTGGTCAACAATTCATTTGCATTTCCATCAGTTGAAAGTTGATGAGTCGTTTTTCCCTTAATCGCGGCTTGAATTGCTGATTTTTTCAATGATGACGCTATCACTTTTTCAGCCCCAAAAGAGTTTCAATCTCTGCTAATCTTTTGTCAATTTTCGTATTTAGCGAATCTCTTTTTTCGTGAAAAAGTCGAATTGTCTCTTCCGGCGAAAAAATTTCCTCTCCTATGGTTGGATATCCACAAAGATCGATATCATAGCTTCTGTCAATTATTTCTGAAACGCTATATACTTGAGCCTTGAGTGCGTCGGATACACTGTCTTTTTTTTGTTCTCGATTATTCCACCAACTAACACATTCATCAAAATGATCAACCTTCATGGGTTTTGTTTTTGAGAAGTGCTTATATCCTTTTGGCATATCTACACGATAAAACCATACCTGATCGGTCTTCTTTGAATTATCGAAAAAGAGGATATTTGTTGTGATGGGTGTATAGGGCGAAAAGACGCTTGAAGGCATTCGAACGACTGTGTGCAAATTGAATTCTTCAAGCAATTTCTTTTTAATTGCTGACTTTGCGTTGTCCGTTCCAAATAGAAACCCATCAGGAATAATGACAGCAGCTCTTCCGTTTTTCCTTAGACGATACATTATAAGAGACATAAAGAGGTCGGCCGTCTCGCTACTGCGAAGATCGGTTGGAAAATTCATTTTGACGCTTTCGCTTTCTGTTCCACCATAAGGAGGATTCATCAGAATAACGTCGAACTTTTCGTTTTCTTGATATTCCCGAACATTTCGTTCAAGAGAATTGCCGTGGAATATTTGGGGACTATCAATATCATGGAGAAGCATGTTTGTTATTGCAAGCAAATAGGGAAGTGGCTTTTTTTCAATTCCGAAGACACTTTGATTATATAAATCGATGTCGGTTACCGTCTTTTTTTGTTCTTCAAGAACCTTAAGCGATGATGTCAAAAATCCGCCGGTTCCACAGGCAAAATCAGCGATTCTCTCGCCAAGTTTCGGTTCAATCATTTTGACCATGAAATCAGTTACCGCACGCGGAGTATAGAATTCGCCTGCATTTCCTGCGTTCTGAAGGCTCTTGAGAATGGTTTCGTAGATTTCACCAAATGCGTGTTTTTCGTTATACTCGTCAAATTCGATTGAATCGATCTCGTTAACAACTTTCCGTAAGAGAACTCCATCTTTCATGTATTGGTTGCTATCCTCAAAAACGGCCTTGACAATGGCTTTCTTAATGGGTGTGCTCTCGGTAATCTTGAGTTCCTTAATCGACGGAAACAGCTCATTATTGACGAAATCAAGCAGTGTTTGCCCCGTCATTGCTTTTCCGTCTTTTTTGTCCTTTGCCCAATTCCGCCATCTCAGTTTTTCTGGAATGATGGATACATAGTTTTCATCATGAAACTCCCAATCCCCTTCTTTGACATCATAGACTTTCAAAAAGAGAAGCGAGGTCATTTGTTCGATGCGTTGCGCATCGCCATTGATACCGCTATCTCCTCTCATAATGTTTTGTATTGATTTCACAAATCCGTTAATACTCATGTTATGTCCTCCCTAGTTGACAGATGTCTGATATATCTGGTTTTGAAGTTCTCTTACTGCAAAAACATACTCATTTTTCCCACCAAATTGCGATGCGATTTTTCTCGGACTTCCAAACCGATCGAATGGAGCGTTATCCAAAATCCTGGTGTCTTCCAATTCAGAAATACCGCCATCCATATATTTATCGAGCAAAGCTGAAAGCACCTGTTGGCAAACAGGCGAATACTTTGCTAGATATCCTTTCTTCAACACGTTATCGATTCGCTCTTTCTTCGTTAACGGCTTCTTATCAAAAGCCACATGAAGGATTAGGTCAAAATCATCGATGACTTTTCCTGATTCCTGCCGAAGCGAATCCAAAAGCACGCCATGTTCCTGAAGTTCCTCAATGATGGCTTGCTTTTTCTCCGATTTGGTCCACATAAGGATAAAATCATCCATGGTGGCATAGTCATTCAGGATATTTCGTTTGGAGTAATCACGAATGCTTTCTGTGATGAGCTTCCCGTCTTTGTCATAGTATTGAACTCTTTCATTCAAGATGGTCACGTCAACACCTCGAACACGCACTTTTCTGAATGGTGGTTTGGGGGGAGTTGGTCCAATCGGCGGCACGGGTTCTCCACCATTAGGTTCATCACCATCGCCACCAATAACGGGAGGATTTGGATTCCAGTTTTCTCCGCCGTCGCCACCCTCAATAATCACAACCGGATCTCCATCGAACGCCGGATCCGCAAATAGGCGGCATACATCTCTGAAATCCATGATGGTGAAATAGTTCTTTCCAAATTCTGGATACAATCTCGTTCCTCGTCCAATGATCTGTTTGAACTCAGTCATGGAATTGATATTGCTATCGAGAACAATCAACTTGGTGGTCTTACAATCCACTCCCGTGGTCATAAGCTTTGATGTTGTAACGATGGTCGGATACTTTTCGTTTGGATCGATGTAGTAATCCAATTGGGCTTTGCCCTCGGGGTTATCTCCTGTGATGCGCATGATGTACTTTGGATTTTGAGCAACAAGGTCTTTGTTTTCGTTGATAAGAGCTTGTCTCATTCTTTCAGCGTGTTCAATATCAACGCAGAAAACAATTGTTTTTGAGAAACGATCATTGGCATGAAGCCATTTCGTGATTCGATTAGCAACAGCTTTGGTGCGTTCGTCAATCACTAAAGAGCGATCGAAATCCTTCGCGTTATATTCTCTGTCCTCAACGGGATTGCCATCCACATCCAACTTGCCCATCGGGGGACGCCAACCTTCAAGGTCTTTGTTCAGCCCTATGCGAATCACTTTATAGGGAGCAAGGAAGCCATCGTCGATGCCTTGTTTCAAGCTATATGTGTAAACAGGGTCTCCAAAGTAGGTGATGTTACTGATTTCCTTTGTCTCTTTCGGAGTGGCCGTCATACCGATATGAATGGCATCCTTAAAGTAGTCAAGTATCTTCCGCCACTTTGATTCTTCCTTCGCGCTGCCACGATGTGCTTCATCAACGATGATTAAGTCAAAGAATTCCGGTTTGAACTCACGGAACGGTTCGCATCCTTCGTCCCCGGCGAGTTGATGATAGAGACTCATATAAATTTCGTACGAGCTATCCAAGATTTTATCTTGAATCTTCGTCATTACTTTTTCAAATGGGCGGAAATCCTGTTGCATGGTCTGATCAATCAAAATGTTCCGATCCACCAAATACAAAATCCGTTTTGCGGTTTTGGTTTTCAAAAGTTTATAACAAATTTGGAAAGCGGTAAATGTTTTGCCGGTTCCTGTCGCCATGACCAAGAGAATTCGTTTTTGACCTTTGGCGATGGCTTCCATCGTTTTATTGATTGCAATTCGTTGATAATATCGAGGACGCTTTTTAGAAAACAAATCAAAGTGTTCGGGTTCTGATATGATATTTTCTTGTTGTTTATCAATTCCCTTTGCAGTCTTATATCTGTCCCACAATTGTTGTTCAGACGGAAAATCGGAAAGGGATATTTCTTTTTCTGCGCCGGTTAAAAAATCGTGTTCCAAGAATCCATCGCCATTAGATGAATAGGCAAATGGTATATTTAGGATCGTTGCATAGTCAATCGCTTGTTGCATTCCGGCACCAAGTGAATGCTCGTTGTCTTTTGCTTCGATTATCGCAAGTGGAATATTGCCTTCTTGTCGAACAAGAACATAGTCAGCTTTTTTCTGTTTTCCTCGTTTGACAGTATCTCCGCGAACAATCATTTGGCCGTTGGTAAAAAAGTATTCCATATACACTTGTTCTTTTTGCCACCCGGCACCATCGATTGCTGGAGTAATGAGACGGTTTTTGACATCTTCTTCAGTCATTCTACTCAAGATAATACCCCTTTCAATATCCAAGATTCGTTTTTCCCTTTAATTTCCACAACAAAATTGAAGACAATAGAAAAAATCTATCATAATCACCATTTTATCAAAATTGTCATTGAATTGATAGTCAATATTGAATATTGTGCTTTTGGCTTATATGGTTAATGAATGTTCACGAGAATCATTTTACAGATTTTCAAAATTTTTGCCTCCCATAATTTAACCGTCCCCTTATGCGGTACCCATAGTATGTTATTCTCCGTGACCGGGGGAGCCTTCGGAAAAAGGAAAATCCTATCGCGCGATTGCAATTTAAGTTATCCAAGGGTTAGTGCAAATTTACGCTCACACCAAATTCCATTTACTCAACTGTGGGTATTCACAAAAATGCATATACTCACATGTTTGATGGTTTCGGGAATTATTCTTTCAAAAATCGTCTTTAAAAACTGTAATTGTTTACCGGTAAAACCGACTGGATTTTACCCTTTATCTTGTTAATCTAATACATCAATTTCCTTTTCTTTTTCTTTTTGTGTACTTCTGTCGACATTAACTCGATTAATGTATGCAATAACTCGGTTATTGTCGTCAATATCCTCGTTTGTGTTGTCATTAACCCAATTATTGTCTACAATAACTATTTTTGAGTTTTTTGAATTTTATACGATTTTATGTGTACAATTATCCATCTTTTAACCCAGTAAAATCAGGTTGAGAAAAATGGTTTAATTTTCTGCAAACAGGTGTTGGTTTGAGAACGATTTTCTCAAATTTTTGGTGCGTGCAGTTGACAACCTATTGACGGCGTATTGAATGCTACTTGAAGCATATATGACCACTACTTGGCGTCACCGTTCACGTGTATTATCGGTAAATCGATTTCGTTCAATCTATGAACGATTGTGCCGCTGGCGTCTAGGAATGCATATTTCCATTTGGTATACTATCTCAAAATCGTGAAGAAACATCATTTTCACAAAGCAATCGTTATCGAAATAGGACTTGATAATTTTTGCTTGCAGAGTGATGTATATAGTACGCCAAATAGAAGGGAATCATTTATTATGCAAAATAAGCAAGTCAAGATCATCAAACCCGTCATTACCTTTGAACAAAACGAAAACGGCAATTTCATTCCGACCAAGAAACGCGTTTGTGCCTATTGTCGAGTATCCACTGATAACATCGAACAAAAAACTAGTTATGATGCGCAGGTGGACGAATATACCAAACGAATCATCTCCAACCCAACATGGCAGATGGTCCGGATTTATGCGGACGAAGGCTTAAGCGGTACTTCCACCAAGAACCGTAAAGAATTCAACGCCATGATTGAAGCGTCCAGAAACGGTGAAATCGATTTGATTCTGACCAAGTCAATTTCTCGCTTCACACGTAACACGGTTGACTGTCTCAATTACATCCGCGAGTTGAGAACGCTCGGAGTAGAAATCTACTTCGAGAAAGAGAACATCTACTCTTCTGATACCAAGGTCGACTTCTTATTAACCATCATGTCATCCATTGCCCAGGAAGAGGCCAGGAACGTCAGTGAGAACGTCAAATGGAATATCCGCAAGCGATTCAGTGAAGGTGATCCCATCGTCAATAACAAGCGATTCTTGGGCTATACACGAGACAAAGAGACCAAGCAACTGATTCCGATTCCGGACCAAGCAGCAATCGTCAAGGAAATCTTTTCGCTATACGTTTCCGGCATTGGTCCGGCTCGCATCTGTCAATTACTCCAAGCCAAAGGATACAAAACCGGAGCAGGAAGAACTTACTGGCGAAACAGTACCATCAACTTCATTTTATCTAATGAAAAGTACTGTGGAGATCTGATTATGCAGAAGACCATCACCACGGATTACCTAACTCACAAACGAGTGAAGAACGATAACATCGCTCCCAAGTTTCATGTAGAAGATAATCACGAACCAATCATTGACCGGGAGACTTTTCTACTTGCCCAACAAATCAAAGAAACCAGAGCCAAGCAAACGGTCGGGAAGGATAAGAATCTATCCAAGTATACATACCGTTACCCGTTCTCTGGCATCATCATTTGTCACGAATGCGGTCGCGCCCTGAAAAGGCGTTATTGGAACTACGGCACCCCTTCAGCGCGCGTTATGCAGCAATGTGGGGGATACGTCGAGGGTAAACACAATTGTCGCGCAAAAGCCCTTTATCAAGAATCCGTCGAAGGAGCAAGTCTTCAAATGCTGAACGAAGTATTCTGGAACAATCCAAATACGATGGAATTACTTGAAAAAGCCTTTGACAAAAACGTAATCCCTAGTGAACACGAGGTTAAACTGGCAACTCTCGAAAAAGAGAAATCCGAGCTTCAATCCCAACTGGCTCAACTAGTCGATTTGAAGATTTCGACTCCGGATTTGTCTGAAGAGATCTTCATGCAAAAGTATCAAGCATTGAATGGTCAGATACGAACAAAGATGAATGACATCAATGCAACGGAGAAACAGATTATGGTCAAGTTTCAAAAGGAGTCAAAACTGTCTCAGATGAAGAAAATCCTCGCCAGGCAGACAAAGCCTTTTGAAGAACTGGATGTCGATACCTTCCGTATCTTCATCTATAGAATAATCGCAATCAGTCGAACGCAGATTGTATTCTGCATTTCGACAGATAAAGAGTATTCCGATGCCGAGTTTGCGTCGAGAAGATTTGAGTTTTCTATAACGCCCACAATCTCCGATGGACTATTCCTTTGTCAAAAGTATAAAAACTCACTCAGGTACAATGTTGTTATATTATAGTCGAGTTGTTATATAAGAATCTTCGATAATACGTTGTCACTCGGGTTTTTGTTTTTTAAACAACCTTTTTAAAAATTCAAATCTTGTTTTTTTATTAATTCTCGATGAATCAAGGTTCTTTTTGTAATCCTTTCCTTGCAAATGTAAAGTAGGAGCTTTGGCTTTTTCAAGTAATTCCTTTTTATGTTTTTCATCAATCCCTATATAGTTAACCTCTCGGTCTACAACGGCATGGAGCATAGCTAGCCCGAAATAATTGTGTTCTTTACGAAACTCAGACAGCAACCTGTAAAAACCGTAATACTTTTTTTCCTCCTCATGTCTTGATGAGTAGAACTCGGATAAGGCGTTGAGTAGTCTATACGCTTCGGTATCCTTTTTTGAAAGTAATAAGCGAACGTATGTGTTAAATTTCGCAGGAGCTAAATTTTCGGAATGGTCCAAGAAAACCTTTCCTAAAAGCGAAATCCATAGTAAAATATTCTGTTCATATTCCCGATGCTCTTCTTCCCACTCTTTTTTGTTTTTTGAATTTATCATACATATATATTTGTTAAAATATTCTACGACGTCACCGCATTTCCGTAAACCAAGTGAAAGATTCGCGGGGATCAGCTTTTCGACAATTGATTTTGTGTTCGTCTGATTTAAAACTTCACGAATAATTTCTCTTAATTTATAGGAACTGATGAAATCTGATTGGATTTTTTGTTCTGCTTCACTTAATTCTACTTTGATTGATTTCTTCAAGTTTCCTTTTTCTCTAGACTTTTTATCTAAAAACGCACACAATTCTTTATTGTTATCCCTTATTGAACCATATTCAACAACGTCCTTGACACCACAAATAAATGAGTTGATAAAGTTTATATCATCATTGAGTTGTATTTCACCCGCATTCAAAAACAAAGAGTTGCATACATCAACTATGGAATCTACTAATTGTTCGTTCTTAGTAAAGTACATCACAAAAAGCAACACATTTGATGCATTTAAATCGTCGGTGTGCTTGATTAATTCACGTAATTCATCACTCTTCGTTGAAAAATTTGCAACGTAATATCTCGCTGCAAAATATGCGATTATATACGAGTGCTTAAACTCAATCGAATCGGTATCTTTGTCAATAATGTCAATTTCTTTCATAGCTTCAATGAGTTGAGTTTTATTCTTATAATACTCTTCTTGATCAATAATGTGGCCTTCCAAGTATTTGGTATCAAAGTCGGATAAGTTATGGTCAATATTTTTAAATATATAGTACGCATATTCGGCCAAGAACTCGTCTATGAATGATTGTTCGATTTTACAAAGGGTCGCAATTCTAAGTATATATTTCGAAAATAGAAATTCGTAATATACGCCCTTTGATCCATTCATCAACGACTGAGGCTTAATGTCATTGTAGGCTTCCAAAAAAATAAGGGTGAGTTCTGCGGTATTCATGAATCCATCGATAGAAGAAACCTGTTGCAGCAGAGACCGAATTTCAGAGATTAGTTTGTCCTTCTGATGCCCGTCTTGAAGTTCGCCATCACGATCAACCCATCTTTGTACTAGCTCATATTTTTGCGTATGTCCAAACGCCTGAATTCTGTACAAGTCAAAATATTTAGTAGAACTCTTTTCAACATTGAATGTGTTAAACTCAATTGGGTTAATCGAAATGATGATTTTGCCAAAAGAATATTCGTTGATATAGGCAAAAAAATCATCAATATTGTCTTTATAAAAATGAAGGTCATCGATAATTAAAACCACTTTGTCTTGGTTCTGTGCAACAAAGTCTCGCCCGTTCGGATAGGCAGATTTGATAGATTTCTTGATTGCCTCCTCAATATACCCTTTTCGATTGTTTTTGGCACTAAAAGATATGTAAATAGGTAAATACCCCAATCTGTAGGCGTCGAGGTAGTATTTCTTAAGAAGAACCGTTTTTCCAAAAAAGCTTGGCCCCGAAAAAACAGTAACTGATCCAAACCTATCGATAGAAAGCTCTGAATGAGTGAGGTACTCAGTCTTGTTTTCTTCATCAAAATCACTAAGTGTGATTTTTGCGCAAATAGGCGAAATAAATGCGTCTTCAAAGTTGATGAATTTTTTGTTTTGCGTTGGGGACATGCTACTAGCGAAAAGGTTGCAAAAGTAATTTCTATCTGTTGGTAGAATAGAATTTTTTATCATTAATGTCGAAGTAATATTGACCGGCATAGTCCGGTCTTCAATTTGCTGATAAATGCGCCCGTCAAAAATATAGTGCTTCACATCAAGTTGCGCTGTGCAAGAGTCAACATCCAATATTACAATTCCCGAACGACTTTCTTGATTTACGGTCTGAAAGGACGGTAATCTAACATAGCATTTTGTAAAACCGTCTGCAACAGTATAAATTTTTTCATATTCATGCTCGTGTCCGGTGATCAATATGTTGGCTTTTGACTGAATTGAAGAATAGTATTCAGTCTTATTCCTATCGAACCATTCAAGCGGATAATGACTGATGGAAATATTAATTTCGTCCTTGTGGAGGCCAATATTATCATCAATCATCTTGGAATCGACGCTTACGCGATTGTTATTGAAAAGTGGATCGTATGAAATGGAGCTATTGAAGGAAACGAGATTGAGTGTATGTCCTTCACCCAAAAACTCGTATCTGTCAAAATAAAAATGACTTTGAACCAAGTGTTTTGATCGGAATTGATCTCGAAACGAAAAATAGTTTGAAAGTTTTCGGTTAATGAAATCTTTATTATCATATAGGGAGAGTAGTTTGTCGTTTGGCAAAATAATATTTTTTCTAATTTCTTCTTCGCCATTTTCATAGATTGAAAAATCACAATCGTGGTTTCCAGGCGCTAAAGCAAAAGTGTACTGCAAATTTGGAAAATGGACAATAATCCTGTTGATCAGTTCCTCAAAAAATAACTTGGCTTGATCAAATTCGGCTATTTTTCCATATAATGCTACATCTCCTCCCACAAGGATAATTAAATGTGTCTTTTCATCAAATGGCAGGCTACAAATAACTTGGGAGAGTGGTGCGATGTAATTTTTTGCATGATTTTGTTCGGATAAACCAGAAAAATGCAAATCACTTATTGATAAAATATAATATTTCATAAATCTTCCTCCGCGTTAATTGTTTTGATTTTATAAATAATCTTTCTTGATGCAATCAATTAGCTCATCCCTTTCATTGATTCTAAAATTCTTAAAAATCGGATTAAATTCACCAACATAAAGACCATTCTTAAGCAATTTCAAAATTTGTCTTTTTTCCCATATATCTGCTCTGGGTAAATAGTCTCTTAGCTCGATTAATTGATGTCTATCAAGTGTTTTTTCAAATGTTTCTAGTAAAACTCGTCCTATATATGCTCCCGAGTTTCTTGACAGACTCTTAAATTTATCGAATAGAATCGTAGTAAACTCAGTCGAGCTTGAAAATAGAGAGTGTACAATATCTTGTGTAAATGAATTTTTGATCGGCGTCGCCGTCTTGGCATAAAAAAGAGAAATCCTTTGTGTATAATAGGT
>MHBF01000148.1 GCA_001803225.1 Lentisphaerae bacterium GWF2_44_16 | reverse complement strand
AATAAAACTCTAATTTAACTTTTAAGGCACTAAAAATGAAATTACACGGTTACATTAGATTTGTCAAGTAAATACTATAATCTTAACAAAAACAAGTTACAGCTTATTCTAAGGGGTCAGACCCCTCGATGATCGATGAGCCCCTCGATGAGTGGCAGGTCAGACCCCTCGGTGGCCTTTTAGTATTAATCTTTTTTAATTCAGCGTTCCGTGTGGTATATGGCAATTGCCATTTATATTTTTTAGCTATCTCCTGAAATTCCTTTTCCGGTATTTGTTCTAAAGCATTTTTTAAAGTATTACGTGTAATAATTGGTTTCAGAAAGAGTACATATCTATACCCGTACGAAGGAAATGGCTCAGCTACAATTATAAAATCATCTGGAACGTTTTTAATATCGACATTAGGATTGTAAATATAAGAACAGTTCTTTTCAATTTTTGTTCTATCATTATAAAAGACATCATGTCGGTTCCATGGTAAAAAATATATAAGACCTTGCTCAGGAACCAAAAGCCTTATAGGGTCTCTCCAATCATTTATTTTATTGGCGCTGTTCCAATAATTTTCATTATTCAGGTATGATAAGTTAGGTGATATTTGTCCAGTATCATCAATATAAGATAGGAGAGCCATCTCAATATCCATCAAAACACATCTATTTTGTGAAAAACACAATCCCTCTTCATTTTTATATTTTCCCCAAGATATAAGAGACAATACAATAAAAATAATAAAGACAAATCCAATTAGAATTCTCTTTAATGCTTTTTTTATGTCCATAGAATACCTCACTGCGGGTGACAGATCTATTTCCTGTATGTTTTTTACACCCTCACCATGATTATTTACTTTTAGCATTAATTTTTTCCAATTCATCATCCCGTGTGGTATATGGTAAATTCCATTTGTATTTTTTAGCTATCTCCTGAAATTCCTTTTCTGATATTCTTTGAACTGAATCCGGAAAATTTTCATTGTCCTTTTTAGGATTTAGAAATGCTACATATCTATACCCATCTGTAGGAAATGGTTCAGCGGCAATTATAAAATCATAGGGAATACTTTTTTTAATATTAATGTTAGGGTTATAAATAAATGAACAATTATTTTCTAAATTAGTTTTTTTATTAATAAAAAATCTGGATGCAAAAGTTCTACTTGGATCTCTCCAATCATTGATTTTATTATCAATACTCCAATAAGGTTTGGTTTTGAGCAATTTCAATACAGGAGGTAAGTCCTTGTTACACTGCAAGTAATATTTTGTCGCCATCACAATATCATGCAGAATATTATAATTTTTATTTAAGCATAGTTCTTTCTCGTTACTATACTTAATAAGCGCAGATGAGATTAATATAAATATTAATACTAATAATAAAAAAGAAAGAAAATTTTTAAAAAAACCTTTTACTCTGGACATTAATTAAACCCTCTTATTTTCTTATTCTATATTATCTAGTACCATGCCACTCTTTATCTGCATTACCGTATATATTATTCCCCGCAGTGCGCTTATCTCGAATATTTATCAGTCTTTATCCTTCCCGAAACTCCCTGTACTCCTACACCGCTCAGAAGCCGAATTCGGGCTGGGTTATACCGAAATCTTCTTCTTCTCCGCTACTTTTTTTAGGGGCTTTGATTTTCTGTTCCGGCTTTTTTCCCTTGCTTTTTTCAGAGGGAGTTTTTTCTGTTTCCTCATCAGTTCCAGGTATCAGGGCGGGATGCTGGGATTTGGTATCTGACTTGGATGGCTTTTTCTGTTTAGGTGTTTTTTCGGAAATTTCCTCTTGATTTTCAATGTTCTTATTTTCAACGGTTTCAGGAGCTTCACCCTGTGGAGGAGGGTTTTCATTTCCGTTCTGAGGCGGATTGCCGTTTTCGCCATCAGGAGGGGTTTCACCGTCTATGAGGCGGATAAAAGTTATATTGATAAGTTTCTTTGAGGAAACGAGCAAACCTCTGGCTTTTGGACTTCTATCCGGGGCTTCACTCAGATTGAGTTCGAAAACCTTTTTATCTTTGTACTTTGTATCGACTTCACAACGGTAAATTGACCTTGGGCGCGGAGTGATAAGTTCAAGGCGACAGCCTTCGGGGCAGAGCCTGTATTCCTTATCGGTTATGAATTTGTCGATGACGCAACGTTTCATGTACCATTTGCCGGATTTTGTTTCCGAATAAACCACACCGAATTCAGTGCTTTTGTCGTATTTTCTGAATTCATAAAGCTTGCCGATATAAACTTTTTCGGGAATGTTTATGACTTTGTAATTGCCGCTGCGCTCAACGCAGAGGAGATGGTCGAACTCGTTACATGTTACCTGGTCTTCGCTTCTTATGCTGGTGCCGATATAACAGTTTTTCTTGTCCCATCCGACTTTAATATTGTTAAGCGCTATCGCATGGCGGTCTATTTTGTGGAAAGTTTCTATTTCAGTGCGGCGCGGGAACATTTTTCCATATTTTTCTATAAGCTCATTCAGGTATTTTATAGCGTAAGCCTTCAGCCTCTTGAGGTTTTTCTGCACCTGTTCGAGCTGGGCGAGTATATCATCTATGTCCAGTTTATTTTTGTTCATGTCAAAAAGTGAAATTCTGCGTATCTGTATGGCGAGGAGTTTTTCTATATCGTCATCAAGCAAATCTCTTATGAACATGTGTTTGAATTCCTCAAGGCCTTTTCTGACCTCGCTCATAACCAGCTCGTAGGTTTTGCATTTTTCGATTCGCTTGTAAATTCTGTTTTCTATGAATATCTGGGCAAGGGTTTTTTCATGAAGTTTTTCATTGAGTTTGCCCTGTTCTATTTCCAATTCCCTGCGGAGGTATTCGAGGAGTTTTTCAGTATTTCTCTTGATTACTTCGCTGACGCACATCTGAACAGGCCTGTTCTCGCATATAACCATCATATTTACAGTTACCGAAATGGAACAGTCGGTATATGCGTAGAGCGCGCTGAGGGCTTTCTGAGGTTCATAGCCGCGCATGGGGGTTATTTCTATTTCGACGTTTTCTCCGGTATAATCGTTGATGGCTGCGACTTTGATTTTATTTTTTTCCACGGCCTTTTCAATGGAGGCGATAAGGCTTTCGGTAGTGGTGAAAGCGGGAATTTCCCGTATTATGAGCCTCCTGCCGTCAATTTCTATTTTCGCGCGCAGAGTAACTTTTCCGTTTCCTTCGTTGTATTCGGAAACATCCATAGTGCCGCCCTGAAGAAAATCGGGATATATCTCGAAAGACTCATTTTTAAGTATGGCAATCTGGGCCTGGAGGAGCTCCGTGAAGTTATGTGGTACAATTCGTGTGGCCATACCTACGGCGATACCTTCAGTGCCGAGCATAAGGAGTGAAGGCACTTTGCAGGGGAGCCTTACAGGCTCTTTATTTCTGCCGTCGTAGGAATCGGTGAATTCCGTAATATCGGAGTTGAAGAGGACTTCTCTGGCGAGCGGCGAAAGACGGCACTCTATGTAACGCGCCGCGGAAGCTCCGTCCCCTGTGAAGATGTTACCGAAATTTCCCTGCTTTTCTATAAAATATTCTTTATTGGAAAGGACGACAAGCGCATCGCCTATGGAAGCGTCTCCATGGGGATGATACTGCATGGAATGGCCTATGACGTTGGCGACTTTATGGAATTTGCCGTCATCCATTCTGTGCAGGGACCATAGAATACGGCGCTGAACAGGTTTGAACCCGTCATCGACATCAGGTATAGCGCGTTCTTTTATAACATAGGAGGCGTATTCCACGAAATTCATGTCCATGAGACGGCGGAGAAACATATTGCTCCCCTTCTTCCCCTCTACGGCCCTGATTTCGGAATCTTCTTCCACCTCTTCGGGATCGTTTTCCGCGATATTATCTTCCTGTAAAGGCTTTTCTTCCTTTTTTTCTCTTTTTTTCTTTCCGCTTTTATCTTTTTCCGACATTATCAATCCTTATGAAATCAAACCAGATTTTCCATTATGTGATTTTTGCGGTCCGGTGTGTTGGTACCCATGTAAAAGTTCAGCATTTCAGGTATGCCCCTCATGTGGTCAACAGAAACACTCACAAGCTTGATGTCCTCTCCGATAAACTGTCCAAACTCATTCGGTGAAATTTCACCAAGCCCTTTGAACCTGGTAACTTCCGCGCCTCTGTTCAGACCGCCGAGTTTCTGAATGGCATTGTCTCTTTCATACTCGGAATAACAGTATATCGTCTCTTTTTTATTGCGCACCCTGAAAAGAGGCGTTTCGAGTATGTACAGGTGCCCTGCCAGTACAAGAGATTCAAAGTAAGTCAGGAAAAAAGTTATAAGCAGATTCCGGATATGAAGTCCGTCAACGTCAGAATCGGTTGCTATAATGACTTTACTGTAACGGAGCCCCTCTATATCCTCTTCTATGTTGAGGGTCTGCATGATATAGTAAAGCTCCTCGTTCTGATAAACCTTGTCGATTTTTTCCCCGAAGCAGTTCAAGGGTTTGCCTTTCAGAGAAAAAATGGCCTGCGTATAGACATTGCGGCAACTTACCATGGAGCCGGCCGCGGACTGGCCTTCCGTAAGAAAGATCATGGTCTCGTCGCCTTTTTTGGAACTGTCGCCGAAGTGGTATTTGCAGTCTTTAAGTTTGGGTATCTTAAGGCTCATTTTCTTAGCCTTTTCCTTGGACTGTTTTTTGACGGCCTGAATTTCTTTGCGGACCTGCTCGTTTCTCTGGACTTTCTCGATGAGGAGTTCCGCTTCTTCAAGATGGCGGTGCAGATAATCCAGTACCGCAATTTTGACGGCATTGACAATCCAGCCTCTTATGTCGGTGTTGCCGAGCTTATTTTTTGTCTGGGACTCGAAGATGGGTTCTTTCAGCTTGATGGAGATAGCTCCGACTATACCGTCCCTTACGTCGGCGGCGTCGTAGGATTTGCCGGAAAATTCATTTATGGACTTAAGCAAACCTTCTTTGAAAGCGGAAAGGTGCGTGCCGCCGTCATTCGTATATTGTCCATTGACAAATGAAAAATAGGTTTCCCCGTAATCCTGAGTATGGCAGAACGCGAACTCGAGGGTTTTTTCCTTGTAATGAATGACATCGTAGATTTTTTCTTCACCGACTTCATCTTTGATAAGATCTTGAAGGCCTTCCTTGGAATAAAACCTGTTGCCGTTCAGATACAGCGAAAGTCCGCTGTTGAGGTATGCGTACATCCAGAGGCGTTTTTCTATGTATTCCATCTCAAAATTATATTTTGGAAAGAGTTTTGAATCGGGGATAAAGGAAACGAGAGTACCGTTTTTAGCCTGGATTTTACCTTCGGATTCATCTACAAGCTTTCCGGTTTCAAAAACCGCCTTCTTAAACTTTCCCTCTCTGTGAGAGATTACGGTAAACTTTTCCGACAACGCGTTAACCGCCTTTGTGCCGACGCCATTGAGGCCGACCGAGAACTGATAAACCTCATCATTATATTTTCCGCCTGTGTTCATGACGGAAACGCAGTCCACAAGCTTGCCCAGCGGTATCCCGCTCCCGTAGTCGCGTATTGAGACCTCATTCCCGTTTATCGAGACGTCAACCCTCCGTCCGGTTCCCATTATGAACTCATCAACAGAGTTGTCAATCACTTCTTTGATGAGTATGTAAATACCATCATCGGGATGGGACCCGTCCCCCATTCTGCCGATGTACATACCTGGGCGCAGCCGTATATGCTCAAGCGAACTCAGGGTCTTGATTTTACTTTCATCATATACTTGCTGTTGTTTCTGAACTTCACTCATAACACTATATGTTGTATCCTTTTAACGGCTCTAAACAATATGGTTTCAACGAAATGTATTCTGAAAAATTCCAAAGTAAAGGCTGTCTCATAAAAAAGTTCTGCTGTTCATATTTTTACGTACCATACTATATGTAGTATTCAATGCAGATATAAGATACAATATAACATACTTTTAACTTTTTCCAGTTGTTTCAGCTTAAAAAAAATCTGATTTTTATCGTGAATTATCAAAAAACCTGTTGAATAGAATAATCTCCTGAAATAATATTATTAGGACTTAAATAAAAAAGATGAACTGATGGACACAAGATTTTACCATTTTTTGAGAGAAACAAATATAATCTGCGGACTTGACGCGGAGAAGGGCCCTGACGCCATCAGGCAACTTTCTAAACAGCTTGCCATGAACACAAACGGCGTTGGCGAAAAAGAGATTTACGATGCTGTAATAGCCAGGGAAAACGTTCTTTCGACAGTGGTGATGCCAGGACTGGCTGTGCCTCACGCCAGGATGGAAAATGTAAAGGGCATTCTTGTGGCGCTGGGCACCTCGGTCAGAGGCATAGACTTCAACAGTCCCCGGATGCCGCCCGTAAATGTAGTGATTATGATACTTACCCCGAAAAGCGATCCCAGCCTTCATTTTCAGATTTTATACGCGCTGGCAAAGGATTTTAAGAAACCGGAAACCACAAAGCGTATTCTTGATCTCAAAACGGCAGGAGAGATATCGAAATTCTTTCTCGAACTGGACTGATCGGCGGTTTGCCGGATTACTTGTCTTTTTTCTTAACGCTGTTGAAGAGATTTTTGAAGTTGGAAAGGCTGTCTTCAAGCTGCTTGATTTTGTTTTCGTCAACAGTGCGTTGAACGGCATTTACGTTTTCTTTGCGTATCTGCTCGTAGATTTCCTCACGGTAAACGGAAAGCTCTCTGGGAGCGTCAATGCCTATGTGTACTTGGCTGCCCTGTACTTTAAGGACTTTGATCTTGATATTATTCCCTATTATTATACTCTCGTCCGACTTCCTTGTCAGAATTAACATGAGAAAACTCCTGGTTCAGGGCTTTTTGTTCTTTTCAATGGCTTCCATGCCTTCCCAAATTCTGAATCTTACCGGATAATTTTCTTCAAGTATCACCTGTCTGCCGGTAAAATTGTCCATATTGATTACGATAGGCGCAAGCATATTAGCCGTAGTGTCCTTGGGATCTTTTTCCACAGTTACCATACTTAATATCAGGGCCGCGCCGGCATCTTTCAATCCTAGCACGGAAAGATCTTTTCCGGGAATGTTAATGGAATATTCCGGATATATAAGAAAAGGATCTATACATACGAAACCGAGGTCATCAATATCAAGGGATTTGAGATATACGAAAGGTTTTATTTTTTCATTGAGTATGATTATGAATTTCTGGGAATTTTCAAAAGCTGGAATACCATCGGGGAAATTAAAGACAACTTTATCATTAAGCAGACTGGCCACCTTTTTAGGATAGCTTGACGCTTCCACATTTTCATTCCAACTGCTTGCTACAAGATCTCTTCTTATTTTCATAATTCACTGCTTTTCAATAACGCCGTCTCAAATTTGACGGCAGAATATTCATGCTCTCTCTGTATTTCGCGACTGTTCTTCTCGCGACTTTATATCCTTCTTTCTTCAATTCCTCCACTATTTCGCTGTCCGAAAGAGGGGAACTATCGTCTTCCTTGTCTATCAGCATCTTTATCGCGTTCTTAACGACGTTTTTCGATACCGAACTCCCGTCTTCCGCCTCGTAACCTGTAGAGAAAAAATGCCGCAAAGGAAAAAGCCCATACTTGCAGCGAAGGTGTTTTCCCGCTACGGCACGGCTTACTGTGGTTTCATGAATGCCGACTATCTCCGCTATCTGGGCCATAGTCATCGGCTTCAGAAACTCCATGCCATTAAGGAAAAACGTCTTTTGTTCCTCAACAAGGGCACTGGCGATTTTCTTTATCGTCGTCTGCCTTTGTATTATACTATTAACAAGGAAAATGCCGGAATGCAATTTTTCTTTTATATAATCTTTCGTTTCTTTTGGAGTTGACTCATCTTTCAGGAGTTCCTTATAATGCTTGCTTATGTAGAGATTGGGCAGGTATTGATTGTTTACTTTCACGGTAAGATTATTGTTTTCCTCCTCAACAAAAACTTCTTCGCGGATATATTCATGCGGACTGACCGTTTCGGAAACGAGCCTTGGATTGAGTCCCTGTATTTCATTTATGAGCTCTTTGAGTTCTTCAATGCTTATGGCCATTTTTTTTGCGACCTGCGGGAGATGGTTCGCGGCTATTTCATCAAGATAATCTTTTACCACAGTATATACCAGACTGTCCTTTTTCCCTTTTTTGGCAAGCTGAAGCATCAGGCGTTCCCTCAAGTCAATCGCGGCTATGCCCGGCGGCTCAAGGTGTTGCACAATTGAAATGGCCTTGTTGACTTTTTCGAGGCTTTGTCCTGAAGCCATGGCCAGGTCCGCGGGATGGCTTGTCAGATAACCGTCATCATCAAGGCCCGAAATAATGACTTCGCAACAGGAGTATTCTTCGGGCGCGAGCTCCAGAAAACGGAGCTGTTCAAGAAGATTTTCCTGAAATGTTTTCTCTGAAGTAATGGATTCGAGATAATGTTTGCGTTTCTCTTCAACATCTGCCGAGTAAGATGAAGAACTGTTTTTTATATAACGGCTGTCCTCATCTAGCTTGAGTATTTTTTCAAGCCATTCATCATCGTCAATCCCTGTTTCTTTTTCTGAACTGCTGTCATCGTCGGCTTTTTCAATTTCGAGGACCGGGTTTTTCTGAATTTCCTCATCAATCATGGCCTGGAGTTCAAGGGCCGGCAGAAAGAGCAGTTCAAGGGCCTGAATCTGCTGATGCGTCATTACCTGTTCTTGACGCATTGTCTGGACGATGTTCTGCTTCTGGCTTATATCCATTAATAATTACCCTTTTATCTCACTATGAATATATCTCTTATTCACCGGCAATTCCAGCAAATAGATTTCAATATTTAAAAACCAAGAATTTCCTTGCGCATTGCGCGATAAACTTGAAGCGGATGGGTAAAAACAAAACAGAAACGCCCGAAAGCTATAGTGGCATTCATAGCAAGCTGTACTTTCATTTTCGGGCTTATGAGCTGCTGGTTTACCCTGGTGCCGTTTGTAGAATTCAAATCAAGAATGAAATACATCCCGTGAAAAATAATGATTTGAGCGTGATGCTTTGATATGACAAAATCCGCGATCACTATATCATTGTCTTCCGCCCTGCCTATGTTGATTACGTTCTGCTCATCTTCCTTTGTATAAAGTTTTTTCCTGAGCAAATATATGGCATGTGAAATGCCTCCCGTGTCCGAAACTGGCTGTGCGGGCGGTTCGTTGGCTATTGAAGCTTTTTTCGCTTCAGCCAGACTGGCTATCCTCTCACGGATTTCGGAAGCGTCAAATTTCATGGTGCTCGTTGAAGTCGTAGCTCCTACTTTCTTTCTCAGCTCCCCGTCATAAAGCTCTTTACCTATCAGAAAGGGATATTGGGCCTGACTTGTGAATTCCGAAAGTGAAGTATTTGACACCAGCTCGCGAAGCTGAATATAGTTGATTCTTCCTTTTGTATCCGTGATATCCCGAATAGACGCCATTATTTTTTCTTTATGACCTTACTTTTTTACAAATTTTAATATACACTCAAAATATGCAATTAAAAACAAACGGAAGAAAAAGTATATTTTTGTACCATATCGGATATAATACCATCCCGCCCGCCGGGGACAATGTCCCACATAAAAAAAAGCCGCTATGCGTAAGTCCGGCCCGGTTTGAATTACCCGCTTCGCAAAAAATTAAAATATTAAGTTAAATGCTTAGAAACTTTAAATATCTGTTGTAGAGTATAGACTGCGAAATAATGAATTCTCAAAAATAATATTTGGATACTGTTTAATAATGAATGCTAAAGAACTTAGGAAAAAATATATTGATTTTTTTGTGAAGAAGGGACACGCTGTGACAAAGAGCGCGCCGCTGGTGCCGGATAATGACCCCACTGTCCTTTTCACAACTGCCGGAATGCACCCGCTGGTCCCTTTCCTGCTTGGGGAAAAACATCCTCTCGGCAAACGCCTGGTCAATTATCAGAAGTGCATAAGGACAGGCGATATTGATGAAGTCGGCGATCCCGTGCATCTTACATTTTTTGAAATGCTCGGCAACTGGTCTCTCGGCGATTATTTCAAAAAAGAAGCTATTGAATTCAGCTTTGAATTCCTCAGCAGCCCCGAATGGCTTGGCATCCCTCTCGATAAACTCGCCGTAACGGTATTTGCCGGAGATGATGACGCGCCTTTCGATGAAGAAGCGTATAACCTGTGGAAAAAACTCGGCATTCCTGAAAACAGAATTGCGAAACGCCCGAAAAAAGACAACTGGTGGGGCCCTGCCGGTCAGACAGGCCCTTGCGGACCGGATACCGAAATGTTTTACTGGACAGGCAAAAATCCGCCTTCTGAAATATTTACTCCCGACGACAGGCTCTGGGTCGAGATATGGAACGATGTTTTCATGCAGTACAACAAGACCGCCGAGGGCCGTTATGAGCCGTTACTACAACCCAACGTGGATACCGGTATGGGTGTTGAACGCGTTACCGCCGTACTTCAGGGAAAAGCCAGCTGTTATGAAACCGAACTTTTTGCCCCGCTTTTCGCCAAGCTCGATGAAATACGCGGAATTTCAGCGCCAAACGAACGTTCCAATTCCGAAAGAATAATAGTTGAGCACATGAGAGCTTCCGCCTTCATAATGGCGGATGGCGTTGCGCCGGGAAATATTGACCAGTCTTACGTTTTGCGCAGACTTATAAGAAGGGCAATACGCGAGGCGAGAAAGACCGGGCTTCAGGGAGCTTTTACCGAAACAATGGCAAAAGTCGTTATCGCTGAATATTCCGATGTCTATCCCGAACTTTCCGTAAATTCAGCTAAAATACTTGAAGATCTCGACAGAGAGGAAAAACAGTTTGAGCAGACCCTCGAAAAGGGAACGCGGGAATTTGAAAAACTTATTTCAAGAGTGCCGCCGCACATCCAGACTAAAATCATAAGCGGTAAAAACGCCTTTTTCCTCTATGAAACCTACGGTTTCCCAATTGAGCTTACTGAAGAAATGGCCGCGGAGAGAGGTTTCAAGGTCGATAAAGACGGCTTTAACGCCGCATACGAAAAACATCAGGAGCTTTCAAGAAAAGGCGCCGAACAGAAATTCAAAGGCGGTTTGGCCGATAACTCGGAAACCACCGCCAAATTGCATACGGCAACTCACATCCTGCATACAGCCCTTCGTAAAATACTTGGGGAACATGTCGCTCAGAAAGGCTCAAATATTACCGCTGACAGGCTCAGATTTGACTTTTCGCATCACGATAAAATGAGCGAAGAGGAAATAGCTGAAGTTGAAAAAATAGTAAATGAAGTGATTGGAAGAAATCTTTCCATAGAATGCAGGGAAATGACAGTTGAGGAAGCTAAAAATCAAGGGGCAATAGGACTTTTCGGTGATCGTTACGGTGAGAAGGTGAAAGTGTTTTCAATCGGCGATTTCAGCATGGAAATATGCGGCGGGCCTCATGCTCAGAATACAGGTTCCCTCGGCAAATTTAAAATATCAAAGGAAGAAAGTTCAAGTCGCGGTGTAAGAAGAATAAAAGCTGTGTTACAATAACCGATGAGAGGGTTTTATGAAAGAAACGGATGTCCTTATAGCGCATAATAAAGGCGTATATAATATAAAAGTGGAGGGCCGTGCGACATTTGAATACGGGCCCCCTCTCCGCACACTTGCCAAAAATCTTGAAAACGAACTCTTTGAGAGAATCTCGGTTGATTTGAATGAATGCGCCGGGATGGACAGTACTTTCATGGGGCTTCTGGCCATGCTCGGACTGAGGGCCAGAAAAATAAACGCGGTTATGGAAATACTTAACGCCAACGAAATGAATATGGGCCTTCTCAGGGGCCTGGGCCTTGAGAAGCTATTCAAATTTTCCGTAAAGAATATCGCTGAAGATAAGGATACGGACTGGAAAAAAGCTGAAACACAGTCAGACAAGCTTTCTACCGCTGAAGCTGTCGTTGACGCTCATGATACCCTGATGGATATTGACCCCGGCAATATACCAAAATTCGAAAGAGTCGTTGACTTCGCCAAAAAAGACCTCGACAAACTGAAAAAGTAAATCAATCAGAAAAGCCTGCCCAGCAGGGCTGGTATCGCGTATTCCACGCGGATGATTCTCTGTCCTATGTTTACGGAAAAAAAACCGCTTTCAATGAATGCTCCTACTTCATAAGGCGTGAAGCCGCCTTCGGGGCCTATGACTAAAGTTGTCTTTTTGTTTACGTTGAAAGGGCATGGCTGTTCTGAAGAAGGTTCCGCTATCAGGCGGAGACTGTCTTTCGAGAGTTCCTCCAGCTCGTCTTCCACGAAAGGCTTGAAGCGTCTTTTAAATGTAATTTCGGGCATGACGGTGTCCACGCCCTGTTCCAGGCCGAGAAGCATATCTTCGAAGATGTTTTCTTTTTCCAGCGCCGGGCTTTTCCAGTAGCTCTTATCGACTTTCCAGCTTTCGATGACTATGATTTTTTTGACTCCCATTGACGTTGCCGCCTGAAGGGCTTTTCTGAAGCTTTTAGGCCTTGGAAGCGCTAAAATAAGAGTAATCGGAAGCGTTTCCGGAGAATTTTTGAAAAGCTTCACATCCATTTCTATGCTCTTGTCAGATATCGAAGAAACTATGCCTGTCCCGATCTGACCGTTAAGGATGCCGACTCTAAGTTCTTTTCCTTTTTCGGCCCTGTGCACTGAAATTATATGCTTTGCCCTTCTTCCCTCAATGCGGGCCTTTCCATTTTCGATAAAGTCATTTTCGAAAAGGATAACGAGATTCATTGGATAAGCTTTCCTATGGAAGAAAGAAAAACGTCTGGAATTTTTACAGGCTTTCTTTTTTCATAGTCGAAAAATACAATGCCGGTTTTTGCTCTGGCAATTTCAGTTCCGGATTTTTTGTTTATGAGCTGGTAAAAGAAATCACAGGAAATATTGCCGAGTTCCGAAGCGGTTACTTTGACCTCAAGGACATCACCATAGAAAGCTTCAGCGCTGAAAATAATCACCGCGTCCGACATGATAATGCCCGCGCCTCCTACATTAAGTTCAGTAAACCCGTATTCCTTCAGAAACCTGACACGGGCTTCATGAACAACCGACAGCACCGCGTCATTTCCGAGGTGTCCGCCATAATTTATATCACTTATGCGCAGGGGAATTTCAGTGGAATAAATGAATTTTTCCGGTAAACTCAATTTCAGTCTGGCCATAAAATAATATCCTCCGTGTTGTGGGATTTGTAATTATAGCCCAGAATAAGAGAAAAACAAAGCGGAGCTATGTTCTTGCAGGAGGGGAAAGGATTTTAATGAAATTCATAAGTACTGACGAACTTTCATTTTTCTGCCATACCGCATATATTTCTATTGAAGGAAGGGATGCTTCCAGATTATGGAATTCAACGCCTTTTTTTGACATGGAGATGGAAGATTCCGGCACGAGCGCGATTCCCAGTCCGGCTTCGACAAGGGCCAGTGTCGTATGTTTTGTAGATGCCTCCTGCTCAAGCATCGGCTTGAATCCCGCGTCTTCAAACTTTGCCATAAAATGGTCGTATAATCCAGGGTTCATTTTACGGGGAAATATTATCATAGGCTCTTGTTTCAGCATTTCCAATGTTATTTTCCGATATTTTCCGAGGGCATGGTTTTTAGGAATTGCCAGAATATAGCGTTCAGAATAGAGAAGCGATGTGGACATACCTGAAACATCATGACCGAACAGTCTCATAAAACCGATCTTGATTTTGTTGTTTTTCAGTGCCTCAAGCTGTTCATTTGTCTGCATTTCCTTCAGTACAAGCTTTACTTTCGGATAACGTGAGTGATAGCGCTTTATAGCCTTGGAAAGAAAGGTATTTATAGCCGGCTCATTGAAACCTATGGGAAGATATCCTTCTTCTCCTTTACCGATGAGTGAAAGTTCTTCGAGGGCTTCTCCGGCTTTTTCAATTATTTCATTTGCCTTTTCGAAAAAAAGTTTTCCGGCTTCGGTAAGCCTGACGCTTCTGTTTGTCCTGATGAAAAGCGGTGTTCCTATTTCATCTTCCAGGTTTTTTATCCTGCGGCTCAAGGGAGGCTGTGCCATATTCAGTTTACGCGCCGCCCTTCTGAAATTGAGTTCCTCAGCCACTGCCGCGAAATATTTTAAATCCGTAAGTTCCATAATCCGTGAAATTTTTCTGATTGCAATTGATATAATAATAGTATCAATAATATATAACAATGCTCTTATAATATCAAAAAAAATCATTATAATATATAGTATAGGCAGTGCATTTGGGATAAAAATAACTGAAAGGCTGAAATATGTTTATCGACATTCACCTGCATACCATTAGAAAAAAATCTCTTCCGCGCTATGAGACAGGCGATAACTATGCGCTTCCCGAAGAATTGATTGAGATGATGGACAGGACTGGGGTTGACAAAGGCATTTTGCTGCCGGGCATAAATCCCGAATGCCGCAAACAGTATTCCACGAACGAAGATATCTTGGAAGTGTGTGAAAAATATCCTGATCGTTTTATTCCGTTCTGTAATATTGACCCGCGTGCGGAAGGAAACAGTCCTGAAAGCAATCTTTCCAGGCACTTGCTTTATTATAAAAACAGAGGCTGCAAAGGCGTGGGTGAGTTGTGCGCCAACATATATGTAGATGATCTGCTTGTCCAGAATCTTTTTTCTCACTGTCAGGCATGTTCGATGCCGGTTCTTTTTCACATGGCGCCGAAAAAATACGGGTGCTACGGACTGATTGACGAC
>MHBF01000147.1 GCA_001803225.1 Lentisphaerae bacterium GWF2_44_16 | reverse complement strand
GTATCATAAAGCTGTCAGAATGGCTAATGGAAACCTCAGTGAAGCTGCGAAGATATTGAACATCGGCAGAAGCACCCTTTACCGCAAGATGAAGAAATTCGGTATGAGAATCTGAACCCCAATCACCAATGTCAAGGTTTCTTGTTTCATTGCATTCTGCGGCTTGAAAACTGCTTTTTTGCAGTTTAATTTATTTATTATGTACAATTTGGATGGAAAAAAATGTTGAATGAACAGAAAATGGAAAATAAGGCTAATTTGAATATTGACCTTATGAAGATTATTGATGATGAAAAATGGTATGAAGGCGAAAGACGTCATTCCGAGACTTACCCTGACGACATGGAAGTCAAACGGAACGTTTACTGCATTCTCAGCAATTACCACGCTGACGTGAACCTCAAAAGGCTTTTCGATAAATACACCTTATAGTCCGATACCTGAAATTCAGGCGGATATCACAAAAACTTACGGATTGCTTCTCTCCCTGCATTGCTTTTTGTGGCTATGCGGCTATAATAGGACTAAATAAAGTCCATATTTAGTCGCCAAGGAGACTGTAATGCAACTTTCGGAAACCGTCAAGCCTATAAGCTATATCAAAAGCCATGCCGCTGAAATCGTCAGGGATATTTCGAAATCCCGCAAACCCGTTATAATTACGCAGAATGGCGAAGCGAAAGCTATTATGATGGGGTTGCCGGAATATGAAATGCTTCAGGATTCCCTGGCAATGCTGAAGCTTGCGGCTATTGGAACGGACGAAATCCGAAAGAAGAAATTCAAACCCGCTGCAGAAGCCTTTAAATCAATCAATTCAAGAATTGATGCGCTTAAAAAGACAATGCGAAAATGAAACATTCAGTATTTTTGACTGACAGCGCTGCTGCTGATATAGTGGAAATATGGAAATACATTGCCCTGAACGATTCCATTTCCATTGCGGACAAAATCAAAAACAGACTGGAAGAAGCAATACAAAAACTGAGCGTTCTGCCCGATAAAGGCCACTTCCCGCCGGAACTTGAACGGGTTGGAATTTTTGACTACCGGGAAATTCATTATAAACCCTACCGTATAATCTATTCTTTACAGAAAAAAATTATTTATGTAATCGCAGTTATCGATGGGCGCAGATATCTTCAGGACATACTTTATCAACGACAGTTCCGCTTTAAACGTACTGGCTGACAATAGTACGGATTCGACAACGCGAATCCGTTCCGGCTAATAGTATTAAGCCGCGCCCTGAAAGATGCCCCGTTTACTTCAGAAGGTAAATGTTGGCGATTGAAATACCACTCAGCATAGCCCCGGTTATTCCGAGAAGTCCTTGGTCTGTGCCGCAGAGAAAAAGATTGCCGAACGGTGTTTTGCCGTTCTTTATTTTGTCAGGGCATCCGTAAATCGCGCCGTTAAGGTGCCCGGAATATCTGTATATTGTTTTAGGAGTGATTGTATCCGTCAGGATAGCGTTTTTCTCTATATCTTTCATCCCGGTCAGTTCTTCAGCTTTTCTGAGTATTTCAGAGCAGGCAGCCGCCTTGGTTTTCCTGTATTCGTTTACAGGGGTTTTATTCCATAACTCATAGTTTGAAGGGACGGATATCCTTATGGAGAATTCAGGTTTATTGTCTTCCGCTTTGAATTTGAAGTTCTGAGGAAAGCATATCAGTCCGCTCGATTTATCTATAAGCGTGTCCGGTTTTCGGAATTTGAAATCTTCGGAATCGCTGTAATAAATGATGGTTTGATTATCTGACGGTTTTTCAGTGCAATCCCCTGTTACGGCGATTGACTCGACGAATGATATCTGTCCTTGAGCTATTTTGTCAATGTCTGCCGGAGCATCGGAACAGAGACGGAGAGTTTCGATGTGTCCCGCAGAAGAAAGTATATTGGCGGCGTTCAGTTTTTCTCCCTTGTCAGTTTCCACGGAGATGATTTTTCCATCCGCGCAATTCAGTCTTGAAATACCGCAATTGAGCTTCAGTTCTCCTCCCGAATTCAGAAAACGGTCTTTCAGTATGTCCAGAAGCAGTCTGACTCCTTTTTCCGCCGGCCTGCAAAGGCCCTGATGAAATACGCTTTTGAAAAGTACCGCGAACTGTGCCATATCTATATCGTCTTCGGTGGCGCTTCCGTAAAACATTACCGGACACAGGAGCATGTTTAGCAGACGTTCATCTCCGATATATCTTCGGATAATTGATTTTGCGGAAATGTAGTTTGCGGAAAAGCTGAAATCCTCATAGCCTTTTATCATGCTGTTGAATTTACGGAATTTATCTATTTCCGCCGGAAAGGCGTCCGCGATGGAAGCTTCGAAATCCTCAAAACGGTTAGTGAAGCGGAGTGTTTTGCCGGGGAAGCGTATTGATGAATAATTCTGTTCTCTCAGCATGAATGTGTCATAAGGGATTCTGAGCTGACGGAGAAGTTTCAGCAGATGGCTTGAGTTTGGAGCGTCGGGCGCTACGAAATTAGTCATGGCGTGGAGTCCTGTTTCAAGCTCGTGTGAAGACCTGTTATAATAAGAGTTGAGGCCGCCCGTTTTGGAATGGCGCTCGCAGATGCAGACTTTTTTCCCGAAATGCGCAAGCCTTACTCCCGCGGCAAGTCCTGAAAATCCGGCCCCTATGATTATGCAGTCGTAATCCATTGTTCAGTTTCCCGTGAGTTTTTTTAAAGTATTCTTAAGTTTTTTTTCTATTTCCAGCGTGCACCAGCAGTAATAACGCGGCTCGTAGCCGCCTTCATCAAAACTTTTTGCCAATGGCAGATAAAGAAAATTGTCGGAACAGTTTCCAGCCAGCGCGATGAATTCATCAGGAAGAAGCGATTGCAGGTAAAGTTGGTATTCCACAAAAGGTTCGCCCGGCAGGAAAACTATCTTCAGGTTTCCGCAACGGAACATGCGGGCACGGTAAGTGGAATTTTCTTTGTATCCATCGCATGATTGCAAAACGGCCCTGCAGAGTTTTTCATTTTCATTCGCTAAAACATCACGGGCCCTGAGTTTTTTTACCGCCTTACGCGGAAAGTCAAAAGTTTCGGAGATGATGTCAAAACTCCGGCATTCCTCTTTTTGCAGGGTTTTCAGATTTCCGCTTATTCCGTCGGAGAGTATTTTTCCGAAGCGGATGAGGTTGCCTTCCAAATCGTCAGGAGACGCATACTTTCCCGCCGTAACATTGCCTCCCGCGCCGGTGAAAAAACATGGAAAAGTTTCAGAAAACTCGATTTCAAGCAGGCGCATTGCCTCGCCCGGCGCGTCGGCGCTGAAAAGATTGCGCCCGTTCGCCACCTGCGGGTGTGTCGCGTAAAAACTCATGGACGCGAGAATATTTTCTTCCTCATCGAGAAAGGCCGCCGTCCTCAGAAAAGGATCTATTGTGCCGACCGGCATTTTTTTCAATTTCTCATCGGCGCATCTGCTGTAACGGGTGCCTTTGAAACTACCGTCTTCATTCATTACTCTTCTGTTTGAGGCGTATCCGTGCAATCTGCGTTCGGCGTAGCCGGTATACTTGACCTCTCGCGTATGTTTGAGCGCTTTTTTCGCCGCCGCCGCGCATTCCGAACAGAGTTTCCGCCACCATTCGGAGGAAAAAGTTTCCACGTCCAATATATCGTTTATTTCCAGATTGACCAGAGGGGCGTCGTGCTGGTGTATGCAGTGAATTATGATAAGTTCAGTCCAGGTGTTGACGGCATTCGCCAGCATGGATACCAGTTCGTCATGGGCCCTGTTCATAAGACCGCAATAATCTATGGAGGCAATCAGCAATTTCTTGCCGTTGTCATCAAGAATTATTCCTCTGAACCAGAGCGGGTCTCTGCATCCGTCTGTTTTTCTACCGAGTCCGAAACCTATGGCGCATTCATCGGGAGGCGTTACATCAATTTTGAATTTCGCGAGTTTCATGTCAATGCCTTTTATTTTATCTGAATATCGTGTACAAGTTCAAGTGCCTTGCCTAATTTGTCGGGCGAGAGGGCGACTATTGAATTGCTCCCGTCCCGTTTCATTATGCGAAGACTTTTCAGATTTATATCCGCGTCCTTGAAACGTTTTGCTATTTGCGCCAAAGCTCCGGGCCTGTCCTCAAGGCGTATGAGTATGACATCTTCAGAGACGGCTTGAAATGAGCTGTTTCTCAAAGCGTTCAAGGCCTCGTCGTATTTATCAACAGTAAGGATTATGATGCCATGGTTCTGATGAGTTTCAGCGTCAATAGTTTCAATGTTTACATTTTTAGCCGCCAGCAGTTCGCATATTTCCGCGATAACTCCCGGCCTGTCGTCAGAAATTATGCTAATAGATTTCATAGCGGGTCCTCCATTTTTTTAATTCGGGTTGTTTACGATATCATTGACAAGGCAGTCTATCTGGGCTTCGGTAATGTGCGGCATTATTATAACATGCCCGATTTTTTTATAGACAGCTATCTGCCATCGGGAGAGTACCGCCTGTGACGGTTTCGGGAAGACAAGCGTATTTCCGTTTTTATTGCGCCATGCCTTTATTCCATTGTCGTTAAATTTTTTCACGGCGTATTCTGCTGTTTTCATACAATAGTCAACCATGCGTTTAAATCCGTCCATCCCGTGTCTCTTGATGCCGTACCAGAGAAAGAGCGGGGTTAGGCCGTTCCTCGAACCTGAGAGTGTTGTGTCAAGGGCCCCTACATATTCAATTGCTCTGGCGACCCTTTCCATGTTGTGTTTTTTCGCGAGGACAACGCCGCACGGCATGGGTGAGCCGATGAATTTGTGTCCGCTTATCGCTATGCTGTCAATGCCGCTTTTGAAGTTCCACGGCTGAGGTTCTTCGACAAAGGGCATAATCATTCCGCTGAGTGCGGCGTCTACATGTATATAGTGTTTTTCTATAAGCATCTCATCAAGGAGACTGTGAATTTTTGAAATATTGTCAACTGCGCCGGTCATGGTGGTGCCGACAGTGGCGAAGACGATTGCCGGCGCGTCTCTGTGTATGCTGAGAGATGCCCGGAGATCTTCATAATCCATTTCACCACTTTCCTGATGGCGTATCATGATGCTTCGCATATTCAGGAGGCGGAGGGCTTTTCCAACGCTGTAATGGGTATCTTCAGAATAGTAAACAAGAGCGCCAGGCAAAGTTTCACGCGCAAGAAAAAGCCCGTAAAGGTTGCCTTCAGTTCCTCCGTTTGTTACATAGCCCCACATCTCGTCTTCCGGCAGTTCCGCAAGCCCGGCGAAGAAGCGGACTACTTCACGTTCAAACTCAAGGGTGTTCATTTTATAGTTGCTGGTATTGAAGGGGTCCCCTACATTATTGATGCTGTGTCCCATAAACGGAAACAGCTCACTGTAGTCAAAAAACAGATTGCACGGATATCCTACAAATGATTTTTCATACTTTTCAATCCGTGATAGAAGTTCCTGGAGCTTCTTCCGGTCTTCCGTCGCGAGTGTATTGTTGTAAATGTCCATCTCTGAAATTCCTTATCTTAAATATCTTTCAGGAGCATGTTAGACGAAGATTTCTTCATGCTTTTTCTGAGTCCGTCCATGCATTTTGACAACTTTTCGTAAGTTTCATTATGAGGGATGGCAATATCTGCGTCACCCTGTTTTTCGAGAGCGTCAATTACGTTGGATATTTTCAATACGCCTATATCAGTTGCGGGAATGAAACAGGAACGCGGACTGTTTTTGCACGGTATCTCCGCCAGAAGTCCGGCATCTGTGAGCGTGTTCAGAATATTTTTAAGAAGCTGGCGCGGCATCCCCAGTTTTCTTGAGATGCCGTCTTCGCTGAGAGGGGCGCGGCCTTCGCTTAAATTCTTCGCGGTCAGATTCATCACAAGCAGCATAAGAAGCTTGCGGAACGAATAGCTTATGTTTTTTCCGCGAAGGCCGAAGTCCAGATAGGCGGAATATTGATGGGCATAGGCTATTTCAGCGCCGAAAAGGACAATGAGCCAGCTCATGTGAAGCCATATCATGAAGAGCGGCAGGGCGGAAAAACTGCCGTATATGATGTTATATTTTGAGAGGGCCAGCTGAAACACTATATAAACGCCTTGAAGTACCTGAAAAAGTGTGCCGGCAATCAGGCCCCCTGCAAGGGCGGACGTTCGCTTGATCCGGGTATTCGGCATGAATATGTAAATGAAAGTGAACATCAACCATATCATTATATAAGGCATTGCTTTTATTATCAGAAAAATAAGAAAACTGCCCTTTATCAGATCAATTCTATCGCTCGCCGCTTTGAGGTTTGTTGCTATATACACAGTCAGGCTGCTCGACATTATCACCAGCAGAGGACATATAAGGATAATGGAGAGATAATCGCTGAATTTTCTGAAGATGGAACGCGATTTCTTGATTTCCCATATATCATTGAAGGACATTTCTATATTGCTCAATACCATTATGACTGTCCAGATGAGCATGGCCACGCCGATCCCGGCAATCATTTCACCGGCCGTATTGAGAAGCAGTTTGTCGGCAAAACTGATTATCAGTTCTATGATCTCCCGGTGATCAGAAAATTTCTCCAGAAACAGTGCTTTCAGCACGGCATCCATCCCAAACCCTTTGGCTATTCCGAAGAGCATTGCCGCAACCGGAACAAGGGAAAGAAGTGAATAAAACGTAAGAGCTGACGCCCTCAGCTTGCATTTGTCTTCCCTGAATTTCTCGGCGGAAAGAAACAGTATTCTCAGAAGCCTGAGAGAGAGGCGTTTCCAGAGAGGCAATCTGTCAAGGCTCATTCCCCATATACCGCGATTTATAAACAGGAACAGGCTTTCAAACATATTTAAATACTTTCTTTTTCCAAGCTTTACTTTTTAATATAATATTAGTCTTCTTTTTGGGAAACGATTATTTGATATAATGCGAAAAATTATTCTCAGGCTAATCTTTAACGTAAACAGAAGGTCTTAGAGATTTAAATCCAGCCCCGGAACCGGCAAGGCTTTCGGCATGTCCCACCATGAGCAGTCCTCCATGTTTAAGAAGCCTGTATGCTTCAGTGAGAACTTTTTTTCTCATTGGCTTGTCGAAGTATATCATGACATTGCGGCAGAAAATGATATCCATTGGGCCTTTCATCGGATAAGGGGCCTCCGCCAGGTTAAGGCGTTTGAAAAGAATAAGCTTTCTTATATCATGCAGGGCTTTATAGTTGGTCTTTCCTTTATCTTCAAACTTTTCGAAGTAGCGCTCAAGCAGTTTCAGCGGTATGTGTTTTGCGGTTTCGGAGGTATAGATGCCCTCCCTGGCTTTAAGCAGCATCCGCATGGATATGTCCGTCGCAAGAATCCTGAAATCAGGACGCGGGCCTGCCCATGAATTTATCGCTTCTTCGATCGTCATAGCGAGCGTGTACGGTTCCTCTCCCGAAGACGCGGCGGCGCACCATACGCGGAAACGTTTTTGTCCGTGCCGTAAAGCTTCTTTGAGAAATTCTGAAAATATCTCAAAGTGCAGCTGTTCCCTGAAAAAGGAGGTCGTATTCGTTGATATGACATCCAGAAAATTCATCATTTCATTTTCACTTTTGTCGGCTTTCAGAATCTCAAGGTATTTTCTGTAAGAGCTTATGCCGAGTGTCCTGAGTCTTTTATTTATCCGGGCTTTCATGAGAACAAGTTTCTTTTCGGAAAGGGCGATTCCGCTTTGCTTGTAAACAAGTTTCCTTAATTCATTGAAAACGGAAAGTTCCACGGCGTCACCTGAAAAAAATGTGATATAAAAAAAGAAGCATCAGAGTTCTCTGTCCGGATGATTTTCATCAATCCCCAAAAGGTCTTTTGAAAATATTCTGTCAATGTCCAGAAGCATGACTATCCGCCCTTCTGATTTTCCTATTCCCATCAGATATTCAGTATTTACTGAAGCGCCGAGAGAGGGTGTTTCCGCGATGTTTTCAGGTCCAAGGGTTATTACTTCCGAAACTTCATCAACTATTATACCGATGCTGACGGAATATCCGTCACGGAATATCTCCACTACTATTATACAGGTTTTCTCTGTGTATTCGACTTTCATGAAGCCGAGCTTCAGGCGCATGTTCATGACGGGAATAACTTTGCCGCGGAGGTTTATGACTCCCGCTACAAAATCCGGGACGCGCGGAACTCTCGTAATATTTATCAGACTGATTATTTCCTGAACTCTGAGTATTTCCAGTGCGTATATTTCATCAGCCAGACGGAAACCCAGATATTTCCCGGCCGGCGCCACCGCTTTTGAAATGTTTTTCTGAATAACTGTTTCTGTCATTGCGACTGCCTCGTTTAAAAATGTTATGAGTTGGCAAGTTTTACTAATCCGCCTACATCAAGGATAAGTCCCACATTGCCATCCGGCATTATGGCCCCGCCCGAGAGTCCCTGCATGCCTTTCAGGTAATCTCCCAAATTCTTGATTACAATCTGCTGCTGCCCTATGAGCCTGTCAACAGCTATCCCTGTTTTAAGACCTGCCTCTTCCACTATTACCACCAGTATTTCATCGGAACATTTTTCAGTCTGCGGTATTTCAAATATCCTGTCCAGATGAAAAAGAGGTATCAGCTCCCCTTGAAGTGAAATCACTTCCCCCCTGTTCTGTACAGTCCTTATCTCTTTTCTGTTCAGGTTTATGGACATTACAATTGAAAGGGTTGGTATTATGTAACGTTCTGTTCCGACAGCTATGATCATTCCGTCGATAATCGCGAGAGTGAGCGGGAGTCTTATTGTGAAAGTTGAGCCCTTTCCGTATTCGGACTGAATTTCCACTGTCCCTCTTAATTCCTCTATATTGCGCTTTACAACGTCCATGCCCACGCCGCGTCCGGAGACTTCCGTTATTTTTTCCGCCGTTGAAAAGCCGGGAGCGAATATCAATGCTAAAACATCCCTGTCTTCCATTTGAACGTCAATGCCGACTATGCCTTTTTCAACAGCTTTCTTTAAAATAGCTTCCCTGTTCAGACCTTTTCCATCATCCGAAACTTCAATATAGATATTTCCCCCTTTATGGTAAGCCTTGAGAGAAACTTTTCCTTTTGCCGCTTTTCCCGCTTTTATTCTCTGTTCCGGATCTGCTTCTATGCCGTGATCAACGGCGTTTCTGACCATGTGCACGAGTGGATCGCCTATCCTGTCGACTACTGTTTTATCCAGTTCGGTGTCTTCCCCGCTCATTGTAAATTCGATATCTTTTCCGATTTTTTTCGCGAGGTCTCTTACAAGTCGGGCCATCTTCTGAAATGTTGCATAAACAGGGACCATCCGGAGATATGTTCCCATGGATTGAAGCTCTCTCGTTATTTTATTGAGGTGTCCCAGGGTCTGGAGAAGGGCAGGGGAACAGAACTTTCTGAGCTCCGGCGATTGGGTTACCATTGCTTCCGCTATTACCAGTTCGCCTATCGTGTCCAGCAATTTATCCAGACGTTCGGAATCGACTTTCACTATATCTCTCAGAACGGCTTTTTGTGTTACGGGAGGGGCTTCGGAAATTTCTTTTTTGATGCCTGGGGATGCCGTGGATGCTTTTTCAGTTTTAATCGTCACTGCTTTTCTGTAATTGCCTTTTACTGGAGCGGATGAATGTTCATGTAACCTGACAAGGAGGCCTGGAAATGCCGGCATAGAAAAACTTGTGTCTCGCCTGAGCAACGCACTCGTCAGAGTTTCATGGATTTTTCTGAAGGCGTCAAGAACATGGAAAATAATATCCATCGGCTCTCCCTTGAGAGTCAACGTTCCGTTTCTGGCGCTGTCAAGAAATGTTTCGGCGCTGTGTGCCAGTTCTTCTATTTGTTTCAAACCCAGAAAACTCGAGCTGCCTTTTATGGTATGAAAACTTCTGAAGAGAGAGTTTAACGTGTCGGTATCAAGCGGGTTGCCTTCTATCTTCAGCAGATTTGCTTCAGTTAAATCCATATGCTCTTTCATTTCATCAAGGTATTGCGGAAGTTCCGCCATAACCAGTTCATGGTTTGGAACGGTATTTTCCTCTGTGCCTGTTGGAGGAGCTTTAATCTTGTTCCTGTGTTCTTCTTTCAAGGATTTTTCCTTGTTCAACTCTACAAGAATATTTTCGAGGCGAGAGAAGAGTTTGCCGAGTCCTTTTATGTTTGATTCCGGCTTGCGGGATTTCAAGGATTTTCTCAAGTCTTCAATCATCAGCTTCATAGTGTCCACAGATTCAAAAGTGATATCCATGGGTTCTCCAGTCATTGTGAGCTGTCCTGATCTGGCTTTGTCAAAAAGGTTTTCTGACTGATGCGCCAGTTTTCTTATTTCGTTAAGGTTCAGAAAACTTGATACGCCCTTTATTGTATGAAAAGCCCTGAAAATGGCATTCAACGCGTCCTCGTCTTCCGGTGAAGCTTCTATTGTAAGGAGATGTTCATTGCAGACTTCAAGGTGTTCTGTGGATTCATTTATGAAATCGGCGACAAGTTCGGGGTCTGAGGTGATAGCCGCCGCCGTGCTTGCGCAAATAAGATCGTTTTCAGTGTCCTGCAATGGTTCCGGCTTTTTATCTTCAGCTTGTTTTTCCTGAGTGGCAGAAGCTTTTTCTGTGCCGTTGATATATATTTTCAATTCATCGGGTATCTGTAGTTCGGCATTGCCTTTTCCCTCAAAATACATCTGAAGGTGTGAGACCATCTTATTCAGCGCATCAATTGCGCTCTGGGCGTCCTGAAGTTCTCCCATGACTGTTTTTTCGACAATCGAAGCGCCTTTTTTTGCCGCTTCCGCGATGCCTGCCAGGGATGCCTCTTCTGCTGCCGTCTCCATTTCCTCAAAAGCGGAATGTAATTTAGAGAGCGACTGTACATCCGATATATCCGAAAGTACAAGAAGCTCTGAAATTTTCTTCAGACTTGAAATAAGCGCTTTTTTCTTCATTGGCCGTCCCGTAAAATCTTTGTAAATCCCCCACTATCTAATATAAATGAAAAATCCATCATATCAAGTTTTCCCATTCAGGGCGAGGCAACTAAGAACGTAGCTTTGAAGAATGGCTGTTGAGTGGTATAGTTAGAGAGTTCTTCAATTCATGGAATTGGATATATGATTTTATTTGATACACATTTTCATTATTACAGGGAATACGGGCCCTCCGAGTATTTTGCCGAAGCCGAAGCTGAAGGCGTCAAATATATGCTGGCGGCTGGCGGCGGATACAAGGAAACGCTTGACGCGCAGTATTTTGCCTCTCAGAATAAAAATTGCTGGTTCGCCGCGGGCGTGCATCCGCATGGGGCTTCCGAATTCAATGACGATATCATGCGTTTTGCTGAATTCAGAAAAGATGAAAAGCTTGTGGCTGTCGGCGAAATCGGTCTGGATTATTATTATGAGCATTCTGAAAAGAAAAAACAGCTTGACGTATTTGCCGAATTTCTCGCTTTCGCGTTGGAATGCAAACTTCCTGCTATAATTCACTGCCGTGACAAGGAAGATTCGGAGGAAGCGTATTTTCAGGCATACAATCTTCTTTCGGCTTTTGCCGGCAGAGGAGGACATTTTGTCGTACACTGTTTTACGGGGTCTGTAAAATGGGCCGAAAAATTTCTGGAACTCGGAGCTTACATCGGCATAACAGGTATAATAACATTTCCGAAAGCCGAAAACGTCCGGGATGTGCTCAAAATGATTCCGGAGAAAAGGCTTTTGCTGGAAACAGACGCTCCTTACCTGGCCCCAATTCCTCACAGAGGAAAAAAGAACCATCCCAAATATCTAAAGGGAATTGCTCTTAAAGCAGCTTCCGTGCTGAAAATAGATTTTGATCAGATTGCCGAACTGACTACGGCAAACGCTTTCAGCTTCTTCAAAATTCCACAGCATCGCAAATAATTATTTTATCTCTCTGAGCCTTACATCATCGAACCATGCAATGCCCGCCGCATGTCTTATTCTCAGCCGGATATAGCTTTTGACCTTTTCGTTTATACTTGGCCCTGTCGTAAATTCAAATCCCTGCTTTCCCCAGGGGATAGTTCCTTGATAGTAACTTATTGGGAAACATTCATTTTTATCGCTCCATATATTTACAAATGCTCCGCCTTTTTCACTGCTTTCAAGTTTTTCCGTTTTTATGAAAAAAGTCAGACTGTATTTCGTATTTGCTTTCAAGTCCGGCAGATATTGAGTAACGGATAAATCATCGTTTGCGGTACTTTTTATTTGCAAACTCTGCCCTCCGTCAATGAACACCGATTTGTCAATTGTTATTTTCTTCTTGGCGTCCGCATCTTTGGGTAAACTCCAGTCTAGCGGTGTTCCGTCTTTTTTCAATTCATTGAAGTTTCCATTTTTTATTATTGATCCGTCTTCAGTTTTTTTTTGAGAGAACTGGAGAGTGCCGAAACGTTCCAGATCATGGAAACCAACTTTCAGGAACGGGCTCCATGTGTAGTACTGGTTTTCCTCTTTCGAAACGTTTTTCAGATTGCGCGAACGTGTGAAATTTACGGTAAATCTGCTGCCATCCGCGAATTTTATATCCTTGAAACTTGAAAGAGGTATTTTCATTTCCGCTGTCCATCCTTTATTTGCTTCGATGCGGGTTTTTACTATGGCATTGGAGTTCCATTTCCAGTCCCATGTTTTCTTATCTTCATTGTCGATTAGCAACTGCTGGTCGGAAAACGAGCCGAATGGATTTACTATCAGCTGGTAATAGGTTTTTCTGTCTTCCGAGAAGTTCAGAAATATTTCGACGGAAGCATCCTGCCAGATTAATTCATCGTCATTTTTTCTCTGAACAGCTGAGAATTTTGAAGTTTCCGGTTCTTCGCAGTCTATGGCAAGGTAAAGATATTTTTCATCCCATAATCCGGAGACTTTGGTTTTGACCATAGCTTTATCGGCATTCCACGGAACCATGAAAACAGAGGGTGCGTTTGTCCATGCAGCCTCATCAATTTTGCCGTCTATTTGCAAATCCTTTTCTTTTGCGGGAAGGATTTCAAAGACGAGATCTTCTATCTCGCGTTTTTTGTTGAAATAACGCTTTCTCGCGTTAATAACCTCATCAAGGAAATTTTTCTTAATGAAATTTACGCGCGCGGCGTACTCAGGCTTTCCTGCTGTAAGTTTCTGAGCTTCCTCAAAGAGTTTTTTCATTTCCGAAACAGTTTTCTCCGAATATATTTCCGTAAATATTTTTGTTTCGGACGGTATTACCGCTCTGGGACCAAGCGGGGTTTCATATATTTTGCCGATGATATGCTGTGTCCAGAGTTCTTCTATTCGGGAAAAGAATTTCCCCATCTGTCCGGCGGCAGGGCCGAACATCAATTCGTCATGTTCTTTAAGGAGTCTCTCCACATCGGTGGAATTATTCCACGCCATCTTGAAGAAGACGTAATAGTTCAGGTAATTGAAAATATAGAAATCCGTTTCCGATTCGAGAAAAGCGCCTGTTATATAAGGTGCGTTTCTTTTGTAGAAAGATGCAATACAACGGGGCGTCGATGCTGGGATGCCGGGTATCATTTTTTCACCGTATTTGCCGGCATAATTCCATAACCATACTTTATGCGGGGCTATTTTATTATCCCAGTCTTTTATCAACTGGTCGAACTTTGATTGTATGTCCGCGGCTTTATCCTGCCAGGGGCCTGTTACGGCCAGCATTACAAGGACATTGTCGGGTATTTTATGCTCAGGGACTCCTCTGTAAGGGCCGTAAGCCATTGCCGTGACGTAACCTTTTATATCATTTTTCTTCAAGCGTTCCGCTATATTCGAGACAAAAGTCCATACCAGTTCGCCGGCCTTGTCATTCCCGTAATACTTCCAGCACTCCGGACATCTGCAGAAGTTGGAAGGCCCATGTCCGTCCTGCGGCATTATATTGAAATATCCGGGCTGGAAAGCCGACTGGTCCCAGATTGAACCTTTTTTTGTCTTTATGCCCCGGTAACTTGCCGGTTTTCCTGAGAGGAACGCGGCGGCGTCTTCATAGATTTCATTTTTGAGGTCTTTATTTGTATAACAGAGGTGTCCGTGATGACCGGGAAGGGAAAGATCGTTATCTCTTTTACCGTTTGGGAGGATTGCGAAGAACTCAGTTTTTTTTTCGGCGAAGCGTTCTACTATTCCTGAACGGCTCAAGCTGTGACAATTCGGCAGATATTTTGTCTGGCTTCTTAATCTCAAAACATTCAAATTTCTGACTTTGTTGGCATCCTGATTGTAATAAGCTATGCTTTTATCCAGACCGGGATATGCGCTTCTGCATGTGAAATCGGGTGCCTCAACTATGTCGGCTGAAGGTATGGACAATGTTTTAACGACGACGGGTACAACGGTACCCTCTTTTCCCGGAAAGTAAAATCTTATTCCCGCAAACCTTTCCAGAAAATCATAAACGCCGAATAGCGTCGCTCTTTCAAACCATTGTGTGCCAAATTTTTCAGGATTGACGGAAGGGTCGTCTTTGCCTGTGATGAAGATAGTATTGTTTATGCTTTTTATATAGAAACCATCCCTCGGCAGTTTTGAGAGATCAAGCCCTGCGTCTTTTGCCAGTTTAGTTTCTCCGATTACTATTCCCGGTATTACATTGTTCCTTGTGTTGACTATTTTCAGTTCCGCCCCTGTTGCGTCCTTCAGAAATCTTTTAAGTTCTTCCGCCGCGAATTTTACGACCGGCGAACAGTTTTTCTCTATAACTATTTCCGCGAGACCCTGGCCGTCTTTCACCAGAGTTATTTCTCTGGATTTGTCGATGGTGCATTTGTGTATTCCGGAAGAGAACTCTGTTGCGGCTCCGGCTGAATATATACATGCTGAGACTATTGCGAACGCGGCTGTCCGGAAAATTCCGGTCATCTTGAACTTTATCATTTTTTTCTCCTGTTAATATTATAAAATTTCAAAAGACTTTAAAATAATAGAACCAGCCCCCGGGCGGCTCTTTATCGAAAT
>MHBF01000146.1:17557-20805 GCA_001803225.1 Lentisphaerae bacterium GWF2_44_16 | reverse complement strand
CAGCACAGAAGGCCGGAATGCCGCTCTGGAAATTTATCGGCGGGAAAAACCGCTGTTTTCAGGCAGGAACAGATTTCGGAATCGAAGAGAGCATAGAGATCCTGCTCAGAAAGATCAAAAAAGCCGTCAAACAAGGCTATCCGCGCATTAAGTTGAAATATGGTCCGGGGTGGGAACTCAGCATGATCAGGACAGTTCGGAAGTACTTCCCGGACTTTCCGTTCCATACCGACTGTAACAGCTCCTATACGCTGAAAGACATGCCAATGTTCCGGGAACTGGACAAACTGAATCTCGCAATGATTGAACAACCGCTGTCTAACGATGACCTCATTGACCATGCGGAACTTCAGCACACCATAAAAACTCCGATATGCCTTGACGAAAGTCTGAATTCACCAGATAAGGCAAGAAATGCTGTCAAAATCGGAGCCGCAAAGTATTTCAACCTGAAACCGGCGCGTCTTGGCGGCATGACCGCAACGCTTGAAGTTAATACCATAGCCCAGGCACCGAGGATTCCCTGTTGGATCGGCGGCATGCTGGAAAGCGGTGTCGGACGCAATTTCAATGTCGCACTCGGCACTCTCGACACGATCACATATCCGTCGGAAATCTATCCATCCGGTTTTACGACCGACATTATAAGCCTTCCGATGAATATCGACGAAAGCGGTCATATCACGGCTTCGGACTTGCCTGGAAGCGGAACGGTCATCAATGAAACCGAGCTGGAACACATAACAGTGGAAAAATTCAACATGTAACCCTCAAATTCATAGGAGTAAGAGTAAGTAATGGAAAAAGAATATCTTGATTTGCTGAAAGAACTTATAAGGCGACGTCCGGTAACTTCGGACATTTCAGCCGTCAACAATGCAGTGAAATGCGTACGCTCTTTCCTTAAAGAACGCGGAATAAACTGCATCACAGAAAACGTGGATGGACGCGATGTGCTGTATGCTTCGACCAGTTCTGGAAAAGTGCAGGACATACTGTTCAACGCGCACCTAGACGTGGTTCCAGCAATGTCGGAAAGTCAATTCGAGCCTTATGAAAAGGAAGGAAGGATATACGGACGTGGTGCAGGCGACTGCCTCGGAAATGTTGTTGCGATCATCCAGGCACTAATGGAACGGAAAGAGTATTATGTCTCCGCCATTTTCAATACCGATGAAGAGACGGGCGGCTCTACTGCTCTTGCAATGGTCGAACGCGGCTATGGCGCGAGGAAAGCCATCGTAGTAGCCGATCATTACGAAGACTGCAAGATAACCTACCGCCAGAAAGGAATACTCATTCTAAAACTTACAGCTCATGGGAAAGGCGGACACGCCGCATATATTATGGATCCGGAACAAAACCCGATTGATCTCCTTGCCCGCGCCTATCTAAAGCTTCGCACAAACTGGCAGAACCCATCATCGCCAGAAGACTGGCGTGACTCCATGAACGGGTGCATCATTAGCGGTGGTTCCGCGAGAAACCAGATACCGGATACAGCCGAGCTCACGGTAAATATCCGGTATACCGGGAAAACTACTATGGAAGACATTGTAGAAAGTGTCAGGAGCATTACCGGACTTGAAACGGAGATCATCAGAACGTGTTGCCCCGTTTCCGGCAATCCAGAGCTTCCCGCCTATCAGGTAATGAAAAAATGCCATGAAAAGGTGTTTTCAGGAAGAGAGATAGGTTTTACAGGAATGTGCGGTGCTACAGATGCCAGGCACTTCATAAAACTCGGTATCCCTATCATAATCGTTGCGGCGGCGGGTATCGGGGCGCATTCGGCGGAAGAATATGTAATCCTCGAATCTCTTTATCAGTATTCTCGGATATTCTCGGAATATATAGCTGAAATGCAGGCCGTTTTTGCGCCTGAATGTATAGAGGTAAAGGTGTAGACTCTATGACAATCCGAAGGAAAATGTTTGTGAAAGAACGCAATGGCTAATTCCGGTTTATGGGAAATGGTCAATCTCCCCGAGACTTGGTTCTGATCCATCATTTTGACGAAGTAATGGCTGAAAAAAGTGAAAGGTGCTACGGCATCAGGATAGTCCATTTTGTTCTTTTACATCGGCAATTTTACAGGTGAATCATATACTCCGCTTCTTTAAACCGGACAGAGCTTATTTGAGATTTAAAATAAAAAACTACATGGGATGAAATAATAACATAAGGAATTTATCTATGCCAGAAAAACTTTATTTGGGAACAGCAAGAAGAAATATAAATCCGCAAGTGCCAATATCATTAGCTGGGTATTTTAATTTGCGAATGTGGGAAAAAATTCTTGATGATATCGAAGTCACGGCCCTTGTTTTGAAACAGGGTGAAACATATTCTGCAATTGTTCAGTTTGCTCTTGTCAATGTTTCGCAAGAATTGGTCGATGGGCTTTACCGGGAAATCGCTGATATAAAAGAACTCTCGTTCCACAATATGATTATAACCGCCACACATTCACATACTGCTCCTAAAATAAGGTCAGCCAAGCCGAACACCCAGTCTGATTATCTTTCTTTCGTCATCAGAAAAGCCTCTGAGGCGTTGCATGATGCGCTTGCAAACATGACTTCCGGCAAACTATTCAGCGGAATGACCACTGATTCCAAGTTTTCCTTCAATCGTCGATACTGGATGAAGGACGGAACTGTTGTCACCAATCCCGGGAAGTTGAATCCAAATATTGACCGTTCAGAAGGCAAAGTCGATTACGAAATCCCCATAATAGGCGTTAAAAGCAACGGCAAATGGCAGGTTATCCTTGCTAACATCGTCAATCATGCTGACACCGTTGGCGGTAATGGTGTTTCAGGAGACTGGCCTGGTTTCATGATAAGAAAATTGGAAGCTGAAATTGGTGGAGAGGCAATTGTTTTTCCTCTGATAGGTTGTTCCGGCAATATAAACCACTTTGATGTTTCAACGGATAGGAATCAGACTTGCTATGCGGAATCCGAAAAAATAGGCACTGGTTATGCAGAAACCGTCGGTAAAGCGTTGGCTACCCTGAAAGTGACACGGGATTGCACCATGACAGTAAAATCCTGCAACGTAGTTTCCGGTCCGCGCGAGATAGCGGAATCGGAACTGGCCGAAGCCAGAGCAGTACTGAAAAAATACGAAGACATCCCCAATCTAGTCTCAGGAGAAACTCTTACTTCGGAAGACTTGGTCAGGAAAGCGACGACGATCTTGAAATTTTTTGCAAACGGCCTACTTGATATGGCATTAGATAA
>MHBF01000146.1:16747-17539 GCA_001803225.1 Lentisphaerae bacterium GWF2_44_16 | reverse complement strand
TTTAGTCTTTATATCTCTTGGTTCCGTTTGTATTATTTCCATGCCATGTGAACCATTCGTCGAGATTGGACTAGAAATAAAAAATAAGATATTTCCAGACAAACTAATTCTTGTGGTTTCACTTTCCAACGGTACCGGATGCACACATGCCATCGGTGGATATATTCCGAACCCTTATAATTACGGTAGAGGTGGTTATGAAACCACTCCCCGCGCAAGCTCACTTTCCGTTAAAGTTGCAAAAATTCTATTGGGAAAAGTCCGTTCACTGACTTAAATACCAGTTTTAGGAAAGCCCATCTAATAACCACGGTATACTAAACACAAGGAGATCTTTAAAAGTTTACTTCATAAAAATTGAATTCAAAAAAATGAAAATAGGATTGCAAGAAAAAGGTCTAAAGCAGAGAGCATAAAAAGGAAGAAATATATGGCTGTTATTGTGAAAATATATTACGATGAGATATTAATAGACAGAACTCCAGATTGAGGAATAATTATCAGTTAAACGCTGTATCCGATCAGCATGCAAAGGTACTTAAAAAAGACAATATTGCAAGCTTGAAGATAACGGCAGTTTGAATGGAACATTTATTAATGGTATTAGGACAGAAACGGCAATTCTGAAAAATGGAGACGGGATACAGTATTTTTTATTACGATAACATTATGATACATATTTGGTATGTATCATTAAATTTTTAAAGAATATTAGGATTAAGTTATGAGTAGAAAAATAATATACAGAATTCAGAATATTGTTTTATCCCAAAAGGATAAATTTATAAAACT
>MHBF01000146.1:0-16728 GCA_001803225.1 Lentisphaerae bacterium GWF2_44_16 | reverse complement strand
CATCCTGAACTGGGGCTTGAAGAAAAATTCGCATGTGCCATACAAGTAGAACTATTGCAAAAGTTAGGGTTTGAAGTCGAAACTCCATATGGCGGCCTTGATACTGCATATAAAGCTGTCAGTGGCAATAAAGGACCAGCATTTTGTTTTGTCGCTGAATATGATGCATTGCCGGGAATTGGTCATGGCTGCGGCCATAATCTGATATGCTCTGCCGCTATTGCTGCTGGCTGGGCTCTTTTATCAGTAATTAAAAACATAGGAATAGATGGAACAGTAGTAGTCATGGGAACACCGGCAGAAGAATCAAAAGGTGGAAAAATTATCATGCTGGAAAATAACATTCTTGATGGTATTGATACTGTTATCATGGCACATCCATTTTGGCAGACATTAGAATCCACAGATAGTAATGCAATACGCAGGTTTGATATTTCCTTTAAAGGCAAGGCTTCACACGCTGCTGCCGCACCTGAACTAGGATTAAACGCACTTGATGCAGTAATATCCGTATTCAACGGGGTGAATGCATGGCGTCAACATTTACCAGAAAAAGCAAGGATACATGGAATTATTATTGATGGTGGTAAAGCTCCGAATATAATTCCCGATTATGCAAAATGCCGTTTTTTTCTTCGAGCTCCAGAAGAGCCTCTACTTAATATTATGGAGAAACGTTTCAAAAATATTACAGCTGGGGCAGCCCTTATAACAGGAACATCCTACGAAATTGAAAACTTCGGACGTTCATATAAGTCTAATAAATCTAATAAGACATTGAACAAATTATTTGTAACAGTTGCTAGTGAACTTGGAATGAAGCCAACCACTTCCCAGTATACAAGCAGGGGATCTTCTGATTTTGGTGATTTTTCACATGTAAAGCCTGGAATTCATCCTTATTTTGGCATTGCAGAAAAAGAGCTCGCATTACATTCATATGAATTTGCAAAAGCCGCCAATTCAGATTATGCCATGGAACAGATGTTAAAAGCTGCAACAGCAATGGCTGTTATTGGTTATGAATATATCTCTGATAAATCTTTTAGAGAAGAGATAGTTCAAGAAAATAATGAAACTAAATTATTAAACTGAAGTTTCCCTGATTTTCGGGGAAAAGTTTCATGCGGCCCATCGGAAAACGGAGGCGCAAATGGATTTGATAGCGGGGATGAGTTGTTCGGGGCATCTCCCCGGTAAAATGGAACAGTCGGAAAGTTCGGCGGAGATTTTCCGCCGGACATCGGCGAAGGAAAAAGTCCCGGAGTGCCTGGAGGGATGCCTCCTTTCGGGGGCGTGTTCGAGATTGAAGGCATAAATCCACGTAAGGGACGTGGCGAAACAACAAAGGTTAAAATGATTTTCAACAGACAATTGATTGCGGCACTGGGAGTCAATGGCCCCGATGTCCTGTTTGATTTCCTTGAATCCGCTTTCGATTTTCCATCTCGCGGAGTAAAATTCAATCATCTGTTCTGCGGTAAGAGTCAGGTCTGTGCAAATCAGCGGGAAAGAAAATCCCCTGTAATAGACAAAAACAACCTTGACTTGGCAAGCGAGTGCTTTGGACATGCAGAGAAGTTCGGAGAATTTCATTTTCGGCTCCTTGGTTTGCTTAAAGGTTATATGCATATTATAGCATATAGTCCTATTAGGGCGCATGGCGCATGTTGCTTATAATAAAGGTGCTATACGTCAAGACCTGACACGCGAAAAGGCCTCTTAAATGAAAAATATGGCAGTGTCGATTCAAAAATGAGGTAAAAAGCAAGAAGCGATCCGGAAAGGAGACGGAAAAGGCAAATAAAGGCATTTTGTTATGAGGGTTGGATTTTTAGTCCGTTGGGGCCCCATAAAAACAAGTCGAAAAATTTTTAATTTTTTTTCTAAAAAATCCCGGCGGCAAAAAAAACGGTGGATTTCATTCTAAACGGAATGGAATTCAGAAAAAAAGTAATCGAAAAAATAGGAAAACTTTAGCTAAATAGGGAAATATCATGAAAAACAAAGTAAAAGCCATATTGGTACACATCGGTATGAATATGTGGGAGGATTCACAACCCAAGCATTTTGAAAAAGATTACCTTAAAGAAAGGATGTATTGTCCTTCTTTACAATTTAATGAAGAATGTTGGGATACAATGCTTAAATCAATGTCTGAATATGGTCTTAACATGATAGTGCTTGATTTGGGCGATGGGATAATTTATAAAAGTCACCCGGAATTAGCTGTAAAAGGGGCATGGAGCCCAAAGAAACTGAAAGAAGAACTCAAACGCATAAAAGGGTTTGGTATCGAACCTATTCCTAAAATGAACTTTTCAACATGCCATGATACATGGTTAGGTATTTACTCCAGAATGGTTTCAACACCAAGTTATTATCAGTGTTGTCGGGAATTGATTTCTGAAGTGACAGAATTATTTTCCTCTCCCCGATTCTTTCATGTAGGAATGGATGAGGAAAATTTTGAAAATCAAAAGTTTTATGATTATCAGACAGTCCGAAGTGGCAATTTATGGTGGGATGACCTTAATTTTTATTTCGAACAGATCAAAGTAAATGGGATGCGCTCGTGGATGTGGTCAGACGTTTTATGGAATTGTGATGAGAATCTGTTTCGGAATCGGGTTCCTATTGATGTACTACAAAGTAACTGGTATTATGGTAAGAATTTTTACAACTTAGAGCCAGAATCGGCGACATTCAAAGCCGTCAATGCCTATTCAAAACTTGACCAACTTGGGTATGAACAGATTCCAACGGCCAGCAATTGGAGTAATGACGACAATTTATCAATGACGGTGGAATATTGTAACAAAAATTTGAATGGAAAATCTTTATTAGGATTTATGACAGCCCCTTGGTATCCTACAAAGAATAAATATTGTTTGAGGATTGTTAATGCAATAAAACAATTTCCTGAAATTTAATGGTAAACATCCTTAAGAAAACAAAATGGATATGGAATATGAAAAGAAAATTCTCATTCACGCTTGTCGAGCTCCTCGTTGTGGTTTCCATTATCATACTGCTTATCGGAATACTTTTACCGGCGCTTAATACTGCAAAGAAAAATGCACAATCTTCTGTTTGTCTGAATAATTTGAAACAATTGGGAATTGCTTTAACATCTTATGCGACTGACGAAAAAGGATATACACCTCCATGTCGAAATGGAACAACCGATCAAATTGAAGACTGGTATATAATTCTGATGGATTACAGCCTGGTACCAATTGTAGACAGGATACCAAGTGCAAGCAATTCTAAAAAAGGAATTCATATTTGTCCTTCGCTGGGTCAGTATAATTCTTATCTTTTCAAATATGGTTTGAGAAATCATGACCAAAGTTATCTTCCCTGGAATTTTCTGAAACAGACAGTGACATGCCCCTACGGCAACCATAGATATAATGCGTCTGAATGCATTCTTCTGGGAGATACAAAATACAAACCACGTAATTCACAGGGCCACTTTCTTAACGATAACAATGCAGGGGATGGCCAGTATGTCTATCTTCCCCATACACGGCACTTCAATAAGGCCAGCTTCTGGTTTGCCGATGGACATGCCGGAGCAATAAAGGGAGAAGATTTAACATTCGGGTTTCAAAGCGGGAAATATGGTTTCACCGATTATATAGACCAATATGGTATCCAACACGGTTGGTATTCGCCTTAAAAGTTTATTGAATTCAAAATGTTTCTAATTAAACAGCAAATCCGGTGTACTCTCACTGAAAACATATTAAGACAAATAAAAAGAAAGGTAATAAAATGAAAACGAAACTTATTAAGTTTCTAGTAAATCTAGTGTTTCTTTGCTCCGTTTCGATAATGGCGGGAGACTATAAATCATGGCAGATTCTTCAAGAGCAGTTTAAAGAAAATCCTGATATTGTTCTCCATATAGATCTTGAAAACGCGAATGACATCAAAATTGATGGGGCATTGCCGTGTACCGGCAGATGGACAGAAAAAAAAGGAATGAACTTTGACGGTAAGGCCTCTTATATTAACTGTGGGAATACTGGGAAGCTAAATTTTGATAATAATTTCAGTGTTGAATTATGGGTTTATATTCCGAAGAACGCTCCGGGAAATTCCTTCTTGCTTTCAAAAGCACCCTGTAACATCTGGAATAAAAAATGGGCGCCGGGCTATCAATTATTCCTGCGTCAAGGCCATTTGGGTGCTGTTTTATTATGTACCGGCGGACGACCGATAAGCATCAATATGCCCTATGATATAAGAGACGATTCATGGCATCACCTGGCACTAGTGTTTGAGCGAGGCAAAGCCCTGAAATTGTATGACAATAGTGTTTTAGCGGCAGAACTGAATATAACTGAAGACTGGAAAAATTTCTGGGGTCCGGTAAAAAACAACAATGACTTAATTCTTGGTGCAGATTATAATGATGGTACTTTGAAAAGTTTTTTTAAGGGAACTATCGACGAGTTGATATTGTATAAAAGCGCATTAACTCCATCTGATATTGAAGGGCACTATAAAGAAGGAAAACCATTAGAGAAGGCTGATAGCACTGGCATAAACAGGCAAACATGCAACCCTCCAACTGTGAACATTATAGCGGCTGATGGAATCGATAAAAAAGATATTATATTGGAAAACAGTTTCATCAAACTAGTCATTGCGCCTTATTGCGGCGGACGCGTTAAAAGTTTTTGCGATAAAACTAATGGGAAGGAATTAACTCAATGGACAGAGCATGATATTTTTTCAGGACTTGCCTTTGAAACAGTTCCTGAAATATTGAAATTGCTTCCATATACTTTTACTATCGAAAAGAATAATGACAGTGTTAATGCAGTACTCTCGTATTCTGTGCCGAATGGAAATTTTAAAGGGTTGGAAATAAATAAAGTAATTTCACTTAACAGTACAGATTCTTTTTTCAAGGTCAATCTTTCTATCAAAAATAACAGTTCCGAACCTAGATATTTTTCTGTTGCGGTTAAACAATGTATTCGTTTGGGTCAAAATGAAAATACAGGAAATTGGCATGATTATTTCACTTGGCCGACGTCCGGGGGACTGGAAATCTCTATGGATGAATATAATTCCGTCTCCGGCTATAAAAAAATTCAAGATATAAGAGAGGGCTGGGCGGCAATAAGCAGCAGTCCATCAGGAGAGGCTGTCGTAGGCTTATTTGATAAAACGCAAGTTGAAAAAGGATATTCCTGGTTTTCCGGAAAAAGGCGGAATGATATTGAGTGGCATTACAAGCCCGTGGAATTAGCCAAGACAGAAAGCTGGCAAACCTCTTACAGGATAGGGGCCGTAAATTACACGAATATTGTAATCAATGCGTCTGATAAAGTTGTTACAGGCCTTTTCCTATTGAACCTTAAAGAAAAAACGTCATCCGATCTGACCATTACGCCTTTATCCGTTTTTGATACAGCTTATCTTAAAGTTCAAAATGGGATGACAAGATCAACAATGAAATTCAAAGGGTTTCCCGGTAAAAGCATACGGTTCAATTGCATTTGGAATTGGGAAAAATCTCTGAAGGCGGATTTGCAGTTAACAGAAAATTGCAGGCAGGATTTCACATTAAACAACATCACCATTAACAGAAAAAATATAATTCCGGAAAATGAATTGAAACAAAAGAATTTCCCCATGACGGAAAACTTTTTCCCTTTTGGAGGATATATTGTTCAATGGTTTGGCTTTCCAAATGAAAAACATCGTATTGAAAGAATTTACAATGAATACAAAAGTTCTTATTTCAATACTGTAACAGCAGATATTGATACCAATGTTGCCAGTGTGTTTGAAAAGCTTTCTGTATATAAGCTCCGGATTATTCCCCGGCTTGAAATGGTAAGATCTGATGGACGCGATCATGAAGCCCGTGAAGAATTATTACAGGGTAAAACTTTATTGGAAAAAAACATAAGCAAAAGACGTAAGATCAATCTTGCAAAATTGAAAAAAACTATTGAACAATACAACGATTATATTCTTGGTTATGATATTTCAGATGAACCCGGATCGTCTCAATTGGCAAATGTCATAAACGCGCAAAACGCATTTTACTCTCATCTGGATAAAAATCATCCTGCATTCCCCGTCCTCTCAGGACATGCCATAGCTTATGCTGGATATGTTCCAGTATTCTACCGTGACAGATATCCGATAACTGTTAATTATTATCAGGGCAGCAATCCATGGGTAATCGCAAAAGATGTAAAACTTTCTGTAGAAAAGACACAGGCACCTGTATGGTTTATGCTTCAAGGTTTTTCCGGTGCAAGTCATTATTTGCTTCCCAACGAAGCTGAAATGCGTTTAATGCTGTATTCTGTAATTGCCAACGGGGGAAAAGGGATAATGTTTCATGGGCTCAGAGCTGGCCTGCCATGGCTTCGCTACATTTACCCGGGAACATTAATCGATAGCTGGGGAATGCAATCACCTGCCTGGCATTGTGTTGTAGAAACGGCAAAGAATTTTACCCCCATCGGACATTTACTCACGCAAACATCAGTTGTAACATTTCCTGGACAAAAAAACCAGAATTTTTCAATACAAAGCTCCGCGATTCATTATGGAGAAACAATCTTTGACGTTTCGCATCTTACTTCAAATAAAGCAAAATCCAAAAATCTTCAATGGTTGCAATCTCATGGCTTTATAAGTTATAAAACACAGGGCAGTCTCCGGAAAAAAGAAGAGGTTTTTTATGACGGAGACGCATTGACGGCAGGAGTCCTGAAAAAGATAGATTCCAAGGGAGTTTTTCTTGTTATACAAAATCAGGATATTCAGAAGAATCAAACAGGTACATTGGAGATTAACAATCAACAGAAATTTAAACTATGGGATTTATATTCTCTTTCAGAAGCAGGCAAATATAATAATAATAAGATAAAGCTTCAATTAAATCTTTTACCTGGAGATGGACGTATTTTTTATTGGGGACCAGCAGGTGAAACAAATGAACTTATCAACAATATTTACGCAAATATATATGATGTCGAATTGACTCTTTTGAATATTAAAACAACACAGGCAAAAATAAATAATATCGACATAAAGCAAGTCTTAGAATTAATAGAAACATCTGCGCAAGTCAGAAAAAATAACATAAACCATAAAGCATGCGGCATTTTAAAAGAAGCTGAAAAACTACTGTCAAAAGTAATTTCCTCGACTGAATACTTTAATGGAGCTATACAAGGCTTGGAAAAAATACACGAGAATATATGTGAGGCAGACAGCCTCTTAACAAAAAACGTAACGACCGTTCTTGACGTTGAGAACATGATTGTAAAAAAATGGGGGACGAATCTGGAAAATGCACTTAAACCGGAATTCCAGACAGTTATAGACGAATTAATAAAACTCGCATCTGAATATGCTACCCTCAGTGAGGCCGTTTACTATGAAGGAAAAGCTAAAGATGTTTTAGCCGATATAAAAGTATTATCCGAAAAATCTGAAAAGATAAAAAATATAATAGCAGAACTTATCAGGAATTCACATACGTCTCCAATTGTTCACTGACGAAAAATGAATTAATATCCTTAATGGCGTTTTTTGTTAAAAAATAGTTTTCAATGCTAAATACAAAGAGAATTTGAACTGATATAATATCCACGATACAGTTTTATATGTCAATTTTCCCTAGAACCATATTTAAAGGAATTTATAATGCCTGTCAAAATCTCTAGTAACTCCGTGGTTATTGAAAATGAACTCTTCCGGCGCGAGCTGGCCGTCGATGCCGGAGGCTTGCGAACCGTTTCCATATTTAATAAGAAATCAGGACGGGAATATGTGAAGCGTCCCGACGCGGCTGAGTTTCAATTGACCTTGAACGCTACCGTGATTGTTTCCTATTCCAAGCCGGAAGTCCATGAACTCGATGGGAATATGCGCGATGATGGACGTCTCCTCAAACTGGAAAATATTGATACGAAAACAAGTCCGTCCGGCAGTGAAATTGTCAAAGTATCATTTCTCTGTCCGTCTTTTTCGGCAAAAATAAAGGCGTGTTATGAGATATATCCGGATTTGCCGGGGTGTTCCAAATGGCTCGAAGTAGAATCTCTTGACAAGGAACTGCGTCTGCATAAAGTTTTTTTCGAGCTTCTGAACGCGTGTCCCGGTGAATTCGCGGACGCCGTTTTCATGAAACACGGTCTTGTCAAAGCCCAACCCAATTTCGCGGCAAACGGCGATGAAGACATTGTACAAGTTCACAACGCTGTACTAAATGAAGGTCTCTTCATTGGTAATGGCGCGCCCGGAATTCTACGCTATTATATGGTATATCCTCACTGGCCGACCGGGATATCATGCGGCTATAATATGAGCAGCGCCGATTTCAGCAAGTTTCTGAAAAAGGGAGAAGCGTTCACTACCGATAAGGCATATATATGCCTTTATGAAGGTAACGTCAGCAATACCGCCGGAGCTAATATTTTCCGTGAGATGATACGCCGCGAACTCCCCGAATGCAAAAACAATGACGGCGTAATGTACTGCACATGGCTGCCCTTCCTTAAGAATATAAATGAAGCATTGCTTATGGAACTTGTGGAACGCGCTTCCGCAATGGGGTTCAGGTGGTTTGTCGTTGACGACGGATGGTTCACCGACAACAACTGGGAAATGGACAGTTCTAAATTTCCGAACGGCTTGAAACCGATTGCCGACAAAGTACATCAGTCAGGAATGAAATTCGGTCTCTGGCTGAACATCGGCTCCGATTATGGACAGATAGGCTCTCGCCCTGAAGACAACATACTGGATTACCACGGCAGCCCAAAAGCTTTCGGCTTCGGCGCGGGGAAAACAACGACGCGCTGCTTTGCCACTGAACATCGCGATATCATGGCGGAAAAACTGATAAGCCTGGCAAAAGAATATGGCGTTGACTACTTCAAACTCGATTTCAGCAACATATGCAGTCCATACGGAATAATGTCTTACGGCTGCACCTCGCGCGAACATAAACACCACCGTGATTTTTCCGATTCCGTGACAGAACAATATCTCTCAATGATGCAGATGCGCAACGCGGTAAAAACACAGTTCACTGACCTTGTAATTGACTTCAGTTTTGAAGCGTTCGGCATGGAATTCCCTTCAATCGGCGCTCTCCGTTATTCAGAGCTGCATCACTCGTCAAACATGAGTACTATGAAGCCTGAAACGCTCAAGGCGGACAAGATTCGCGAGACATTATACCAGTATTGCAATCTCCTGCCTAATGAACGCATTCTCGGCAGCCTGATATGCCTCCAGAATAATCGGGACGTTGAACACGTCCTCACCGCCATGGTCGGAACGCCTCTTGTTGCCGGAGATTTGAGAAAAATATCTCCTGATACTGTTGCGCAAATAAAAAATATTTCGTCAACCCTGAAAAATCTTATCAACGAAAACCCTCTCTCCGAATTTCAGCTACTGGCAACCGGACAGAAGTGGGACGGATACGCAAGGTATCAGAAAAATGGGAATGGAATAATCTGTATTTTCAGAAACAGCTTTAAAGAAGAAACCGTGAATATATCGCTTGATGAAATTCCGGCTGGGACTTACGTACTGCGTGATATTCTCAGCGACACTGACATTGCGAAATATTCCGGAGAGGAGTTCCGTAACGGGATAAAATTTAAATTTTCCTCTGCTTCTTCGTGCATGGCCCTTGTTTTTCGTAAACTAAAATAACGATGAGGATTTTTTTATGATGAAACACAAAAGCGTCTATATCGTGGTGGATATCGAAGGCATAGCCGGAGTGGTCTTTTATGAGTACCGAAGCAAAGAAATGAGCATGCTCAATTACGAGCTTCTCCACAGGAACCGCGTTCTTATGACAGAAGAAGTCAACGCGGCGGCGCGCGGGGCCTTTGAGGGCGGCGCGGAAAAAGTTCTTGTTCTTGACCATCATGGCGCGGGCTATAATATCATGCCGGAACTGATTGACGAACGCATAGAGCTTATACACGGGCGTTCGGAACAGCACTTCACAATGGGCATGCATCACCCCGACATGGAGGAAACCGACGCTCTGATTTTATTGGGAATGCATGCCAAGGCCGGAACGGTAAACGGTTCGACACCGCACTCCCTGCTCTACACAAAAACAGACGGGGGGGAAATATATAAACTCAGCGAAGCCACCATGTCAATGGCACTCGCCGGAGACTGCGGCATTCCCTGCCTTTTCATCGCCGGCGACAAGGCGACTGTCGAGGACGCGCTGGAACTCTCTCCCAAGATGAAATATGTCATAACAAAAAAACATTTTGCATCTCAAGTCGCAAGGACCATCGCCCCTGCCCTTTCAAGAAAACTCATACAGAAAGGCGTCAAGGAAGCGCTGAAAAACACCACGCTCAAACCATTCATAATAAAAGGCCCATGCACAATCCGCATTGGAGACAGAAACCCAGATGTTCTCTGGCCGGAAAAACCTGAGAAACGCAACACTTTTACAGAAGCGTTAGACAGCACAATCCGTAATGTTCCATGGTATAAACCCATTGATAAAATAGATGACGGCTGGCGCTATCCGGACAGAACACATCCGGTCCCGGACACTGAATGGAACATCCCGAAGAAAAAAAGCGTAAAGAAAAAATAACACGTCTTAACCGCGCTGTTTTTCAGAAGGATCGCCGAAGGACTTTGAGTATTCACGAGGGGACATTCCTGTTGTTTTCTTGAAGGCTTCGCTGAAGCGTGACACAGACGAATAGCTCGTCTGCGCGGCAATAGAACTTATATTGCTCGCCGATTCGCGAAGAAGTTTCTTGGCTGCTTCAATTCTTATCTGGCAAAGGTGATAACGCATATTATGCCCGGTTTCGCGCCGCGTCAGGTTCCGCAGATGAGGTACGCTTATCCCCACATAGCGGCTGAGTTCAGCGGCATTTATACTGCGCATATAATTTGTCCTTATATAATTCAAAGCCTTTGAAACCAGCGCCGTCCGGTGGTTCAGGTTGTTCTCGGCGACAAGCTCCACGTTTTTCCGCTCAAAATCGCTTTCAGTCATACGTCGCTGGAGGAGAAGGATAAAGTTATTAAGCAGGGAAACTATTATTTCATCGTGAAAAGGCTGTTCGGTCAGATACTCATTTTTGAGTTTCAAAAGAATATTGCGTTCCTCCGCGTTAAGCGCAATGCCTTTGTTTAAAACATTGCTCTGGGCCTTTCCGTCAAAAGTTATATTAAGAAAATCGAAAGGTTTTCCCTGGACACCTTTAAATCTATGTTTCGCCCATCCCGGTATAATCGCGCAATCACCGGTATTCAGCAATATCCTGTGCTTCCCTATATAAAGTTCTATCTGTCCGTAATCCACATAAATCAGTTCGGCTGTATCATGAATTTGTAAATTAAGCGCAAAATCATGTCCTTTCTCTTTATGAAGAACATAGCCAACGGAGCGTACAGGAAGCTTCCTGATTATATTTTTCGTATTCTTTCGCATAACTCAAAATAAACCTTCAATTAATATTTACAAGCATCCTATAATCGTTACAGGAGAGAATTTAATCGTTTAAGGTATTGATAATATTTCAGAAAAATATTATAATTTAAACATCAAACTAAGGAGTCCAGTGAAATGGCGGCAAAAAAAACAAAAATAGTAATGGTCGGGGGCGGCAGTTACGGATGGGCGCCCAAAATAATAAGCGACATGATGCATGAGCCCGTACTCGCCGGAAGCGAAGTAACGCTTCTGGACATCAATCTCACGGCGGCAAACGAAGTTAAAGGAGCTGTTGAAAAAATGGCATCAACTCTCGGAGTTGATTTCAGTTTCAAAGTTACGAATTCCCAGGATGAAGCGTTTAAAGGCGCGGATTATGTGGCCATAACAATTTCCACCGGCGGATTTGATTCCATGAAGTTTGACTTGAAAATACCGGAAAAATACGGCATTTTCCAGACAGTCGGCGACACGGTCGGCGCGGGCGGCTGGTCAAGGTCTCTGCGTAACGTTCCGGTATTCATGGATATGGCACGGAAAATTGAGAAACTTTCGCCGCGGGCCGTAATAATGAACTATACAAACCCGATGGCTACCCTGACCGGCGCGATTTACGCGACAAGTTCACTGAGAACAGTGGGACTCTGTCATGGGGTTTTCGCGGCTTACAACCTGCTTCAAAAAATCTTCAATGTGAAGGAAGAAGATATCGCGGTATCATACGCAGGGGTAAACCATTTTTTCTGGATACTTGATTTCACTGTAAAAGGAGAACCCGGTTATCCGCTTCTCGCAAAAAAGCTCAAAAACAAAACGATTGATGAATATTTCGCCGAAGTTTACAAGGATGAAGCAGGAATGCTTTCACACAAACACGAACTCTGTGATATGCTTTATCGTGAATTCGGGCTCATCCCGTATCCGGGCGACAGGCATACATGCGAATTCATGTCAGGTTACCTCAACAACGGGGAAAAGGCCCTCAAGCGTTTCGGACTTGTAAGAACAACTATCGAAGAACGGATAAAAGGAGCAAAGGACAGGCGTAAATACGTAGCGGAACTCGCCAGCGGCAAAAGAGCCCCCTACGAGAGAAGCAGGGAAACAGCCGTTGACATCATGAAGTCCTATGTAAGCGGGAAACCCTTTATTGATGTTGTCAACATGCCGAATCAGGGACAGGTGGCAAACCTCCCGGCAGGAAGCGTTGTTGAAACAATGGGCCTGGTGGATGCCAGAGGCTTCACACCGCTGGCGGCAGGGAAAATTCCGGCAAGAATCCAGCCAATGCTTGAAGTGCATTGCAAAGTTCAAATGATGACGCTTGATGCCGCGTTGAAAGGCGACAGAGAAGCCGCCATCAGCGCGCTGCGGCTTGATCCCCAGTGTTCGCATCTATCGCCGGGAGACGTAAGAGCGATGGGCAATGAACTGATAAAAGCCACAAAAGCATGGCTGCCGCAGTTCTGATACTGATTACCGCTGTTATTTGAAACAGGCAAGGCCGGCGGAAGAACTATCATCAAGGTAAACGTTGAGAAGCCTGCCGCCTGTTTCCTTTCTGACGTTAACGACTTTTATTATGGGATTGAAATATTCGTCTATTTCAAAATCAGAGAGCAAATTAGCGGCTTTGCCGAAGAAAGCGGAATTAAAAATTATACCCTCTTCTTCAGGAAAAAGCGGCAAAGGTATGATATCGGCTTCAACGAGGTCCTGGAAGAAATGAGTTCCATAGCTGAGTTCAGGAGTTACGCCGTCCTTTTTCCAGGCTATTTCTATGAGCATGAGGGTATTGTTGATATCACTGTACTTCACGCCTATGCCCAAGTCTATATTGTTAGTACCCCATCTGCCGGGCCCCATCAGGATGAAACGTTTGCCTTTAAGGCCCCGGTTAAGCTTGCCTACAATTCTGGCGACTTCATATTTTTTATCGGGAGCTCCAATGGAGTCATAGGCCAGCCTGTCAACATATACGATGTATTCGATATCCGGTATCAGGGCATTGCTGAAACCTCTATTCGCGGTGAACAGGATATCACTCCTCTCACACGAAGGCAAAACGACTTTTTCAGGAGTGCCTTTGCGCTGGCGAAGCGTTCTGCACTGGAGAATATAAAGTTTATCATTGTGATAAGCGAACTCCATGTCAACCGGCATGTCGTAGGCTTTCTCGATTTTTTTAAGAACATGGTCCAGAAGAGACGTAAATTTGTTATTTGAAAGGAGGCCATCAAAAGTAATGGCACACTTTTCATGACTGAGCTTGTCGGGGAGCAGATAAGGACGTGTAAGCATACCATCCTTTTCTATAGAGATTACATCATGCACCGGCAGATCATATCCATCTTCCCTGATCTTGTTTATCAGATCGACAAAGTTCACTGTTTCTATCTGTTTTGTCTCAAGATTGAGCACGTCCAGATAACGCTGTGAATATTTGATTTTCTCCCTTGTCGTAACTTCGGGACGGAGCGTAGGGGCAGAGAGTGAAACTATTCTCGGGTAGTCATCCCCTACCCTGTCAACGGCACGGGTACCAAGGCCCATCACGATTCTCAGCATGCCGTCCTCTTTCTTTATGCGCTTATTCCAGCAATAGGAATTTCTGGAAAAGCCGACAAGCGCTATTCCGGGGAAAAAGTATTTTCCATAAGCTTTCCCGACGACTTTCTGTATGAGGACGGACATTTTTTCATTATAATCGAGGAGTGAATTATCCTTGCGGTACTGTATTACGTTGGCGCTATAGAGACTGAAATAAACTTGTTTTATTCCATGAGTAAGCTCTTCGAGACGTTCTTCAAGCGTACCCATATTGGAAATGAATATCGAATCGTACTTACCTGAGAAAGAGAGGCCTACGCTGTCCTCGAGATAGCTGGACGAACGGAGAATAAGAGGGCAATTATCGGTTTCGATAAGGATTTTCCTGAACTGCGACAAGGTACTCTCCGGGAAATTTCCTTCCATGAACCTTTTATAAAGTTTGAGCCTTTCGCGTTCAAAAGCGTCTCCCTCTATATATTTAAGACTGTGGCATTCCTCCAGTCGGTTCATTGCCGTGAATTCGCTGATTATGGAGGATTTCACGAAATAAGCGTCTATTTCTTCTATTCTCGAATCGAGTTCTTCATTTCTGTCCTCGAGTGTCGGGCGAAGTATTCTGTTTGCCAGTATCATCCCCGCGGCTTTTCCGCCTACAAGGCCGCCGGCGACGTTTGAGCTTACGCTTTTGCCCATGACATTGGCAATATCTCTCATGTTGATGAAATTTTTAGCTATACTGACATAGGGGAGATGAACACTTATAAATTCGGAAATGAGGTTCACCCTTATGCCCATAGTCATTGTAGTGGAAAGGTGTATTTTTCCTGCGGGAATTTTACAGAACTCATAAAGAAGTTCCTGGATTCTGGCAACATCTTTCTTTTCCTGATTAAGGTTGCGGAGAATGCTTCTAGCGATTCTCTCTTTCTGCCCCAGGTATATATATTCAATTACTTTCGCGTGGGGAAAACTTTTGAAAAAAGCCGATATTTTCAGGGCGGCCTCTTTCTGCTCCGTGCTCAGAAAAGCGGCCTCGGCAAGTTTTATCTCTTCCGGGATATCATCCAGTTCCCGGCGGGAAACGCTTATACCCTTCTCATCGAGAGTACGTTCAAAAACCCCCAGAATTTCAGGCAGAGCATCAAGGTTCGCCAAGATATTCTGGTACAATATGTGTTCGATAAGATTCAATATTTTCCTTTTACATTTAAAAAATTATTTCAGGCCCCGGAAAGGGGCCTGAAGATGAGGTCCGGATTATACCCACCCTCTGAGCTTACATGCTTCAGCGACTCTCATAACGCTTACCATGTAAGCGGCCATTCTCATTTTGACTTTATGCTTTACATAAAGGTCATAAACAGCATGAAAAGCCGTAGTCATTTTTTCATCCAGGCGCTTGTGAACTTCGTCACAGGGCCAGTAGAAATTATAGCTGTTCTGCACCTGTTCAAAATAACTTACCGTAACACCGCCCGCATTGGCGAGAAAGTCAGGAATTACAAATACGTTATTTTTGAAGAGTATCTCATCGGCTTCCGGAGTAGTCGGGCCATTAGCAAGCTCGCATATTATTTTAGCCTTGACATTTTTAGCGTTGTCGGCATTTATTGAGTTTTCGAGAGCGCTCGGGAAGAGAACTGTAACATCCAGTTCGAGGAGGTCCTCATTAGATATAGCTTTCGTCCCCGGGAAATCGGCAAGCCCGCCTGTGCTCAGTTTATGGTTGACAAGAGCTTTTACGTCAATGCCTTTTTCCGAATAAACGCCTCCACGGGAGTCGCTGGCGGCGATAAGCTTGAGACCAAGCATTTCACTGCCGAGAGTAGCGGCAAATTGTCCGGCGTTTCCGAAGCCCTGAATGGCCATCGTTTTGTTTTTCAGGTCAATGCCCAAGACTTTGCCTGCTTCTCTGACTACGAATATACCGCCGCGGGCCGTAGCGTCGCCGCGTCCCTGACTGCCGCCGACAGGTATCGGTTTGCCTGTAATAACGCCGGGATGCCTTTCGCCCATGATGACTTCATATTCATCCATCATCCATGCCATTATCTGGGGATTGGTGTAAACGTCCGGCGCGGGAACGTCTTTGGTAACGCCAAGAGTGGGCCCGATAACCCTGATGTAAGCTCTGGCAAGGCGTTCCTTTTCAGTTTCTGAAAGTTCTTTCGGATTGCAGATTACGCCGCCTTTGCCGCCGCCGAGAGGGATGTCCACGACAGCAGTTTTCCATGTCATCCATGTAGCGAGGGCGCGGACTGTGTCAATTGTTTCGTCCGGATGCCAGCGTATGCCGCCCTTTGCGGGACCTCTTGATGTATTGTGTTTGACTCTGAACGCCTGGAAAATCCTGGTGCTGCCGTCATCCATTTTCACCGGAAGGCGCACGGCAATTTCGTGCATGGGCCATCTGAGAAGTTCATGGATAGCCGGTTCCAGTTTCAATCTTGCCGATACTTCATCGAATTGCGCCTGCGCCATTGCGAAGGCATTGTGTTTTGTTGACATATACTCCCCTTTGAATAAATGTTTTTCTGGTTAGTAAAGTTTACTGTACTAAATATACACTCCCAATACCGGAGGGCAAATACAAAAAGTCAATACTAAAACCGAATACCATACATATATTATAAAAACGGTCAATTGAAAAAGTAAACGCACATTTGTCAGGTTAAACGCACGTT
>MHBF01000145.1 GCA_001803225.1 Lentisphaerae bacterium GWF2_44_16 | reverse complement strand
TGCCAGCAACAGATTATAGTAGCCTATAAACAAAAAAAGCCCGCCGATTAAATCGGCAGGCTTAACCCGCGATATATTTTTATATTGGGCGGGTTTTTATATATACCCCACGAAAATTGGCGAGGCATTTGTGAGGTTAACTTTATTCCTTAGAAGGCATAGTTTGTAGGGTGGACAGCTCTGCTGTCCACGCGTTTCATTGTCTTTCTATTTAATTTACTATCAAAACAGAATTCAGCTCTCCATAAGGATTGAGTTCTGTATTGGCGTTAGATGGGTCGTGCTGCCATTTTCCATCGATAACAAAACGATAGCAGTATCGCCCGGGTCGCAGCGTCAGCCTCGTCTCCCAGTAGTCTTTTTCACTTGCTTTCTTCATCTGTGTTTGTTTCGGCTGCCAATTATTAAAATCACCGGCAATCTGTACAATAGAAGCGTTCGGGCAATAAGCAGAAAAAACTACAACACTTCCAGCTTGCTTTGCGCTGCAAAATTCCGAAGTGTTTGCCTTCTTTGTTTTTTTTGTGGTTGTTAAAGTAGCCATATTCATTTCCTTTCTAATGTTATTATATTAAACAAATTAAACTCATTGTCATTCCAGCGTTAAAAATTCGGTTAGCCCCGTCATTACAATGACGGGGTCATTAAAAATTTCCATCGCCGACAGGCGATTCCACATTCTGTATTCTGTCTTCTGAATTCTGTATTCTTTTTTCACTATTCACTATTTGTTTTTCATACAACGCCGTCCGGCAGCGGGTATCCAAATTATCCAGCACATTCATAAAGTTGATATACGAATCATAAGGCGATTCATAAGGGTTGAAGTATTTATGCACATCGCCGTCGGAAAACCATTTCGTACACATATAATAGAAATGGTCTGAAGTCTGAAGCCTGCGCCAGTCATTTATAATATCATCGTCTCCGGTCTCTTTTACGGTTTTTTCAAGCCTGTAAATTTCCGCCAGAGCGCAGCATTGCATCTTATTTCCTCGCCACGCCGATATATCACGCTCAACATCCGCCCAGCTTATTGTGTGTGGAACATCGACAACATCGGAATCATCATAAGCCGCCGCCGCTTCCGACGGCGTTTTAAAATCGTTATCCCGGTGTTTAAGAATTTCCTGCGGCAGATGCTTGAGAAAATTAAAAATTCCGGTACTTTCCCACTGATGTTCGCCGAATGTTTCATAATCCATAAAAAGGTTCACAACAAATCCGCAGCCGTTGACATCGTTCACCCACTTTGCGAATTTAGGTGCGTGCAGCGGCCATTCGCTCCAATCCCGATTCGAAAATCTAAATGCGATATCGTCGCTTAGCCGGTAATTCTTCAGCAGCAGCTTCATATTGTTATCGCCGCTCGGCCTGTACACAAAATTCGGACTCCTGTGTCCGAGTATCCGGTCAACACCCTCGGTAATTATCGCGCTAAAACCGCCAATTTTCCCTATAAGTTCGGATATATAATTATTATAGATAAGCTCCGTATTCCGAAACACCCTCGGCGTTTGGCCAAACAGCCTCTCAATAGTCTCTTTGTGAAGAATAATTTGTTCCATAAATTCCTGTTCGGAATATAACGAGCTTAGACTGTGATAATACGTCTCTGCTATAAATTCCACACAGCCGGTCTGCGCAAGCTCCTGAAAACTCGCCAATACCTCCGGCGCATACATTTCAAGCTGCTCAAGTAAAACTCCTGTAATGCTGTAAGAAATTTTAAATTGCCCCTTATATTTCCTTATAAGCTCAAGCATAAGCGAATTGGCGGGCAGGTAGCACTTCTCCGCTACCTTTCGGCAAATTTGAGAGTTTTTGTTATCGTCGAAATAATCGCTCCCCGAATCGAAAACTGTATATTCTCTTAGCCTGTAAGGTTGATGAACCTGAAAATAAAAGCATACTGACGCCATAAAACCTCCTTATCCTGCTATGGTTAAAATCTGTTTATAAATTTCGTTAATTTTAAACGCCGCGTCTTCCCAGCGAAATTTCTTCATTTCGTTTCTGCCGTTCTCGCGCAGAGTCTGACTCATCGGCGGATATTTCAACGCAGCCGTTATTTTATTGGCCATCTGATTGACATCCCAGAAATCAACCTTTAACGCGTTAATAAGTATTTCCGAAATGCCGCTTTGCTTGCTTATAAGTGCCGGCACACCATTTTTTACAGCTTCCAAAGGAGCGATTCCGAACGGCTCGGAAACTGATGGCATTACATATAAATCTGCCATTCGATACATCTTTTCTACATTAGCTCCACGCAGAAATTTCGTAAAGAATACTTTATGGCCGATTCCAAGCTCTGCCGCATATTCAATCATTCTGTGCAGCATATCGCCGTCGCCTGCCATAATGAATTTCACATTGCTTATTTTCTCCAAAACTTTTTTCGCCGCCGCTATAAAATAATCGGGACCCTTTTGGAATGTGATTCTGCCCAGAAACAAAACTATCTTGTCCCGCTTCTCGATTGCTTTTTCAGGAACAAAGTGATTGTCGTTCTCTATTCCATTATGCACTACGGTTATTTTCTCTGCCGCAACGCCATAGCGATTGATTATCATATTCCTGGTATAATTGCTCACCGCGACTATCTTTTGAGCCTCATACATACCATAGCGTTCGATGTCATATATTGTCTGATTGATATTTTCACCGCTGCGGTCAAACTCCGTCGAATGAACGTGAACAACAAGCGGTTTCCCGCTGTTTTGGGCGGCAGCAACACCGGCGGGAAACGTCATCCAGTCGTGCGAGTGGACAACATCAAAACTTTCTACATCGGCAATATGAGACACTTTTTCCGCGTATTTATTGACCTGTTCGTAGATGTTTTCGCCATAATTCTGTTCATTTTTTGAAAAATTTGAGTCAAAACTGCAAATTTTTGAACATTTTTTTTCATTTTTTGCAAAAAACTTGCGCCTTTGGCTGAAAATATAGGGCTTCAGCGGCGATGTAACAGTTATAAATCGCACGTTTGTAAATCCCGTTTTCTGTGAAGAACTAATCCCGTCGGCATTCAGGATTTTCATATAATCCACGCTCCCGCCGTCAGTTAGGGTAGGCAGAACGAAAGCGATTTCCGTGCCGGCCTGGCTCATCGCCTTGGTCAACCCATAGCAGGCCGTACCAAGCCCGCCGCTTATAAACGGCGGAAATTCCCATCCCAACATAAACACTTTCATCACATATCCCTGTTTGCCATAAGGAGTTATAAACTTTTAATTTTCAGCTTATAACTCTATCGGCTCGCACAGAAAACCTAAACAGGGAAATTCCCTTATTGTTGTTTCGCAATTGCTCAAAATGCCCGGAAAAATTTACCTGTCAAAAAAAATTATTGCCTAACTTGTGAGGCATCGTGGGACAGGCTTTGTTGAATTTAAATTTTGAGGGCAGTTTAAGGACAGTGGGGCAGTTAAAAATAGTAAGCTTTCCATAACTGCTTATTTTATAGATAGTTGTGTTTTATTTATTGCGAATATTCGGAGAGGCTTGCACTCTACCACTATTTTGATTGTAACTATTGCATTTTAAAAGTGTTATATAAAAACAAATATTAAACGGAAGTGTAAGTTTATCCCGTGCCGTCAAAATCAAAAACAATTAGTTTTTTTATTATCATTTGTAATATCTCTTTGTTTGTGAAAGTCTATGGAGTACTGCTATTTTCCGACAGCGGTCGCTGTGGTTGAATGTAGTAAGGCCGTCGCAACAAGTTACCGCTCAGTATGTAATATATGATAGCAGCTAACATCAAAACCAAGAAAACCCAAAAACTCCAGGTATGATGTATCCGTTTCCAGTAAGGCTTATCGTCATGATGCTTCCTGTTGTGTTCTTCTCTCTCCTGCCGATGGTGATTGTGTCCATTTTCATTCATTGGTTCTGTCCTTTATTAATTCAATTTCTAATAATCCCGATACGGTAATGTTATTCGTCTTCTACATCCACTTCCAATTTCGGATTTCGGGCATATCCTGACCATACTTATCAATATACTGCTTATGTTCGACAAGCTTATCCTGCATCATCCGCTTCAAGTGTGCCCCTTTATCACCCAACTGCGGCAGCCGATTTATCACATCCTGCACCAGATGGAATCTGTCAAGATCATTTAAAACCGTCATGTCGAAGTATGTTGTGATGGTGCCTTCTTCCTTATAGCCGTGAACATGCATATTTTCATGGTTGGTTCGGCGGTATGTCAGCTGGTGAACCAGCGATGGATATCCGTGGAACGCAAATATGACCGGCTTGTCTTTAGTGAATAATGTATCGAAGTCCTGATCGCTCAGTCCGTGCGGATGTTGCGTATTCGATTCGAGTTTCATTAAATCGACAACATTAATCACGCGTATTTTTAAATCTGGCAGATGTTTACGAAGGATGGAAACGGCGGCTATGCACTCGAGAGTTGGTACGTCTCCGCAGCAGGCCATCACCACGTCAGGTTCTGCGCCTTTATCGTTGCTTGCCCATTGCCATACGCCAATTCCTTTGGTGCAATGTTCGATCGCAGCATCCATAGTCAACCATTGAGGCGCCTGATATTTGCCCGCGATAACGACGTTAACGTAATGCCGACTTCTCAAGCAATGATCCCCAACCGATAGCAGACAGTTAGCATCGGGGGGAAGGTACACACGCACAATAGAAGCCTTCTTGTTCACCACATGATCGATGAAGCCAGGGTCTTGATGGGTAAAGCCATTATGAGCCTGCTGCCAGACGTGCGAAGCGAGCAGATAATTAAGTGAAGCAATTTTCCGTCGCCATGGCAATTCTGCACTAATTTTCAGCCACTTAGCATGCTGGTTAAACATCGAATCGATGATGTGAATGAACGCCTCATAGCAATTAAACAACCCGTGTCTCCCGGTAAGCAGATAGCCCTCGAGCCAACCTTCACATTGATGTTCGCTCAGCATCTCCATTACCCGACCGTCAGATGCAAGAAACTCATCGTTCTCTTTTGTTGGGGCTTCCCATTGCCTGTTGGTAACTTCAAAAACGGCATTCAATCGATTTGAAAGCGTTTCATCGGGACCGAATATCCTGAAATTTCGCTGCTCCTTATTGAGGTTAATTACATCACGCAGGAACTCTCCAAGCACATGCGTGTCGGCGGCATTAACCGCTCCGGGTGACGGCACATTCACAGCGTATTTCCGAAAGTCCGGCATTTTCAGGTCGCGCAATAATAATCCGCCATTGGCGTGGGGATTTGCGCCCATTCTTCGCTGACCTTTTGGTGCCAGTTCGGCCAATTCGGACAAAAGATGGCCGTTCTCGTCAAAGAGTTCTTCCGGCTTATAGCTTTTCATCCAGTTTTCAAGCTGCTTTAGATGATCGGGACGCTCGGAATCTACCAGTAGTGGAATTTGGTGGGCTCGAAAGGTGTTCTCTATTTGCAGTCCATCGACTACTTTCGGTCCCGTCCAGCCTTTTGGTGATTTGAGGACAATCATCGGCCATCGCGGTCGAGTGGTGGTGTTTTTGTCTCTGGCATTACTTTGTATTTGCCTGATATTCGTAATA
>MHBF01000144.1 GCA_001803225.1 Lentisphaerae bacterium GWF2_44_16 | reverse complement strand
AGTTTCGCGCTGGCGCTTTTTGTGAATATGGTTTTCGGTTACACTATCAACAGGGTTACGCTTTTTGCGCTGATTTTGAGTCTCGGCCTTGTCGTGGACGACCCCATAACCAATGTTGATAATATCCAGAGACATATCAGGATAGGGCTTCTTGATCCGTTCAGAGCTACGCTTTTTGCCGTAAACGAAATGCTCGGCCCGGTTATAATGTCCACTCTGACGATAATAGTATCCTTCATCCCCATGTTTTTCATAAGCGGCATGATGGGGCCTTATATGGGGCCCATGTCCATCAATGTTCCTCTGACTGTGACATTTTCGACTCTCTGCGCCCTGACTTTTGTTCCCTGGCTTTCATACAATCTCCTGAAAAGTAAAGCAGGACACGCCTCCGCTCCGGAAGACGTTACTCCCGAATGGATAAGAAAATTCTACAGTGCCGTGATTTCTCCTCTCCTCGTCAGACGCAATGCTTATTTTCTCATACTGACAGTCTTTGCGCTTTTATGCTTTTCAGTTTTTCTTATGCTTTTCAAGGTTCCGCTCAAGATGCTTCCTTTCGACAACAAGGACGAGCTTCAGATAATATTGAAAATGCCTGAAGGTTCCAGTCTCGAAAAAACCTCAGCCGCCGTAAAAGACATTGAAAACTACCTCGGGACGGTAAACGAAATAAGAAATTATGAAAGTTACACAGGCATAAACGCGCCCATTGATTTCAATGGTCTCGTCAGGCATTACGGCATGAGAAAACAACCCAATCTTGCCGACATAAGGATTAATCTCGCTGATAAAACAGAACGCGAAAACCAGAGCCATTCCGTGGCGTTGAGAATACGCGATGAGCTTACCAGGATAGCGGAAAGACATGACGCGAAGATAAGCATAGTGGAAGTCCCTCCGGGCCCTCCGGTCATTTCCACAATCACAGTAGAAGTAAGCGGCAGCCCGGATAAGAAATATTCCGATCTTATAAGAGGCGCTTCTGAACTCGAAAAACGCATGGCTGAAACAGATTCCAAGCACATTGTGCAGATTGATGATATGTCTGAGGCCCCTCATGAAAAGGTAGTTTTCAGGGTTAATCGCGACAAGGCGGCGATGAACGGGCTCACAATCGCGGAAATAACCGCTTTTCTCTCGACAGCCGTAAAAGGAAACGCGGCGGTGCTTGTGCATGACGAGAGGCAGAGGGAAGCCCTTTACGCGGTTGTCCGCCTGCCTTTTAAAGACCGTACAGATATTGAGCGCCTCGGGCAATTGTGGATAAAAACACCTGAAGGAAAAATGGTACAGCTTTCAGAACTGGGCACTTTCAGCAGGCAGATCGAAGAACAGCCCATATATCATAAAAACCTTGAAAGGGTCGTTTTCGTTACCGCCGAATGCGCTGGAATTGCCCCGGGAGAAGCCATATTCAAAGTTTGGAAAACCCTAAAAAGTAAAGCGCTTCCCGAAGGAATCATAGCCGAATGGGCCGGAGAAGGCGAATGGGAAATTACGGTAAGGGTTTTCCGCGATTTGGGAACAGCTTTCGGAGTGGCCCTTATCGGCATATACCTGCTCCTTGTGCTTCAGACCAAAAGCTTTTTCATGCCTCTGATAATAATGTCCGCGATACCTCTGACCATCATAGGAATAGCGCCGGGATTTTATCTGCTCAATCTGATAATGGGCAAAGATGTGGCGGGATATTCAGATTCAATATTTTTTACCGCCACGGGAATGATAGGGATGATTGCCCTCGGCGGAATTGTCATCAGAAACAGCATAGTCCTGATTGAGTTCATACAGGATTCCATGAAAAAAGGCAATGACATCAAAGACGCCATCATCAAAAGCGGCGCGGTAAGGTTCAGGCCGATTATGCTTACTGCCGCCACAACCCTCATGGGGGCATGGCCTATTACTCTCGACCCTGTTTTTTCGGGCCTTGCCTGGGCACTGATTTTCGGTCTTATTGCTAGTACCGCTTTTACCATGCTGGTAATCCCGACTCTGTATATGCTTCTCGGACCGAGAAATTTTTCTGACGAAAAACAATAATTCAGGAGTTTTAAATATGACGGAAATACAGAAAAATAAAAAAATCCGGACTTTAATAGTAATCGCCGGAATAACGGCGGTCATAATGGTGGTTTTGTATCAGTCCGGCACTTTTTCCTTCGGACTTATAAAAGCGGGAAAAACAGCCGTTCCATCGCCATCGGAAAAAGGAAAAACTTTCAAGCTTTCTTACACGGATATCCCTGTCTTCTATAACGCCGTAGGAACAGTCCGCAGCCGTGATGAAATTGAGTTTTCTCCCAGAATTGTGGCGCGTGTAAAGCAAGTTAGCAGAAGAAGCGGGGACTCCGTCAAAAAAGGAGAACTGCTTATAAAGCTGGACCAGATAGATTTGGAACAGATCGTCGCGAGAGCGAAGGAAAGAGTCAGCGGAGCACAGGCAGTGCTTGTCCTCGCCGATTCAAGTTATAAGAGAACAAAACAGCTCTTTGATAAAAATGTCACGTCCTTAAAACAACTCGAAATCGACGAAAAAAATCAGAAGAGCGCTACTTCCGAACTTGCCGCCGCCGAACATTCCCTGAAGGAAGCTCAGGAAAATCTTTCCTTCGCTAACATAATTTCACCAATTGACGGCATAATCTCCGAACGTTTTGCCGACCCCGGAGACCTCGCAAGCCCCGGAAAAATACTCATGACCATTTTTGACCCGCAGAGGCTTATGCTTTATGTCCCTGTCAGAGAATCCCTTGTCACTTCCATTAAAATAGGGGACACTGTTGATTTCCACGTCGCGGCACTCAACAAATCATTCAAGGGCGACGTCCGCGAAATAGTTCCGTCTGTTGACCCGGGAAGCCGTACCTTTCTCGTAAAAATATGTATAGATAAGGCAAGCGGCCTCATGCCCGGCATGTTCGGCTCTCTGAAACTTAAAACAGGTTCTGAAAAAGCATTGCTCATTCCCTCAGCCGCCGTATCATATATAGGACAGCTGGAATATGTTATGGTTTTGAATGACGGGAAGTATGAGAGGGTTCCCATCAGAAGCATCCCGGCGGAACAGAAAGATATGCTTAAAATAATATCCGGCCTGAATGATGGCGCGACAATACTTGTACCTGAGAAAAAATAAGAATATGAATCTTGAAAAGTTCAGGGGCTTTACTATCTATTCCGGTTTCAGCGGCGGCGCTGACAGTCTGGCGTTGCTTCTTTTTCTTGCGGAGCTTTCAGAAAAACTTGAGCTGAAAATCAAAGCCGTCCATTTTCAGCACAATCTGAGAGGAAAAGAAAGTGCCGCCGATGCTTCGTGGTGCGCTGATTTCTGCAGAAAGAAAAAAGTAGATTTCAGGGAGATACAGCTCAACGTGAAATCTTCCATGAAACCCGGAGAAAGCATTGAATCCGCCGCCAGAAGGCTTCGTATCGAAGCGTGGGGAAAGCTTCTTTCCGGCAAAGAAAAAACCGTTGTCGCCCTTGGACATCATGCGGATGACAGAGTTGAAAACTTTTTTCTGCGTCTTTGCAGAGGCTCAAATCTAAGCGGCCTTACTTCCATGCGCCACGTTCAGAAAATCGGAAACATTACTTTCATCCGCCCGCTTCTTGCCATGAATAAAAAAAATATTATTGAGTTCCTGCGTTCCAGGGGCATAAAAAAATGGCGCGAGGACAGCACTAACAGCGATACCGTTTATAAACGCAATTTCTTCAGAAAAAAAATACTTCCGCCGATTTACAGTGAAATTGATTTCGCGGAAGACGGTATCGCGCAATCAGTTTCAGTCCTTGAACAGGACTCCGCCTTTATCGAAGCGGAAGCGGAAAAAAAGTTCAGATTGATAAAAGAAAAAAAAGAAACGGATTCCGTTTTCTGGTCAAAGCTCCATTCTGCTCTGCGGATAAGGGTTTTGAGAAGCTGGCTTTCTGAATTGTTTGGAGAGGACTTTATCCCCGACAAAAACCTTATCGGAAGATTTAATCAGGAATTGTCGCGCCCCGGAAAAAGCGGAGAAAAAATCATCATCCCGGTTAAAGCGGGCATATCCATAAAGTTACAAAAGGGCAAATGCTCAATATTAAAAACGAAAATTGAAACACCGGAAAAGAAAATTCTGTGGAACTGGAAAAAAACAAAGTCTATAAAATGGGGCAGTAAAATATTATCCATTTGTCTCGTAACAAAAAAGAATTCCGTTCTGAAAAAAAGAGATGACACTGTTGCCTGTTTTGACGCGGAGGTAATTCCTGAAAACCTGATTTTACGTGTTTCTGAAGACGGCGATAGAATGATACCTTTCGGCTCAGAAAAAAGTATAAGGCTTAAAAAGATTTTTTCGGACAGAAAAATATCTTCCGATGACAAATCATCTTATCCGTTATTATGCCTGCCTGATGAATCAATTATCTGGATTCCCGGCATACGGCGTTCCAATTTTGCCCCGGTTTCAGAAAAAACAAAGTCAGTTCTGATGTTTTCTTCAACCTTAAAAAACTGAAATAACAGTCTGTATTTTTCTGAATTAATATAAACCTAAAAAAAGTTCCAACTGCTTTTTTAAGGTAATAAAAATTACATATATCCTTTTATTTTTCGACGGGGACGACTATGCCGCGCATGATTATGTTCTGACAGAATGCGAAGATCAGGAATGTCGGGATTGCCGCTATGAGCAGTGCCGCGAAAACTATTCCCTGGCCGCTGCCCATTTGCAGTTGGTATAGCCATGGCATAAGTGTCCACATTTTTTTGTCCTGGCATATCAGCAGCGCCATCATGAAATTGGCGTAGGCGTGCGTGAAGGCGTTCAGCGCTATCACAGCCAGAATCGGCGTCGAAAGGCTCATCGTGATTTGCAGGAATATCCTGATTTCACCGGCGCCGTCTATTTCGGCGCTCTCGTAAAGTTCGCGCGGCAGGGAGTCGAAGAAGCCTTTCAGCAGGAATATCGAATAGCCGTTCGCCATGCCGGGAAGTATCAGGGCCCAGAACGTGTTCAGCAGGTCGAATTCTCTCAGCATAAGGAATACCGGTATCTGTGTAACCATCGGCGGAAACGCCATTGTAAGCATGAGGAAGAGGAGCACTTTGTATGCCGATGGCGGTCTGTAGCGGCTCAGCGCATATGCCGCCAATGGGTTTACTATGATAGCTATCAGGATGGAAAGAGAACAGTAGATTATAGTGTTCATCAGTCCGCGCCCGTGCATGATTATGTAATCCGAAACGGTTATGTAATTGCGTTTGACGTATTCCCATTTCAGCATCCCGGTGCGCTGCTTGAACGCTTCATAATTGAATTCTCTTTGTGGCGGGAATGCGTCCAGCCAAGTCTGAAATGATGTGCCCATGGCAGAATTTGCGGCGGCTGGGGTTTTATATTTTTCCGCCAGATAATCCCTGAAAAGGAATTCTACGCTGTGGATATGCAGCATGGTGATAGGAAGGATGTGGAGCTTGCCTGTATCCGGAGACTTCCAGCCCTGTATGAATGTGTCCCAGTCCGAAAGCGCGATACCGGTCGCCGTATCCATTTCAACAATTGACAGTTCATTGAAGGACTTGTAGGATGAGCCGTAATTTTTGTTCAGACTTTCAATTGTCCCATACTTATCCTGGATATATGCGCGGTAAAACGGAGCGGCTTCGGGAGAGGCGCGCAACCAGTAAAGATTCAGGATATAGCGGGTAAAGTTTTCCCAGTCGGAACGCTCCAGTTCGGAGGCGGAAGCCGGATATGTGCGGGGAAAGTTCACATCATCCCATGACCTATATGATGTACCGTGTTTCTTGTTATAGGATTCAATATTTTTGCTGTATTGCGAAAAAAGGAAACCCGCTTTGTAGAAACCTTCGGGACTGAAGTAATAGCGGTCTTCCACTGGAAGTGTTTTTTTGAATTCCCTGAATGCCAGGTCAAATTGCGAATATCCGGGCCGCTCGCGGCGCTGAAGATAGCTTTCAGCGGCTATATAAAATATATTCCAGTCTACGAATTCGGTGCTGTATTCACTGTTGAGTTTATCAATGCTGCCGTCGCATTTTTTATAGAGTACCGCTTTGAATTTACGCAGATTGAGTGGCATCACACGCCCGGAACACCGTATATATGCCGCGGCATAGAAATAAAATGGCAAATCCTTTTTGTTCAGGAATTCTTTCCATTCGGCGACAAATTTTTCATTGTAGTTTTTGGGTATTTCAGCGAAGCGGAAAGAGGAGGCCCCGGTGTCGTAAACAGCCTGCATCAGCTGCAGGTACTCATTAAAAAAAGCTTCGGAGTCTTTTTTGTAAAGGGCTTCTTCACTATAAAGGAATTTTGGGATCATCACAGAGTCCGGCGTATCAACGGAACTTTTAGTCGTACCTGAGACCATCAGCATAAACGGATATATCATCGTAACGCTGCCGGCCATCAGTATCGCATAAAAACTCCATATAAGGAACTTTACGTTCAGGGCTCTTCTTCCGGTGTTTGATATTATAGGCATATTGTCAACCTCACTTTTTACCTGTTGTTCTGAATTCCAGCTTTGACAGCATCTTCAACTGGTGCACAGTGAAGCCTATCAGGATAACCCCGAGCATCCATGCCATCGCCGTGGCCGGACCGAATTTCAGGAATGTAAACGCCTTGTACCATATATGGAGCCCGGCGACTTCCGTGTTTGCTCCGCCTCCTGTCATGACCAGAATATTTCCGGTAGCCGCATAGAACGACGCGATGAACGCTCCGACAAAGTTAATCATTATCAGAACCTTCAAATGCGGGATGACGACGAAAAGTATTTTGTCAACGAAAGTCGCGCCGTCAATATCGGCTGCTTCATAATAATCGTCGGGGATGCCCTTGAGCGCCGCGAGATATATCAGGCAGCCTGGCCCCATCCCCGCCCAGACCATGGGAATTACGCAGGACAACATCGCGGTACTCGGATCGCCAAGCCACCGGAATGCTTCGGAATGCACCGCCAGCAGACGTGAGGGCAACGCTGCCAGCACCGCCATGAAACCTTCGCCGCTGTGCCGCAATATCGGGAACGCTATTTCCCCGCAGAGGAAGAAAAGCAAAATACCGACCACGATAAAAGCCCACATCCCTTTATATAGATCGTAGAACTTGAGCCGTCTGGCAAAAATAAAGCACATCCAGCATAACAATACTCCCCCCAGTATAAAAACGATTGCCGGGATTTTAAGTATTATGGAGTTGAGCATGCCGAGTTCGGACGGCTCGAAAAACTGTTTCCACAGGAGCATTGTAACCAGCCCGGTAATGACGGCTGGGAGATAAAAAATAGTTCTGAAAAGTATTTTTCCTTTCGGGATTTCCTGAAGGAGTACCGCCAGAAGAACGGGCGGGAGGAACGTCATCGAAAGCACCAGAAAACTGTAACGGAAAGAATTGAACACCGCAGTCCACCAGTATCCATCATAAATAACATCGCCGAAATTGTCCAGTCCGACCCAGACCGAATCTCCCAGTATCCGGTAATCATAAAACGACATCAGCGAACCCCTGAAGAGAGGAATATAATTCCATGTCAGAACTGAAAGTACAGCGGGCAGAAGTAGCAGATAAGCCCATTTGTACCTGATGAAGTCCCAGGATTTTTTCTTCTTGCCTTCAGTCACGGGAGGGGTAAAGGCCTTAATGATTTTTCTGAAAACAAATCCGAACACTATGGCTATAATTACGATGGCAACTATAGCTGTAATTCTGCGCTTGGTGCGTTCTTCAGGAGTAACAATTCCTATCATTTCCTCATTGGCCCTCGCGCAGGATTTTTTCAAAATCTCTTGAAGAACTGCGAGACGCTCAGTCTTGTCCTCCGGCAGGTTTTCATCAAGCGCCAGCGCTTCAGCCTCTTGTATAGGGACTGTCATCATCTGGTAAGCGAAGCTGCTGTTGGTGCCGTAAGGTTCCGGTTTTCCGGTTTCAATCGCGATATCAAAAGTCTCAGACCAGCCTTTGGGAGCGAGACGTTCAAGATCGGAATACCCGAACATCCTCAGAAACTTCGGATTGACAAAGTTTCCCATTCCGCTTTCTACCAATACTTTAGTTTTTATTTCAGCCGCTTCCTTTGAATCGTAAAATTCCAGATATTCCCATGCCGCGTCACGGACGGCGTTGTCCTTTATCTGCGAAAAAAGCCCCATCATCTTGCTGTTCAATTCCGCGCCTCTCATTCCTGTCGGGCCGAGGGGAACAGGGGTCATGCCGACAAGGTCGGGATTGATTGTCGCGAAAAGCCGTTCATCAATGTAACCGAACTTCATGCCAATTTCTCCGCGGTCCCACTTTACAGCCGTTTCAGAAGCGTCCTTGGATGAATAGCCTCTTCTGATATTGCCATCCTTATCAATCCATTTTTCAGTGCAGAGCCTTGTGTAGAAATCCAGCGCCTCGGCCCCTGCCGGCGAATCAAATGTGCAGAACCATTTATTTTTGGCCCTGTTGTATTCCATGGCTTCTCCGTTCGCGGACCAAAGGAAAGTTATCCAATTCCATGACTCATGTTTGCCTCTGCCGAAAAGTATTCCATAAATTCCGTGTGCCGGATCTGTTATTTTTTTTGAGGCTTCCTTCAAATCATTCCAAGTCCAGTTCTTATCGGGATATGGAATTCCTCTGGAATCAAATACATCCTTACGGAAGAGCAGGACTTTTCCAAGCGCGCCGCCGTAAGGCATTGCCCATATATGCTCCTTGCCCCCGGGGCCTATCCTTTTAATAACAGGCCACAGTTTCGAATTTATGCGGAAGTCAATCTGTTCCTTTGTCATCTTCGCAAAGTACTCGTCAAGCGGATAAAGAAAGCCGTTCTGAATGTAATTGTCTGATTTCTGAAAATTGATGTATAAAATATCCGGGGCCATACCGCCGGCGATGGCAAGAAGGTCGGTTTGCACTCCCTCGACCTGTATCCCTGAAAACGGTTCCAATTGCAGTTCGACTTTGTCCCAGTTGTAGTTCCCGTATTTGGCTGGATTGGCCTTGTAAAGAGCGGCATATTTTTTCTTGAAGATTTCCGGAAAGTGCTTTACGAAATATTTAACCGCGGCGTATTCAGCTCTGTTATATCCATCCACCTTGTTAGGGTCAGGCAACTGATAAACTTTGACATGTATTACTGTTTTGTTATCAACGCTTTCAATATATCCTCCATCAACATTAACCCCATAAAAAAGCACGATACAGGCAAACAGTAACAGTCTTATCATTTTTATCTTATCCTTTATTACATCTATTTTCCCAACAATTCTATTAACATTCACTTTGTATTGTCATACTGCAAGTGCAATTTTGCAAAAAACTCTCCGAAATATTAATCAACTTTACCTGAAATCGCAAAAAAATAGACGTTTATGCTGAAATAGCTTCTGCATAGAGACAGTTTTGCATGAGCGGAACTCTATGAGGCCAATCGAACGTTTGAAAGTTAATGGAAATCTGTCATGCCTGATTTTGAATACTGCGGCTTTGAGAAGTATTATTCGCGGTGAGTATTTTTGTGAAATTCAGATTTGCCAATGAGAAAGCCGGAATATGATTGAAAATGATTTTTTATATCTTTCGAAACACACAGGAGTAGAGCGGGGGCGTATCCGCAAAGTTTGTGAACTGTTTGAAGCAGGAGCTACAGTCCCGTTTGTAGCCCGTTACCGCAAAGAGGCGACCGGGGGGCTGGATGAGGTAATATTGATTAAAATCAGGGATATGGTCAGCAACCTTGAAAAGCTTCATAAACGCAGGACGAATATCCTTGAGTCACTTATCGAACGAGGCATTCTTACGGATGAACTGGAAAATAAATTCAATTCCACTTATTCGCTGGATGAACTGGAAGACTTTTACCTGCCATTTAAACAGAAACGGAAAACCCGTGCATCCGCGGCCCGTGAAAAAGGGCTTGAACCGCTGGCGGAATTCATTATCGCGCAGAAAAACGGTTTTATGGATTTGAAACAGTTCATTAATTCTGAGAAAGGTCTTGCAGATGAAGCCGCGGCCATCGGCGGGGCGATGGATATTCTGGCGGAGGAAATCAGCGAAAACGCCGATATCCGGAAAGGGCTCAGGGAGCTTTTCCTGCGGAATGGACGGCTGGCGTCAAAAGCAGTCAAGGCTAAAATGGAAGAAGCTTCTGTTTACCGTGATTATTTCGATTACAGTGAAGCCGCAAACCGTGTTCCGTCCCACAGAGCATTGGCAGTCATGCGCGGCCATGAACAGGGTTTTCTGTCGATGCAGTTGCGCCCTGAAAAAGAGGATGCTCTCCGATTAATATCCGGAGCGGTTATCCGGAACCGGGCTTTCACATATTACAGGCAGCTTGAGGAAATGATCGAAGACGCGTACACACGGCTGCTCATGCCTTCAATGGAAAATGAAAGCATCAATCAGTTGAAACGCAAAGCGGACGAAGAGGCAATTGCCGTTTTCGTGTCAAACCTGAAAAAATTACTCCTTGAAGCTCCTTTGGGCCAAAAGAGGATTATAGCGGTTGATCCGGGTTTCCGTACCGGCTGTAAAACTGTTATTCTGGACGCGCAGGGCAAACTGATCGAACACTTTGTAATTTATCCTGAAAAAGCGGATGCCGCCGCGGCATCCATTCTGGACGCATGCAGGAAATACAAGACGGAAGCCGTTGCCGTAGGCAATGGCACTGCCGGACGTGAAACCGAAGATTTTCTGAGAAAAATTCTCCCCGCGGAGATTCCTGTAATAAGTGTAAACGAAAGCGGAGCGTCGATTTATTCTGCCGGAGAAGTGGCGCGTAGAGAGTTTCCGGACCTTGACCTGACTTTCCGCAGCGCCGCATCTATCGGACGGAGATTGCAGGACCCTTTGGCTGAACTGATCAAAATCGATCCGAAATCAATCGGAGTAGGGCAGTATCAGCATGACGTCGAGCAGGATGAGTTGAAAAAATCCCTTGACGACGCGGTCATGGCCTGTGTTAATTCCGTCGGCGTGGAACTTAATACCGCAAGTATAGAACTGCTTTCTTATGTCTCCGGCCTGAATGGCAGACTTGCCGAAAATATTATTGCCTGCCGTAATGCCAATGGCCCTTTCAAAGGGCGTGACGCCCTGAAAAAAGTCAAGGGGCTGGGCCCTAAAGCGTTTGAGCAGTGCGCCGGTTTTTTGAGAATCAGAGGGGCAGTCAATCCGCTTGATTCGAGCGGTGTTCATCCTGAACGTTACGCGCTCGTGGGAACTATGGCAAAGGATTATGACTGCACTGTTTCAGAACTTATGGAAAAAGTTTCAGAAGGGACACGGATAAGCCCGGAGCGTTATGTAAATGAACAGACGGGTTTGCCTACAATACAGGATATATTGAAAGAACTTGCCAAACCGGGCCGGGACCCGAGACCGGAATTCAAAGCGTTTTCTTTTTCGGAAAATGTTCACTCAATTGAAGACCTGAGCATCGGCATGAAACTGCCGGGCATTGTTACAAATGTAACTAAATTCGGCGCGTTTATTGACATAGGCGTACACAATGACGGCTTGCTTCACATCAGCAAAATGGCGGACCGTTATATACGCGATCCTCAGGAAGTGGTATCTGTCAATGACCGACTGACTGTGACTGTGACGGAAATCGACCGTGACAGAAAACGCATTTCCCTGTCGCTGATAGATTGACAAGCGCAACATCCGGAGTAAAATGACAGACACTGTCATGACCCTCTTTGTCTGTGAAGAAATTCCAGCATTTATTCTGGCCTTATATTAACCAGTTACCCCATGAGGGTATTGAAGACGAATTTGCCGTTTACTATTGTGGCTACGGCTTTGCCTTTGACTTTGAGTCCGTCAAAGGGGGTGTTTCTCGACTTGGAATAGAAATTCGACGCGTCGATATTGTGTTCTATATCAATGTCGAGGATTGTTATATCCGCGTCTTTGCCTTCTTCCAGGGTGCCCGAGTCGAGGCCAAGCACTCTAGCGGGGCCTATAGTGTATTTTGAAATCAGCTCCGAGAGAGAAAGATCGCCGCTGTGGTAAAGTTCGGTAAAACATACCGGCACTGATGTTTCCAGGCCGATTATACCGAAAGGCGCATAGTCGAACTCAACAAGCTTTTCCGTTTCAGTATGCGGGGCATGATCAGAGGCTATTACCGTAATGGTGCCGTCTTTCAGTCCTTTAATCAATGCTTTGCGGTCTTCTTCCGAACGCAGAGGCGGATTCATTTTGTAATTGGTGTCGAAATGTTTTATGTTTTCGTCAGTTAAAGCTATATGATGAGGAGTAACCTCCGCAGTGACCATTATGCCTTCCTTGCGGGCGTTTCTTATAAGCTCGACGCTGTTTCTTGAACTTAAGTGCTGGATATGGATTTTCCACTCGACCATTCTGGCGAGAATAATATCGCGCGCAATCATCAGCTCTTCTGACGCGGGGGAAATACCTTTCATGCCGAGTAATGTTGACCAGTAGCCCTCATGCATTACGCCGTGGCTGGCAAGTATGTCGTCTTCGCAGTGGTCGAGTATGGGGATATTGAAAGATTTTGAGTATTCAACCACATGGAGCATGATTTCATGATTCTGTATGCATTTGCCGTCATCGGAAATAGCTACCACTCCGGCCCTTTTAAGAGTGCCGATGCCGGACATTTCCTGTCCCTGCTGTCCCTTGGTCATTGACCCGCAGGGGTGTACTTTTACGACCGCCTCAAGAACGCTTTGCCTGCGTATGTATTCGATGGAACCGGCATTGTCCGCTGGAGGATTTGTATTGGGCATGGCGACAACCGCCGTGAAGCCGCCCGCCGCTGCCGCCATAGTGCCCGTGCGGATCGTTTCCGAAGCAGTATTGCCGGGTTGACGCAGATGCACGTGCATGTCTATGAACCCGGGAGCAAGCACCAGGCCTGAAAGATCTATTTTCTCGGAACCTTTGACTTCGGAGGGATTGGCTATTTTGCCGTTTTCAATCCCGATGTCCATGATTTCGTCAATACCGCGGGAAGGGTCCACAACCCTCGCGCCTGTTAAAATATAACTGCTTTTTTCCGTCATTTTTTCAGCTCTTTAGTTGAAGGAGTAAATTTTTCATTGAGAAGTATCACGTCCTTTTAAACAACCTGCCACAAGAAACAAAGCCGCCATCCTGATGGCGAGCCCGTTAGTAACCTGTTCAAGTATCACCGACTGCGGTCCGTCCGCAATGGACGAGTCAAGCTCAACGCCTCTGTTAATCGGCCCGGGATGCATGATAAGGGCATCCGGCTTGACGTATCTCATGCTCTCTTTATTCAGCCCGAATATATTTGTGTATTCGCTAATGCTCGGGAAATAACTTGCCTGCTGCCGTTCATGCTGTATTCTCAGGAGGTTTATTACATCGGCCCCCTCCAGGGCGTCGCGGAGGTTGTCGCAGACTCTGACGCCTATCTGAGTGAATTCTCTGGGAACAAGGGTTGAAGGGCCCGCAATTGTTACGTTTGCGCCAAGTTTCAGGAGTCCCCATATATTACTGCGGGCCACTCTGCTGTGGAGGATATCGCCTACAATCGAGACGTTAAGGCCCTTTATCTTTCCTTTTTTTTCTCTGATTGTGAATATATCCAGAAGCGCCTGCGTAGGATGGCTGTGAGAGCCGTCCCCGGCGTTAAGTATGCCCGCTTTCAGTCTTTTAGCCAGAAAATTTGGGGCCCCTGCCGCTGAATGTCTTATCACTATGAGATCCACCTGCAGCGCCTCGATGTTTTTTGCCGTATCAAGAAGGGTTTCGCCTTTTTTGAGACTGCTCGTTTCTGCGGAAATATTGATTATGTCCGCGCTGAGGCGTTGTTCCGCGAGCTCGAAAGACATGCGTGTCCTGGTACTGGGTTCCACAAAAAGATTAACTACTGTTTTGCCCCGCAAGGCCGGAACTTTCTTTACTTTTCTCTGCGATACCTTTTTGAATTCCTCTGCCGTATCAAGTATGTAAGTTATTTCCTCCGGCGAGAGATCGTAGAGGCTCAGTAAATCCTTTTTTTTCCAAATCCCTTCCATTGTTTTTCCTTACTTATTTAGTTCCCTGAGTTTTTTTCTCAATCTGATAAACGGCGTCCTCATCATCGGTTTCCGTCCAGCTTACCCTTATGCGCTTTTCGCCAGAGAGAATACATGTTTTGCCGACATAGTCGGCGGTTATGGGAAATTCCCTCATTCCCCTGTCTATAAGGGCCGCGAGCTTTATATAACTCGGCCTGCCGTAATCAGTGATGGCATCCAACGCCGCCCTGATAGTGCGCCCTGTATGGAGGACGTCATCCACAAGTATTATAATTCTGTCATTAATGTCAAAAGGTATTTTAGTCTCGTATATCACCGGCAGGGCTTTTCTCATGCCTATATCATCCCTGTACATGGTTATATCAAGAGTGCCGATTTCCGGTGTTGACTCCGTGAGCTTGCCTATGATTTTCACGAGACGTTCGGTAAACGGTACTCCCCGGAGCTGTATCCCTATAAAGGCAAGTCTGGGGATATCTTTCGGCGAATATTCGGAAACAATGGATTGGGCCACGCTCAGGATAGCGGTGTCCATCAGGGCCTTGTCAAACAGTAAAGTCCGGGAGGAAGCAGTTTCCATATTCTTTCTTGATTATGATTTCTACAAAATAATACAAATATTGAAATTAACACGGCGAAAAAGCAAATTATTTAAAAAAAAATGGACTGCGGCAGGAGAACCTTGTTCAGATAAGAGGATGAAAAATCGTTCAGGCAGGGCAATATTATCAGATATGAAAGGAGAGAATATGGGATACTTGTTTAAAATCGCCGACAGGGATTGGGAATTTGAGCAGATATATGAGCTTAATTATGATTCGTTTGTAGAAGAAATACCTCAGCATGAACCCAATCCTGACGAAAAACTGATCGATAAGTTTCATGAGGAGAATATTTATATAATATGCCTCAAGGAAAAAACTCTTGCCGGAATGCTGTGCATCAGAACACAGCGCCCTTTTTCACTTGATAAAAAACTGGACAATTTGGATTCGTATTTGCCTGAACATGAATCTGTCTGCGAAATACGGCTCTTTACAGTGAATAGAAAATATAGAGGTTCCAAAATCGCCTTGGGCCTGATGCTTGAGATGGGTAATTACGCGGTAGCTCACAGGCATGACCTGGCTTTGATTTCCGGTTCAGTCCGGCAGCAGAAACTTTACAGGCGTGTGGGCTTTGTTCCTTTCGGTCCGCTTACCGGCAAAGAGGGTGCGCTTTTTCAGCCGATGTACATAACCCGGGAAACTTTCCTGAAATTCAAAAAACAACAGGTGTGTTCTTGAAGCAGATATTTATCTTCTGCCGTTCTTGAAACTCTCCCAGAAGGAATCCGTATAAAAAAAGGCGAGTAAGGCGACAATAAGAGCGCCAGCCAGTCCCGGCCGCAGAATTATTTTCCCACTGAAAATTTTATATGCGATAAGGGCACCAAAACAAAAGCCAAGAACAGCACCACATGCCGCATGTATGATTCTTTTCCCTATATCATCCGGCATGATTATTTTCCTTTAAGCCATTTTTCGGGGAATTCGGGGAAAGACTTTACCGCGAGGAGAGGGAACTGCCAGTAGCCGAAGATATTGTTTTCCTTATCGAGTCCGGCTTTCATGATATATTTTTCAAGGGCTTCTTTGGGTGACGCTCCAAAAACCGGAAGCTGTCTGGATATCGTACTGTTTGCAAGGTGCGAGGCCAGTTTCTGATTTGAAAGGCGGTAGTCCTGAAACTCTGAAGGCTGCATATAAACTATTTTTCTCTGAAGTGCTTTTCGGAGGGATGCGGGCCATTTTTCAGGAAGAACGGAACTGTTTTTTGCAAGGTCAGCGACTGAAAGCCCGGAAAAGACTTTATCAAACGTGAAATCAAAAGTGTCCACGGTTTTTTCCGAACGCGCTTCGCAGAGGACGTGTTCGAGTCGTCCCGATTTGCTGAGGAGTCCTGCGACTATGACATCGAGTCCCGCCTGATTTGCCAGTCCCCGGAAAAGCCTTATTCTGTCAAGAACGGAACCTGATTTGTTTTTCCATATTTCCATGACGGTAAAGGATGGATAAAGGCTTTCATAATCACTTTTGATTTTAATATTATTGATAACGGCGTTATAGAGTATCATAGATGGAGAATCGCTGTTTTTTACAATGGAATTGGCGAGCTCCTTTAATTCCAGCGCGTCTTTCCAGCCGCAGTAGTCGAGTCTGTTGAAAGGGTCTGTAAGTATCGTGGAGTTCAATCCCAGAGGGGGCATAAGCTTCAGATAATCCATCTCAGGCAGGCATATCTTGTCATCAGGGGTCATCATGGATGCCATAAGGAGAGATTTTTTCATATCCGCTTTGCGCATGGCATCAAGCCATTTGAGAATGGCTTGAGCGTTTGCGTCCGGTTTTTTTTCACGTGAAATAAAATAATCCCTGCCGTATTCCCTGAAGAAGGACGCTCCCGCCGCGCCCAGAAGCAGGGCCGCAAATATCATCATGGCAAAAGTAATTGTCTTTTTATCACGGATGCTCATCAATTCTTGTTTTCCTCAATTTCTTTAAAAGCTTTCCGGGCGCTTACAATCAGAGTGTCAACGGCGGCAAAATCCTTTACGCCGGGCGATATTTCAACTCCGCTGCTTACGTCTATGCCGTAAGGCTTGACAGTCTTTACAGCTTCATAGACATTTTCAGGGTTCAGTCCTCCGGCGAGAATCACGGGTCGCGAATATGTGGAAAGCGCCAGACGCGCAAGTTCCCGGTCCGCCGTTTTTCCTGTTCCGCCTCTCTGCTTTTCGCTGAAGGCGTCTATGAGGAATTTCTTTGCTGGAAAAGAAGTATATTTTCTGACATCCTCTTCAGAACGCGGTCTTATGGCTTTCCACACCTCGGCATATTCCGAAATCTTCAGAGCGAAGTCAGGGCCTTCGTCACCGTGCAGTTGAACAACGTCAATGCCGCAGCTGATATATTTCATTATTTCTTCAAAGGGACTGTTCACAAAGACGGCGACTTTTTTAATCGAAGGATTATTTTCGCATGAAGCCAGAATCAGTGAAAGTTTTTCAGGTTCGACATAACGCGGGCTGGCAGGATACGCAATGAAGCCGACAGCGGAAACTTTTCTTTCCGTAACGAGCTTGTAATCATTTTCAGTTTTAATTCCGCAAATTTTAATAAACATTTTTTTACTGTCAATCAGGCCCGGGTTGCCGTAGATGCCGGATTTTGAAATTTCCTACTTTGCCGTTTCAAGAAGTTTGACGGGATATTTCTTTTTCAGTTCAGGAAGCAGTTGTTCGCGTTTTACTTTCTTTTTTGCGACATAGGAGTTTATGCAGTACTGCCTGACGCTGATGTCTCTCTGAAAACCGCTGTTCAAAGCGGAAAGAAAAAGCGCATCCTCCTCACTGATTTTCTGAGGATCAAAACCCATCTTTTTCAGAAGAATTTCATAATTTTCTTTTTGTTTCTGGTTTACCAAAGCAAATTTAACTTTGCTTTTAGCTTCTTCATACGGGATAAGGCGCGCTTCTTTCTGTTCAGCACAAATAAACACATAACATATATCTCTTGAGAAAGAGGCGGAAAGAGGCTCTGAAATCTGCCCTTTTTTAAGGTTGGCGGCTTTTTTGCTGAGTTCAGTTGGAAACTCGACTATCTGTTTTTTTTCAGAAACCCATCCCAAATCGTTCCATTCAGGAGAAGATACGGGAGTTTTAGACTGCTTGAGAGTTTTAATGAAATTCAATGCTCTTGCTTTTGAATTGAATTTAGCGCATTTGATATGACTTTCCGCTGGTTCAGAAAATTCTTTCTGATGGGCATCATAGTAGGCCTTGAGTTCAGAATCTTTAAACTGGTCAGGGCGAATCGACGATAAGGTTTTATTGGAACGGAATAACGACGACATCATAAAACGGATATATGAATCATTTAACGCGCCTTCTGCGAGGGCCGCTTGGAAAAGAATTTCATCATCCAGCCCTTCATTGAGAGCGTTTTTTCTTTCTTCGGGACTCAGAGACTTGACGTTTTTTCTTAATCTGTTTGCAAAGCGCAACAAATAGAAATCATATTCGCTTTTAGTCAATCCGCCGCGCCCGACGCTGGCAACAAGCCCATCTTGGGGAATTTGTGGGACTTCTTTTATCACTACAGCGGCAGGGGCCGAAGTTTTCTTATTAGAGAGCGAATTACTTTTGCCACTCTGCTGCGCTGACGTTATAAATGGAAAAAAGAACAGGGCAACCGATAGAACAGCAAATTTTTCTCCAAATGTTTTCTGAATTAAACTCCTGATAAATTTTTTGAATGATAACATAATTGCATGCCCCCCTTCTTTTTCAGTTTATTTGAGAAATAAAAGTTATTGCCGTCGGTATTATTCCTTCTACTTATCGTATTATTAACGGCATAAATAAAAATTCTATCATAATTTACATTAATACAGGGAAACCATAAAAGCAATTCCGTATAAGAAACAGGTGTTTCTTCATTAAAGAAGCGTTTCTTTACAGGTTTTGAGTTCCAGTCGCATCATGATGTATTTTGCCGTCTCCGCAATCGATTTTATTGCAAAAGTTTTTTAATTGCGGCCTTATATTTTTTCTCGACGGCTTTTGTTGTAACGGAGGCGTTCGGTTCGTAACCTTTTTCCCTGTACATAACGGCAGTGGGTATATATATGTAGGCGGCTTGCCCATAGGCGGCGCAGGCTAGAAATTTTTCCGGGATAAGGGACTGAGCGTAAAGCTGGTATTCCACTACGGTTTCAGAGGGCAGAGACATGATATTTATCTCATCGCCTATGCTCAGAAGAGAAAGGACAGGGCTGGAAAGCTCCTTCCAGTTTTTTCTCAGTGCCATATAAAAACCGTAAGGCCATATTACAGTCATGGGATTGCGGTTTTCTTCCGGCATTCCTTTAATTTTTTTTGCGATACTGGCGTCAAGGGTTTTGAAATCAGGTTTTGAAACAGCAGAGGCCAACGGCATTTCAAAAGAACTGTGTTTAACGGCAATAGCGGCAAGCGGTTTTTTCTCAAGCCTTTTCAAATTTGAGACAATTCCTTTCCCGAGCTTTTCGCCAAGTTTTTTGATACGTTCGTCTGGTGGATTTTTTGTCTGGTCGGCGAGATTGTATTTGCCGAAAGTTATATTCGCGCCGCATCCTGTGAAATATATGTGATGAGCGGACGGATCTGAATTTTTCCTGACGTATTCAAGCGCTGCGCCTGGAACATCCGAAGTTACCATTTTGCGGACAATTGACTGAGGATGAGATGTATAATAATGCAATGCGGTCAATACTTTATCATTATCACCTAGAAATGCCACTGTTCTGAGAAACGGATCAATAAGGCCGATAGGATATTTCTGAAGTTTTTCAGTTGATCCCGACCAACGCATAGCCATCACTTTTCCGTCACGGCCGAGCAGTCTTCTGTTTGATGCCAGACCGGACATGCGTTTTTCTGAAACCGCTATGTTTTTAACTTTTTTCCATGATTTTACGGACTTTTTTACGGCGGCATTCAGGTCTGCGGTAATTTTTTTGAAATAGCTATCGGGAAATATTTCCTGCCTAAAATGCTTTTTTACCAGTGAATTAAGTTCGGGATAAGCGCAGATGGAATCATGCTGGTGTATCGAGTGAACAAAAACATTTTCAGGCGCGGTCCCGATGGCATCGGCTATTGTTTTTTTCCACTTGCTGACAGCGCTGCCCGCGACGAAAAGGAAATCGCATGCTATAAGCGCGACTTTCGTCCTGCCGTCGTCAATGGCAAGGCCTCTGATGTAAATGGGTGAATGTACTTTCTGATTTATTCCATAAGACAGAGCAAAGCCGATTGGAGGAGTTACATCAACAAAAAAAGGGGCGATTTTGAAGGACGCGGTCTTTTCCATAATATTTTTCTCCTGAAAAATTTTCATTTTCTTAATATGCCATGCTTGATTGTGTGTTTCAATCAAATAGTTGCGAGAAGAAGCCGGGGTTATAAAATCATATCAAAGCTAATGAGAAGCAAATAAAAATTTCTAATAGAGGAGCCAATTTCAAAACTATTGGTTTTTTCCTGTTAATAATTCATTTTTTGCGTATCAAACCTGTTTTGACACATCCGATGCGGCTTTTTTATGAAA
>MHBF01000143.1 GCA_001803225.1 Lentisphaerae bacterium GWF2_44_16 | reverse complement strand
AACACCGTCCGTCAGGACATACACCGGAATACGGTAATTATCCGCCAGGTCAAAGGCTTTCACAGTCAGGTCGCACATTTCCTGTGAAGAATTAGGGGCCAGGACTATACATTTATAATTTCCATGTCCTCCGCCCTTTACCACTTGATTGTAATCCCCCTGTTCGGGACCTATGTTGCCAAGTCCGGGGCCGCCTCTCATTATGTCTATTATAACCGCGGGCAGCTCGCAAGTAGCTATATACGAGACACCTTCCTGTTTGAGGCTTATTCCCAGGCCGGAGGATGCGGTCATGGCCCGTTTTCCGGCCGCTGACGCTCCGAAAACCATATTTATCGCGCCTATTTCAGATTCCGCCTGGAGAAAAACCCTCTGCAGTTTCGGAAATAGGAGGGCGGCGGTATGAGCTATTTCGCTTGCCGGTGTTATGGGGTATCCGAAAAAGCAGTCGCATCCCGCCAGCAAGGCCCCATACACAGCCGCGTCATTTCCTCTAAGTAATATCTTATTGCTGTATTCCATAAAAAATCTCAGTCATCATCTTCTATTTTTTCTATTATAGTGATAGCGCCGGGTTCCGGACAATTATAAAAACAGGCGCCGCATCCTATACAGCCATCGCCTTTATAAGCCGCGTAAGCAGAGCCCATGGCGTTCAATGATATTCCCATTTCCAGCACTTTTTTAGGACACGCGTTCACACAGCGCCCGCAGCCTTTGCATTCTTCAGCCTCAATCACCGGAAAAAACTCTTTCTTTTTTTCAGCCATTTAATAAATCCTGATTATAATACGGTGCAAATCAACCGGAAAGCAAATTCTATTTTTCATTATCATTTTCTTCTTTTGTCGTGAAAAAAGAAAGGAAACCTGTTTCCCTGCCTCTTTCTTCAGTCTTTATGCGACGCAGAGCAGTAGTTTTTGTGGCCTGAAAGGTAGTTTTCTGCAGCAAATTTTCATATTTTTTCTGATTTGCCGGGTCAAGTGTAGGGCTAGCCTCAAATTGGGTTACTATCATTGACGCCGGAACTGAGGCATCTGCCAAAAGAAATATTGTCTGTCCTATGCCGAGCTGGTCTCCCGACTTCAGTCTCACAGTGCCCTTTATATATTCTTCGTTAACCCTTAACCCGTTGGTGCTGTTCAGATCTTCCAGCAGAACGTCATCTCCGCGCGCCAGTATTCTGCAGTGATGCCTGGATGATTTCTTGTCAAAAACGCAAATACTGTTTTTTTCGCTGCGCCCTAATGTTAGCTCCTGCCCATCAGGAAGTCCGTATTCCTGGCCTTTATTCATACCGCTTATGCAAACAAGCTTATACATTTTAACTCTGCTCCATTAAAAACAGGAATGAGCTAAGCATCCCCTTACACAAAAAATACTTTAGCAGAGCCCGAATTACAAGCAAAAATAGCGTATTTAAGGCCTTTTAAGCGTGAAAATCGGAACGGCGCCAATAAGGCCTCTTTTCATACTGACACTCAAGTTATTTGTGAAAAAATGAAGCCCATTTATAGAAACCACTATCACAGACAAAGATACATTAACTTTTGTTTTCTGAAAATCCATATTGGTTTTCAGTTCTTAATCTTTTACAGCCAGCCAGTTCATAAGATTTACAAGCAGTTTCATGTTGTCGCCTTTTTCCAGCAAAGTTGGTTTAAGCCATGCAGCGTCCCCGCAAAGAACGATTTTACCTTTACCGAAAGTCCTTACGGCAATTGCCGGTTTATCCGGATAGTTTGAAGTCTTATTTCCTTTTACCAATGCCTGCCATTCAGGGGCTTTCAGGTTCAAAACGGCCATGCCTTGAGAATATATGTCTTTCACACCCTTTGTTATTTTCGATTCCGCAATATTTGAAAATACAGGATACATCGCTTCTTTGTTCAGATTATTTGTCCCGTCTTCAAAAGAATTATTTTCAACCAGAGCGCCTAATTTACTGTAGAATTTACTGTTGACAGAATTATTGCTCAGCCACCCGTGGGGGCCTCTGAACCAGTTCCCGCAGATAAAAAGGCTCCCTCCGTTTTTCACCCATTCTATCAGTTTGTCGGCTTCCTTGATTTCAATTCTCCTTATGCCGCCCATGAAGAAAATACCGTAGTCGGAAAGCTCTTCCAGCCCTATATGGTCGGTATATGTTTTCATTGTTTTTTCAGTGAGCCCGCTCAGAGTTACATTGACTTCATAGCCTTTATCCTCCAGCGCCTTTGCGGCGGTGAGAAGATGTATCCTTGAATACTGATTAATATGGGCGGAGTCTATCAGAATTCTTTTTTCAAGCGGAACATTTTTCGGGGAAGGGCGGCATATGTAGTCCAGCCACTTGCGCTGTTCTTCGCTGATATCATCTATCGCAAGGGGCTTAAGATTTTTCTCCTCGATTATCAATGCCGTCGCTGTCTGCGACTGAAGCTCAATTTTAATTCCTTTCTCTTTCAAGTCCTGAACACTGATATTTTCAGCGACTGTTTTTCCTGTTTCAAGATTGCGTATATTATAATTGCCGGGGAGTAGATTGCCGGGAATTTTTATCGACACGTCATGAACGCCGCCGCCCCAGTTATGAAGGTATAACAGGTAAGAGCCCTTTTCTCCAAGCAGATGTTTCTCCACATATGGTAAATCCTTTGCCGAACTTAATTCTATTTCCGCTAAAATACCCTCTTTTTCCAATATGGCCTGCAGAAGTTTATTTGTTTCATTCTCCGGCAATTCACGGCCGATTACATAAATTTTCCCTTTGCCGAAATCGTTCTGTACAACAGCAGGCCTCTGTTTTTCATCAGAAGCGATGGACTTACCGCCTTTCAGTTCAAGAAGAGTCCCGCCGGAAGCGTCCCTTTTCTTATTTTCTGAACTTACAGTTCCCATCTCAAAAGCGGAAAGATCTATCTTGCCCTGTTCCTTTACAGAGCTTAGTCTTTTACAGCCGAGAAAATCTTCGACAGAGAGGTTTTTATCGGAATCTTCTTCTTTCATAAGGGATGAATCATCAATCACAAGTACTCCGCCGTCACTTACATATTTACGGAGTTTTTCCATAAGTTTTCCCGGTACTCTGTCATTGCCTCTCATGAAAACAGCGCGATATTTACCGATATTTTTTTCAAGAATATAATCATTGGAAATCACAGAGAGGGGAACTCCCGAAAAAAGCAGTCCGGCATACCATTTTGACAAGTCGTAAACAAGGGGGCCGGCTATCATCTCGGAAAAAACCTTATGAATATGATATCTCATATTTTCAAGAGGGTAAACCAGTGCTATAACGCCATCCCTTCTCGGTTTTTTAGTGAGTACGATTTTACCGACGCTGTTGATTTCGGCTTTAGCTTTGGGAATCCCTTTCAGAGCATCATACCTTATTTTTTCAGGGTTGAAAACTGAATATTTCTGGAAGCCTTCAGGAGAATAGATATATGAAGGAAAAACTCCCGCCTCTCCATGCAGCGCCCTTTCCCAGAAAAAACTGCGCATCTGTCCGTAATTCATCGGTATCATTTCTCCGGCGTTTACCAAATCAAGAGAAATACTCCCGCGAATACCGCCCCAGTATCTGTTTGACTGGAAATAATCATTCTTAATGCCTATAGACAGTACATTTTCTGACGGCTTCAGATATTTTGATATATCAATGCCAAACTGTTCATTATATTTTTTTGTTTTATAAATTTCCTGTCCGTTGATATAGACAGTCGCGGTGTCGGCGAGTTCTTTCGCGTTAAGATATATCTGCTGTCTGCTGTATTTTTCAGGGATTTTAAAATGGTAGCGGTACCATGCAAAACTTGTCTTTTCATACCCCTGATTTGCCCACATGTCAGGCACCGTAATATTTTTCCATGATGAATCGTCATAATCCGCTTTCCAATAATCAAGTTTAAGGCCTTCCTCTTTATTATCAGAGATGAATTCCCAATTCCCGTTATGCAAATCCAGCACATGCGGAAGTTTTTTAATATCGACATAAGCCCCGCCTATACCTGTTTCCTCGCTGACCTGGGGTTTGTCAGGAACAATATTACTGAGATAGTCAAGCCACATAAGGGCCCTGAGCATCCTGTTTATTTTCTCGACATCCTCGTAACCTTCGAGCTGGGTATAATACATAAAGCCGGATTCGTCTCCATAAAAATCTTCTGTCTGACTCTTTAAAAACGGATTGACTCCATGCGCACCGTAATCATAAAAATACTGGCAATGCGTCTGCGTCGTAAGATACGCGCCGGGATCATACTTTTTCACCAGATCATACGTTTTTTTGAAAGATTCCGCGCTGTTTCTTTCACTGAATTTCAACCAGTCCAGCCAAAGCATGCGTGAAACTTTCTTTCCAAGTATGGTAAAACTGGAATCGCCGCCGCCGCCCTTTAAGGGAGGATTGACTTCCTCAAAATTTTTAAAAGCGGTTCCCCATATCTTGTTCGCGCTCCCGATGGAAGAATACTTCGCCTCCATTTCAGAACGGAACCTTTTTAAAGCGTTCGGACCGTAATCAGTAAAGCCAATCTCGTTAAAAAGTTCATATGCGAATACAGGATATTTCGCTGACGCCTCCAAAGAAATTTTCCTCGCGTTTTCACGTATTTTCCATGCGTCGGGAATATCATGCCGGAAAATATAAAAATGCCCGTACGTTACAAGAAGATCTTTAAAATTCTCATCTAAAAGCGGGTAACATTTGCTCTTATCCTCTATCTGCTGAACGTAAGCCAGAAAACCGTTTTCAAGAATTTCCCTGATTGCCAGATCAGTTTCTTTCGGGTAACGCCAGCTTATTTTTACTGTATTTCCTTCTTTACTTTCCCTCAGAATATTGTTCAGATATTCGCCTCCTGTGAACTGGAGGATATCAAGTCCAAGCACTTTGTACAGAAAAGGATATTGGTTCAGGCCGACTTCCGCGCCGATAAAATAGGACGGATGATTATTTTTATAGAAACACTGCCCTTCAATTTTTGCTGGAGGAATGGGGAATTTTTCATTTATTTTCGGAACAGGCGCGGGAAGATTGACTTCTTCTATTTCGATTTTCATCCCGGCTTTTCTTTCGCCCTGGGAAATTTTATCATTTCCCATCAACAGGGTTTTATATTCCTCTTTAAGGTTTTTGTCTTCTGTCGGAGCTTTTGTTTCTTCAGCTCCGAGATTCAATGCCAGAAGAAAAGCGCAGAATATAAATATTTTTGTTATTTTTCCAAACCCGTCAAATTCCATTTTTTCCCGGATACTCGCCATAATTAATTTCTCCTGATTTTGTTTTTACTTCAATCCTGTATTTACCGTCAGCAGGCACAATAAGAGCGCCTGAATATTCACCGTTCCAATTGCCGGAAAAGTTTTCAGTTTTCAGAATTTCTTTCTTTTTATTCAAGACTTTTATCTCGCTCACATCTTTTCCTTTGACAGTGTATTTGAGAGTTGATTTAAGAGGTTTGAGAGTGATATCATCATACCATACGACACCCAGACCTGAAGCGCTTATGCACAATCTGACTCTTATCCGTTCCTGATTGGCAAAGTTCTTTTTCGGAAAAATTATCATATTATTTTTTATTGATTTATAATGCCTCTTTACGTCCTTTGCTGTCGGCTGCCAGAAGAGCATGAGCGTTTCCGCCGTAATATCCTTGGGAGGACTTGAGAAAAGTATCCATTTTTCCGGTATCTTGACCAAAGAAGCGACTTGAGCGTCAACGCTTCCTGCGGTCTTATCCGCGTCATCAAGGTAATAGCGCAAACTTACAACCCCTCCCTCCGGAACTTCCCTGTAGGACCTGATCCAAAAATCAAAGCTGTATGGCATATCAGTGTAAATTAAAAATTCCCTGCTGACAGCTTGTCCTTTCGCGTCTTTGGAAAACCCCATAAAACAGAGTGATTTTTCCCCGCTGTGAACATGCTCTTTAACAATTCTGACCTCACCTTTGCCTTTGTAATAGTTTCCGCCTTTCCAGATGCCTTCCTCAAAACCAGCATCCTGTATCAGGTTCTCAGAAGGCAGGGACGGTTCCGCGGAAATGCTTATATTCACTCCGGCATATATTGCAGCGTGAAGAACGAAAGCAAGTCCCGTTACTATGATTTTCATAACCCTGTATGTAAACATATAATCCATCCTAGGGTGACTGATAAAACCATGATCTCTGTATGTCTGTAGAAAAGGCAATTTTTGCCCATGTTACATGTCCGTCGGCCCAGCATATATTGTTGCCCGTATTGTGTCTTGAACCATCGCGAACATAACGGTTGGAATCGGATTGTGCAAAGGCATTGAAACCCAATGAATGCCAATAGGCATCCATCCATATAAATACGGATGAAGTCTGAGTTATTTTATTCAAACTGTAATTATAATACTCTCTGACATACCTGTTCCAGCCGTATTGATAGGTATAACGAATGCTTTTTTCGCTCGGACATTTGAACACTTTTGCGCTGGGAACAAGCGTCAGATCAGAATTCCATGGCACTTCCTGTCCATCGCTTCTTTTAACGTTCAGGTAAGGACAAAGAGCAGCCATCACATGTGAACCATCGTTTCCCGCTACAGGGTCTCCAACCATATAGCCCTGATAGTCCATCGAATACATCATCACAGCGGCGCCAATCTGTTTCAGGTTTCCGGCGCATGCTATCTGCCTGGTTTTCTCCCTTGCTTTGTTCAGAGAGGGAAGCAAAAGGCTGGACAATATAGCGATAACAGCTATCACAACGAGGAGCTCGACGAGCGTAAAATCCATTTTTCTGCGTGTTTTCATTTTAATGCGCCTCCGATAAGTTTTCCCTTGAATAAAAATTTTTCACCTTCCACAAGTTTCTTTTTTTCTATTTTGCCGATTAGTATTTCCACTGCTTTCGATGCGTATTTTTCCACGGGCTGGCTTATCATAGGCACCTGGGGCATGAATGTATTTAAAAGAGGAACTTCATCTATTCCTGCCAGTTTTATGTCATGCGGGACTTTCAGGCCTTTTCCGTTTACATATTTCACGGCTTCAATCAATGAGTTGCTGTTTACGCCTATAAGCGTATCGCAGCCGCATTTCAAAAACTCTTCGCATTGCAGGGCAATGGCGTCCTTTCTCATCAGTCCGGCGGAGGGCGTCAATAGAGTAATTCCGGCGGCGGCTTTGCGGAAATTCCTTATCCTTTCTTCAGCGTGATAACACGCGGTGAGGCCTATTTTCCTGCTTCCTGCTTTGAACATTTTTTTAAGGAGGGCCTCAGCCGCGTTTGTTTCATCCAATCCGATAAAATCGTATTCCGGATAAAAATCATTGTCGACTGTTATCATGGGAATGTCTTTTATGAGATTCGAAAGCTCCGGCAACTGCGCGAAAGGTGAAAGAATAATTCCGTCAACGCGGTATGATATGAAATCTTTTATGTTCCGCAATTCCTGTTCGGAATCGTCCATGGTATCCGAGATTATAGCCTTGTAGCCGTGATTGAGAAGGCCACGGCTGATTAATGAAGAAAGCTTCGCGAAAAAATGGCTTGCCCCGAGGTCCGGAACGGATATTCCGATCAGAAAAGTTTTTCCGTTCTTCAATGCCGAGGCGACATGGTTTTTGATTAAATTGTGCTTTTCAGCGTATTCAACAACCTTTTTAACCGTCTCAGGATTATATTTGTGGTTTTTGAAATCATTGTTCAATATTCTCAGGACAGTTGAATAGTCCAAACCTAAATTTCTGGCGATATCAGCTATTGTCATTCTTTTTACCATAAACAGCGCCTGTTTCAGATGTTTTATACCATCGTATGTATTATTTTACCATAGATTCCCTTGTATGTCAAGATATAAAAGATATCTTTTACCATTTTTTTAGCCTTATTTATCCGCCTGTTGACATAAGGCTGGCTATGTGTTATACTTATTAATACATACGACTGTATTAATTCATAAATTTTTATAAGGAGTCTCAATGAGCAGAGAAATAAATACGGCATTTATAGGGATAGGTTCGTTGAATTCCAAACAACACCTGCCTAACGCGTTTCACAATGCACTCTTTCATATCAGCGCGATATGCGACGTTAACAGGGATGCTCTTGATAAATATGCCGGACTTTACAGCCCGGACATGGTGACGACAGATTACAAGGAGCTTCTGAAAAAACCGGAAATAGAACTTGTCGTAATGGCATTGCCGCCGCGTTTTCACGCTCCGATGAGCATTGAATTTCTTGAAGCCGGAAAGCACGTATATGTCGAAAAACCTCTTTCCGAGGATATCGAAAGTTCCATAAAAGTCGCGAAAACAGTAAAGGCCACCAGGAAAAAACTGGCAGTCGGTTTCAACCGCCGTTTCGCTCCGTCATATCTGGACGCCTTCGAGATAATAAAAAACGACAAAGGCCCCATTATGATAAATTACCGCATGGTCGATGACGAACGCGACAGGCCGCCCCTTCATAATGGCAGGCCAAGACTTCTTGACGAGGCGTGTCATGTCTTCGACGTATTCAACTGGTTCGCGCGTTCCGAGCCGGTCAACATTTACGCGACGGAATTCGGCAGGATTGGGGACAATCAGGTAATCGTGGAATATGAAAATGGTGTCAGCGCCGCTCTTGTCATCAGTTCACACGGCGCTTTTCACTGGCCGAAGGAAAGAATGGAAATTGTAGGCGACAACAAGGTCGTGGCTGTTGAAGATTTTGTAGAACTCCAGACGGGCGGAGTACCGGGCTGGACACAGAAAAATTATCCCGGACGCGAATTTGACGGCTTCTCAAAAGGTTACGCAAAAGCATATGAAGAGTTAGGGCTGCCTTTCTACCGTTATATGAGGCGCATGATGGGAGATCTCCTCCTGGATAACAAGCTCATTGAGAAGAATCCTGAAAAGGAGAAATGGGGTGTGGTCGGGGAAATGTTTCCTGACAATATCCGCATACCGGTGAATTACAGTTGCGACAAGGGCTGGTATAACGCGCTTGATCATTTCGGCAGGTGCATTCTGGAAGATCGGGGGCCCTGCAATTCAGACGCTATTGACGGGGTCAAGGCCACAGTCATGAGCATCAAGGCAATGGAATCGGTTAAAAGCAGAACAGTTCAAAGCATAGATAAAGATATCTGGAAAATCTGAAGCGTGAGTCTCATAAAACAAAAAATTTGCGAAGCAAACAACTGAGGTGCAGGCCCTTGGGTCTGCTCGCCTCCGGCGGCGACAGAGCCGGTCGCCCTGTCCGCAGGGCGAAACGCACAGCAGTGCGAAAAAAGATTTTTTGCGGTGGGACTTTATGTGCCTTATGAAATCAAGGCAGATAAAGAACGTTTGCAGGCGAAGTCTACTTACGCAAAGCGCTCAACAATTGCTGTAACGAATAATATTTTGCGCTGCTGCGCATTTCGGCCCGGAGGCGGGCCGACCCGGTAGTTCGCACCGGGAAGCGAGCAGGTTAATAACCTGCACCTATTTTTGCAATTTTTTTTGCTTGGCGCTTATGCGATCTCAGTCGAATGTCAGACCGAGGGGATTTTCATCTTCTGAATCGCTCTGCGGCATGAATTCGGAAAACTTTTTGTTGAGTTCGTCAAGTTTGGAAAGATAATACTCAATATTCTCATCCCGTTCCGGCGGAGCGTCCGCGACAAGACGGGAGTTATCAAACACTGAAACTTTTTTCTTCTGGCCAATTACATAAAAAGATACCTGATCGCCCTGACGGTAATCGCGCCCTGATTTAATAGCCAGTTCATAGGCGGCGCTTCTTCTGCCTTCGCCGCCTGACATTTTTTTCTTATACGTCTCAAGGGAATCGCTGAGTGTTTCAGACTTGGAAAGCTCTGTCAGGGGGAAAGCCCTTTCTTTTATTTTTTTTCTGTATTCGGAGTTGAGCTTTTCAATAGCTTCCGGCTTTTCAGAAAGAAGCATTAATATGAGGTCCCTGATATAATTTCTCTGGAAAGCTTCCAGTCCGCGCGACTTGAGGGCGGCGCCCGTCACGGATATTTCACCGCTATCCATGAGCAGGGCGTAATTTTTGCTTTTGTAACAGAACATGGCGGGATATTTTTCATCAAGTTCCACTTCGATTCCGGCGGGAAGCTGTTCCTGAATCATTTTCTGCATCATGGAAGGATTGTCAACTCCGGCGGGAGGCTGGAAATATATGCCGTCAGTGTCCATTTCTATAACCTTTGCCTCTGATTTTTCGAGGTAGTCGAGCATCATGGTCAGGATTTCGCGCCCTCTGGCGGTAACTTTTTCAGCCATGTCATAGTCGTTGAAAGTCCCCTGCGAAAAGCCCAGATAGCCGTAAAAGGAATTTATGAGTATTTTAAAAGTTGTCTGCAAGGCGTTGAAATAGTCTTTGTTTTCGGAAGTATCCGCTTTTTTCTCGGCGTCTTTTGCTTCCAGCCTGAACTGTCTCAGTTTTTCCAGAAACTTCGGAAAAGTGCCGAGGCCATCCCTTGACGGACACCATTTTTCAGCCAGTATTATCGACGGATAAAGAGAACGCACGTCGCAATGCCACACGTTTTTAAATACGCCTGACGAAAAGGCTTTTGTCAGAGCCCCGCTGAAAGCCCTTGACTGTTCAAGCACGGGGATGGACTGCTTTTTTTCGAGATAGGCGGCTACCAGCATGGCGTCAATACGCGTGGCGTTACCTCTGACAACGCAGTCCTGGTATTTCATCGGGACAAGCTGGGCCTGATAAAAATAACTCGGCGAGAGAATGTTTGAAAGCGAACGGGTTTCCCTGGCATCGTCCATCGCGTATTTCAGGAGTCTTTCCCTGTCGCTGTTCCAGAGATTTTTAATTTCGTTTCCCTCCACGTAAGTCCTGTGTTCGGCGGCCACGCCAAAATGTTTTGCCACGGCTTTGAGCCCGTAGCTTTCAAGGTCTCTGTGGCTGATATCATAAAACTGGACAAGGTGATACATATCGGCGACATGCCTGCCGTAAATGTCATAGCGCGTATAATTGATTGTCCTTTCCGCCGCTGAAAATCTCGAATTGCGCTTTTTTATCAGTCTGTCTTTGCGGCCTAGTGAAAGTTTAACCTTATGCTGTTTTGCCCTCTCCTCAATGAAAGGCAAATCAAACCTGAATATATTGTATCCTTCGATTACGTCCGGGTCCCTTTCCCTGATTGTCTTCACAAACTCTTCAAGAAGCTCTTTTTCGCTCATGGGTTCAAGATGCAGTACCTTTTCCCATCCGGTGCTGTCGGACATGCTTATTATGATAATCCTGTCATTTTCCCTCTGGGGATTCGGAAATTCATAACCTTCGCTCGTGTAGGTTTCTATATCAAACTGAAGCCTCCTGATATCACCGAGATTCATTTTTCTGAAAAGCCTGAATTCTTCCGAAACGAGCAGTTGTTGCATGTAATCGTTAAAAATCCTGTAAGGCGCGTTTGGAGACGATTGGCTGAAGCCCGTATTTTTTTTCAGGAACTTATCCGCCTCCTCATAAGTGGCGGTATCAGGGAACTTTGCCAAATACGAAAGCGGGGCGTTCCCCGAAAGCGCCTGAATATCGCATTTAAGGTTTGAGCCGTTGAGAAGCGCCGGATTATTCAGGAGTATAAAGGGATGAAAAGGTATTGTTTTTTCGGTGATTTTATCGTTTTCGCGTATGAATAAAAGTGCCGTGCCGTCGTTTCCCGGTTCCGCCGCGACGACATTGCTGTGCCTGGAATTTACTATTTCCTCTAAAAACATGAAATTAATATATTCCCTTTCCCTTAATCCGCCAGTCTGTAAAATTAAAAACTCCAGGAGTATGATTATTGAAAACTGTGACAAACAATTATTTTGCCCCCTGAAAAAGCAAAATTTTTTGAAATATTACGCTGATTTTACAAATTTTCCCATTTTTTCCACTGAAGACACTTGCCTTTTCATTTTTATTGCTATATAATAGGCATTATATGAAGCCTATTATAAGGTTGTTTTTATGATTACAATGAAAGAAATAGGAAAGATTGCCGGGGTATCCCAGCCGACGGTTTCCGCCGTTCTGAACAATAAAGACTACTGCTATGTTTCAGAGGCGAAGAAAAAATTAGTTCTTGAAACTGCTCATAAACTGGGTTACATGCCAAATCTGAATTCCCGCGCCCTTCTCGGCCTCTCCACAAACACTATCGGAATATGCTCATCCCTTTTCTCCGTTCCAATAAGCACGAAGCTTATTTCGGATGTTACCCATGAAATATGGAAACATGGATATCAGACCCTGCTTGGCGACACACTGGCTGAAAAGAAAAGAGAGGAAGCTCTTATAAGGGAATTTCTTTCCAGGGGCGTTGACGCGCTCATACTCAGCTGTGCCAGGGAAGAGGGCGAGCTTGAAGCGATAATGAACAGAAAAATCCCGGTGGTCATAGTCGGACATACGCCTGAAAAGGATAATTGCGCTTATTCAACCGTATCCATTGACAAGAGAAAAGGAGGTTTTCTGGCAACGGAACACCTTATCAGGCACGGGCATGAAAATATAGCTTTTGTTACAAATGATGTAATTCCCAACTCCTTAAAATTTGGAGGCGCTGAAGATGCCCTTGCAGCTTCCGGCATAAACAGAAAAAATCTTATCCTTATAGAGGATGAAAATATAAATAAACTTTTATCCAAATCCCTGGAATTAATATTGGAGAAAAAAGTAAAAGCCTTTTTTGCTTCAAATGATATAATCGCGGCAAAACTCATAAAATTTTTCCAGCAGAACAGACTGAATATTCCAAAAGATGCCGCCGTTATCGGTTTTGACGGACTTGAATGGAGCAGCCTGCTCAATCCTTCTCTTACGACAATAGTACAGCCTGTTGAAGAACTTGCGGTAAAACTTGTGGATCTGCTTATGGAAAAAATCCGGGAACCTGAAAAAGATTTGGAAAAACATATTTTAATAGAACCAAAACTGATAATCCGCGACTCGTGCTGACGCGGAGGAGAACACACAATATGAAAAAGAAAACTACATTCACGCTCATCGAGCTCCTCGTTGTGATAGCGATAATAGCCATACTGGCATCGCTTCTTCTGCCATCTCTTAACAGGGCAAAGGAAATAACCAGAGGCTCTGAATGCCAGAGCCATCTGAAACAGTTTGGTCTGGCAGCCGTTCAATATTCAAATGATTATAATGAATATACCTTAACTTATACTAATACAGGTGATTATTCATGGGATTATGCAATGGGACCTTATTTGAATCTGGGTGAGACAAAACAGGATATCGCCAATAAATATTGTAATAAGAATACAATTTATACATGCCCTAGCCATCGCTGGCGTGATGGAACTAATAAAAACATCAAAGGGTATTGGGGCAGATGTTATGGGATCAATTATCATTTTGATTCGGCATGCACTGAGGATTATTTCAGTGATGCTAAAATTCATCCGAAGCTTTCCTTAATTAAATATCCTTCTTCCCTGATTTATTTTATGGAGCGCGACGGCACAAATGTCCTTACTTCACATGTCTATAAAATATACGGTGATATTACAAGCTCCTGGAAAATGAGCGACGACGGTTATTATATCGAACAAAATTGGCACAACGGATATCCCAATCAGCTCCGCTTTGACGGACATGTCGATAAGACTAAATGGGGAATGGTACCGCCGCACATGGCTGAAGATGGGATAAAAGTATGGAAATTGTACGGAGACGCTAATATTTCAAGGTAAACTTAAAATAAATAAGATACATATAAAAATTTGTAAAAGGAGCAGCAAATGCGTCTCAGTATCATATTATGGGCCGGATTTTTTATTTCGGGCATGGCGGTTCACGGAGATGGACTTCTAAAAAAAGACCTGCTTTATTATGAAAACTGTGAAAGCCTTAAATCCGTATATCCCGACGTTAAGGTCCAGCAGAGTATTGTTGTTGAAGAAAAAGGTAAATTTGATAAATGCTTCAGAATAGAGAGAAGGACTTTAAATACTCTCGATAACGGGGATTTTGCCAAAAAGGAATCCGATGCGTGGATTTTCAAAAACAACGCCGAATGGAAGGAAAACGGAGGATGCGGAAACAGTTCATGCCTTCAGTTGGATAACGGAGAAGTTTCCATACCTTTGACAGACCTTAAACCTGATTCCGCTAATGCTTTTTCGTTTTATGTTAAAAAAACGGACGTTTCCGCTGATGCCGCAGCATTGACTGTTACATGGGATTGCCGGGGAAAAGATACGGAACTCCTCAAAGATTTCAATGTCCCCACGGAAATGGAAGGGGTCAAGCTGTGTATAATGCCGGAAAACGATGCCGGTACAATTAACATTTCAGTAAAGGGGCAAGTCATAATCGACAATGCCCAGCTTGACAGAGGAGTAAATTTTTTCAACAGTTTCGCGACGCCGGGAAAAACGAGGCCCTGCGATTGGATAGAAATTCCCGCGAACGGCAAATACTTCAATCCGGAACAGGGCTCCATAAGTTGCTGGGTAAATGTCCCATGGCTTGATAAAAACGCCGTTTCAGAAAGTATCTGCGCCATATTTGCCGCAAAGAACGCTCCGGAGAGAATAAAAAAATGGGGTGATGACACTGTCATGGCCCTTTCATGCATACCTAAGCAGAAAGTTAACGACAAGACAAAGGGAATGTTTCACGCTATTTCAATTGATGCCGAAAACAGGGTTTCAGGACTCAGTGAATCCCTGGATAAGTTTCAGACAGACTCTTCCAATCCATGGCATCATATCGTTTACAACTGGCAGGTGAAAGACGGTAAGATAAACGTGTCCCTTTATGTCGATGGGAAAATAATGCTCACAAAGGAACAGCTCTTCGGCCCCGTTAAAAAGCCAGTTCTGATTTATGTCGGCTATGCCAGCGGAGCTTATCTGAACGGCCTGCTCGACGATTTCGCCATATTCGGGAAGCCTCTCAATGAAAGTGAAATAAATAAAATTTATAATTCAAATAAACCCCTTTCAACACTTTTAAAGTAGGAGATATTTTTATGCTGAAAAAAATCTTTATCACCGTACTGTCATTTCTGGTCATTTCCGTCCAGGCTTCGCTGGAATTGGTCAAAGACTCCAAAAGCGCTTACAACATATTCGTGGACGCGAACGCTCTTCCCATAACAAAACGTGCCGCAAAGGACCTTCAACTTTATATCAAAAAAGCGACGGGCGCGGAACTCCCTATAGTAAAAACAGTTTCCGCTGATAAACCGTGCATCTTCGTGGGAGATTCAGAATTTTCGAGAAAGGCCGGTATCAATATTTCTGACATAAAACCTGAAGGCTATGTAATTAAAACCGTTGGCAAAAATCTTTATATTGTCGGCAAGGACACGGAAGGCCCCGCCGAGACAGACCACTGGAGAAGCGCTCCGCAGGCCGGAACATGGAACGGAGTAAGTTCCTTCCTTGAAAAATATCTTGACATAAGATGGTTTTTCCCGGGTGAATACGGTGAATACGTACCTGTAAAAAAAGACTTCACAATTGATGATATAAATATTTCCGATTACCCGAAAATGGAATACCGCAGAATATCATATCTGTATTGGAAGGATTTGAATAAAGAAAGAGTACGCGACGTCATCGACTGGGAACGGCGCAATAAAAACGGCTGGAGTGTAATATGGTCAGGCTCACATACATGGGTGGAGAACTTCAAGCAGGACGACTATTTCAAGGCCCATCCCGAATGGTTCGGCCTTGTAAACGGGAGAAGGCTGGAAGTGGCGCAATATTTTCAGATGTGTACTACGAATAAAGAGGCCCTCGACAAATTCGCCGAAATCGCCATCAAAATTTCTGGAGAAAGAAATTATAAAAAAGACAACACCATGTTTTCACTTTCCCCGAATGACGGAGGCAATCACTGTGAATGCCCCAAATGTCAGGCGCTTGACAATGGTGTCCGTCCCGATGGCACGCAAATCATGACCGACCGGTATGTTACTTACTGCAATGAAATGGCAAAACGGGTAAACAAAGTACTGCCATGGCAGACCTTCGGCTTTTACGCCTATTCGTTCTATGTGGAACCTCCGCTGAAAACAACACTCGACCCGCATGCGAAAGTCATGTATGTGCTGAACGACAATCAGACGCTTTATTACTCCGAAGCCGTCAGAAAAAAATTCAATGAAGATATAAGCGGATGGAAAAAAGCCGTCGGCAGCCTTTATTACTATACTCATCCCGAGGGGATGGGGAATATGGCGCTGCCTGCAATGCATCCAACAGGAATAAAAAAGATTTTCGGGGATTTAGGCAAAGCCGGCATTACAGGCATATCCATGAATAACGGCGAACCCTTTGACAGCACCGCCCTGGACAATTACCTCTACGAAAAAATGGCATGGAACCCCATGGACGACATGGACAAAATCTATGACGACGCCATAAAAAAATGCTACGGCGAAAACGCCGCTCCCTATGTGAGAAAATATTTCGATACCGTTGAAAATGCGGTAATGAAATTTTCTGAAAAAATCACGGTTGACTCCGCAATGGGGTCTGCGAGACGCTTTCCCGGACTGCTTTTGATTTCTTATCCAGAGCTTTATGATGAAGGAATGCCGCTCCTTAAAAAAGCCGCTGAAACAGAGGCCGATAAAAACCAGAAATACCGCCTGCAGATGCTCATAGACAATCTGGAATACTGCCGCGATACCGTGGAGCTTTACAGTCTCTTCCAGAAAATAAACAAAACGCATAAACCGGATAAAAAGGATATTCTGAGGGCCCTCGAACTTGCCAGGAAACGTATTGCCTACCTGAAAGGACTGGAGAAGGAGGGGCGAGTCAATTTCGACAGTGAACAGTTCAGGGAAAAAGATTTCAACATGCCTTTTTCACCTCAGATATATTCAACATTTCTGAAACAGCTGGAAGGCGGCAGCAAAAAAGTTTATGCAAATGAAGTGCCGTCGGCTGATTTAACTGATGGAAAAGTTTTCGCTGAATTCTGGGAGAAAATTCCTTCCATTGATTTGAATTTCGACAAGAATACAGGAGACGCTTTATCCGTCAAGGCAAGCGCTAAAATCGCCTACGACAAAAATAACATATATATAAACGTTTATTGCGAAGAACCGCTGATGGACAAAATCAAGGATTCATGCAGACAGCCTGACGGCGCAGTATGGAACGAAAACGAAATAGAATTTTTCTTTGACATAAAAAATTCGCAGAAAGATTTTAAACAGATATGCGTTAATACCCTCGGTACTGTGGCTGATTATGAATCCATCAATGACAAGTCTGACGCAAAGTGGAATTCAGAAGTCAAAACATCTGTGCTCAAAAGCGATAAATTCTGGAATCTCGAAATCAGCGTACCTTTTAAAAGCCTCAGCGGAAATACTCCTAAACCCGGCGAAATATGGGGGCTCAATATATGCAGGGCAAGGCGCACGTTACAGCCGGATGAATACGGCTGCTGGAGCCCGACTTTCGGCGGTTTCCTGAAGCCGGAACGTTTTGGTAAGCTGATTTTCAAGTAATCAGGATTTGGAAATCTGTTCGGCTTTAGCGTAAATTTCTTTCGGGGGTTCCTTAAAGAATTTGAAAAGGGCCGGACAGAGCCAGCCTTCGGTCTTGAATTCCTCCGAATAATACCAGTTGCCGACGGTGTCTTTTCTTTTCCATATAAGTTTGTGGGTGTAACCGGGAAAAGGCTTTGTGGAAAATATCAGACGGAAACCTTTGGCGGCATTGGGAATATCAGCAGTCATCTTGTCAATCATCTGGGGAATACCTGCTACGAAAGGTTCTTTATTAAGCCCCCTTGAAGGGTCGTCAAAAACCCATGTCCCAGCATAACGGTAAGGAGCTATCACTATCAGGGCATTGGAACTGTCACCGCTTTTTCCGCATCCGCAGAAAAGAATGAAAATTAATGTGATTAACGGCAGAATTTTAATCATGATGCAATCTCCTTGAAGCCCAGATTTTTCAGGGCGTTTAATATATTTTTATCTTGTGATTTTACGGAAAATACGGGGAATTCCCTTCTCAATGGATAATCAGCGCGCTGTTTTTCAAAAGTTTCAGGAGAGCTGCGGAGCCTTTTGTCATCGGCCAACTGGTCATATGTAAACGAAACGGCTTTGAAAAGTTTTTCGTCAAAGGAACAGTTCTCAAGCGAATCTAAATTTATTTCCGTCTTTTCAGGAAGGGGAACGGATGACGGATACCAGTCATGAATGTCGAGCTTGAAATATTTTGCCAGGGCGTTGACGCTCATACTTGTGCCGTTTGCTTTGCCGTCCGTGGAATATCCGGCAATATGCGGAGTGCCTATCAGTACCATATCGAGCAGTTCCCTGTCTATCTCAGGTTCGTTCTCCCATACATCAAGAACAGCTCCCGCTATTTTCCCATTCCGCAGGGCGTTTTTGAGGGCAGAGCTGTGAGTAACTTCTCCGCGCGATGAATTGATGAAATACTGCTTTCCATTCATCCTGCTGAAAAAGTTTTCATCGGCAAGATGAAAAGTTTTGTCTTTTCCTTCTGTTTCCAGAGGCACATGCATAGTGATGAAATCGGCTTCTGAAAGTACCCTGTCCAGGCTGACAAAACTGCCGGGACCTTCTTTTCTCTCTCTGGGCGGATCATTTAGAAGCAGGTTCATGCCGAGGGCTTTTGCGACTTTCGCAACCTTGCTTCCTACATTGCCGACACCAATTATTCCGAGAGTTTTACCTCTCAAAGCTATGGATGATCTGATGGAAATATAAAGAAGCGTAGAACAGATATATTGGGCGACTGAAGACGAATTGCATCCCGGAGCGTTAGTCCAGAATATCCCGTTTTTCCCGCAGTATTCCGTATCTATATGGTCAAAGCCTATGGTTGCTGTGGCAATGAATTTTACAGGAGTTCCATTCAGAAGAGCGACGTTGCATTTTGTCCTTGTCCTTGTAATGAGGGCGTCGGTAATTTTCAAATTGGCGGGGCTTATTTTTCCGCCGGGCAGGTATTCGACTTCAGCGTATTGCTCAAGCGCGCCTTTGAGAAAAGGTATTTTATCATCAGCTGTTATTTTCATATATGTCAGATCCTCTTTTCGATACTATATATATTGTTTCAATTCTTTCCACAATTTTATAGGGTCTAAGATATTGCAGCACGCGGAAAGCGCTGAAACAAGAGCTCCCGTTATTCCGGGTATTTTAACGCTTTGGCCTGCCAGATAAAAACCCTTTATGTCAGTAACTGGATTGAGAGAAGCGTTGTTTACTGTTTTCTTCAGGCCATACATGGAGCCGTTTATTGAGCCGGTATATCTCTGATAGGAACGCGGACTGAGAGCTTCAAGAACCTTAAAACGGCCTTTCATTTCCGGAAAAATGTCCGTAAATTCAGAGATGATTTTCTCTGAATATTCTTCTTTGAAAGAATGATAATCCTCTTCAGCAATGCTTAAAAATTTCAGGGTTGTTTCTTCCGGGCAGGGTTTCAGGACGGCGAGGGCGCTTTTTTCATGAACGGCACATCCTGAGGCACAGAAAAAATCAGGGTCTGATATATTACCGTTTCTCCGATGTATCCTGTAGAAGTTTGTATTGAAGTTGTTTTTATAGACTTTGTCAATGTCAAGGAAAAGCATAAACGGCGAAAAAGTATTTTCACAAAGTTCAATTTTTTTGAAAAAAACCGGCCTCATAGCGTTTGCGGGGATTATATTTTTCAGGAGCCGCGGATGAATTGTAGATATGCAGTCGCGGGATTCGATAAACTTTCCGTCGGCCAGTTCCACGCCCTGAAAAATCCTTTTGCCGTCAACCTTAACTGCGGTTACAGGATTTCCGCAAAATATATCCACTCCGTTTTTTCCAAGGAGTTTTTCAAAGGCTTTTGATATCGCGTCCCCGCCGCCATCCACAGTAGCGGCAGAATAATACAACGAACCAGCTACCAGCGCGTGCAGATAGAATGGCGCTTCATGCGCCGCGGAACCATAAAGGGCATACCCGTAATCCCCCAATACGTCAATAAGTG
>MHBF01000142.1 GCA_001803225.1 Lentisphaerae bacterium GWF2_44_16 | reverse complement strand
CAAAACAGGCACTCATGACTGGGAAAAGGCTTCTTTTTCTTTTACTCCTGAAAAGCCCATAAAGTCCCTCAGTTACTACATGCTTTTCCGTAAAAAAACCGGAAAAGTATGGTTCCGCAACGCGGTACTGACGGAAGAAGACGTAAAAAAATAATTCTATAAGCTCTTGCTTTTTTAATCATTTTGATTATAATATATGTTTAAGCAACCGGATGCAGCATTCGGATGCAGGGAGCATAAATCAAGATTTTAAAAGGTTATTTAATGATAAAAGAAGCACAAAAAGGCAAGGGAATAACCTTGCGTGATATCGCGAGGCGCGCAGGAGTAAACCGCTCAACCGTATCGAGAGTTTTGAACAACGCCACAGATTTTCCCGTGAGCGAAAAAAGCCGGGAAAAAATAATCGCTATTGCCGAAGAGCTTCAGTATCAGCCTAAATTATCGGCAAAATCGCTTGCGTCAGGCAAAAGCTTCAATATCAACCTTCTGCTTGCCAGCATATCAAGGGACATAACATCCCCAGCCCTGGCGACTTTAATTGACGTTATATCAAGGGAACTCAGAAAAAATAATTACAACCTGATTATTACGCCGGTATCTGTTTCAGACAGGGCCACAATGACCAGGGAGGTACAGGCAATCTTAGGCTCATGCACCGTTGATGGAAGCATTATCGGAGGCGGCCTGCTGGATAAAAAACTCAGGGACCAGTTCAGCGCGAACCGCATTCCGGCAGTACTTATGGATATACATTGCAAAGAAGAGGATTTCGGATGTTTCCCTTTTATACATCATCTTGCCTATGATGAAAATCCCGGTCAGGAACAACTTCTGAGACACCTTATTGAACTGGGACATAAAAAGATTGCCTATATCACAAGCGGGCCTTGCGCCGATATCATGCAGGCGTTCGGAAGGGCTGTCGCCAAATATAACGTTGATTTTACAGATAACGACATTTTCTATTTCTACGACTGGCAGCATGAGAGTGTGAGTATTTTTGAAAGGCAGATGTATTACTACAGAAAAATGGCAGAAGAATGGAAACGTTTAAGAAAATATTCGGCAATAGTCTGTACGGATTCGACAGGGGCCCTCGGCGTTGTTGAATTTCTCAAAGACAAAGGGCTGGCAGTTGGAAAGGATGTTTCCGTTACTGGCTATGGTAAATACAGGGAATTCGGTGGGGAACTCACTGCCATAGACAAGGCATTCGATGAAACAGGGAAGAAAGCTGTTGAAATTCTCCTCAACGCCATAAAAACCCCTGAAATCCAGCCTGTGCATGTAAAAATACCAACACAACTGTTTATAGGAAATACAACAGGAAAATTACAGGAAAAGAAAAATGTATAAAATAAGGGCCGCCCAGATAGATCTCAACCGTCAGAAAGAACCCATGGAGGTTATAAAATCATTCATGGATTTCATCTCGGAAAACGGTTACAACACTTTAATACTGTATATCGCGTGGAGAGTGAAGATAAAATCCCATCCGTGGCCCTCGGCGGAAGAGGCTTATACCTCTGATGAAATCCGCGAAATGGTTTCTTACGCAAAGAAAAAAGGCCTGGATATAATTCCCACTACCAATCTTACATATATCACGTCTCTTTTCAAATATGACGAGATGAAAAAATATGGAGAAAATGGCAGCAGATTCTGGGGTTCTCCGCGCGGTAATTTCTGCTTCTCCAATCCAGAAGCAATAGAATTTATGGAAGAATACCTGAAAGAACTGGCGGAATTAGTGCCTTCGAAATATTTACATATAGGCGGAGACGAAGCCTGGGACGTAGGATTTTGTGATAAATGTAAAGGTAATGATTTTAGTTTTGAAAAGGAAGAAAAACTGTACTTGGACTTTATTCTGAAATGCTACGATATCGTAAAAAATAAAATTAACAGGCGCATGATAATGTGGGATGACATGTTTGAGTATTATCCTGATATCTTATCAAAAATGCCCACTGACATTATTATGGCCCATTGGCAGTATCAGCGCGATGTGTATTGTTCAGTGGCACATTTCGGTAACAGAAAGAGGACGGATACACTTGAGGAATATGACAGGCTGGGATTTGAATACCTCATATCTCCGGCTACTTACTCCACATGCAACGGACGTTCTTTTACTGAACACGCCGAGGGTGGGAAAAACCTTTTGGGCGGAATAATGACTACATGGTGTACACATCTGCGCTTTATGTACAAAGTCATGCCGACAATAGCTTCCATCGGCCGTTACTGGGAGAACGGCGGGAAAGTGGAAGAGGCGGAGTGCTTCAGAAGAGTTGTTGAAGCCCTCTTCGGAACAGACAGTGAAATCCTTACGAAAGCTCTCCGTTCTTTTACTGAAGAACCTTTTAAAAACCTGAGTGTATTTTCAGAAGCGAACATGTTGACTTTTGATTTGGAAGGCATGGATTATTCGGAATACGCGCGGAATGACCTGATTTTGTCTGTAATACGCGAATTTATAAAAAAAGTAAATATACTGCCCGGCAAATATATTTTGGAGGAAATACTTTTATCACTGGAATTGGAACGGGCTGTTTTTGAAGTGAAAAAAGGCTTTAAAACCCTGATTGAAACAGGAAAGAAAAAGGATGAACTTATAAAAACCATAGCTGAAATTCAGGATATCGCAGATGAATATTCGGAAAAATGGGCCCTGTGGCGTCCGGGTATCTATCCCGATAATATCCAATTGAAATTCAATGAAATCCTTTCCGGCTTTAAAAAACTGGCGGAAAATGTCTCACAGGGCAATTTTCTGAAAGTCATGTTCTGTCTGCCTAACGCTTATGGGGTGATGCAGACAAAAATATCAATTAGAACAGATGAGGGTGAAAAACTTGTCGGGCAAGGAGTTTTCAAAGGGGCATCCGTCAGTCATACTTTTTACGAAAGGATATTTTTACTTGAAAAAGCGCTTGTTCCGAAAACTGTTCTCTTCGAGACGCGCGGTTACGGCGGCCAGGGACTGGCCTATGTGTCGGCAAAAGTTAACGGCAAATCCTATGTTCCGGAAAGAATAGTCAGCTTGCAGGGAAAAATTCTTAATGCTGACTATATTTTGGAGAATGATTGCAAATGGTGTTTTATGGGAGAAGCCGACGCGACTAAAGCATGGAGAAACCGCAGTATCGCGGATCAGATTAATGCAATAGAAATCAGATTGTTTTAAAAGAAAGATACACTATTAAGTATGGTAGAAGAGGAGGCCATAAGGTTTTTTGTCAGGAAAGTTTGTTTTTCTGTTTCGCTGGGACCTTATTAAAATCAGATAGGGAGGAATAATTTTTTATGAATGTCAAGAAGATTTTTTTTATGACAGTTGGAACTTTTATTGTAACTTTTGTAGTGGGAGAAGATTGGAAATGGACAGAATATGGACTGCTAGAGAGTAATCTGAAAACCTGTATCCCAGACACAAGAGGCAAGAATGACTACTGGTGGTTTCCATACTTCCATAACAAACTCAAACAGCCTCGTAAAGACCTGCTTTTCATAGGGGATTCAATCACTGACCTCTGGACAAATTCGCCAGATCACAAATATCCGGGAGGACTGGAGACATGGAATGCAAAATACAGGGACATTGGCACAAACTTCGGGATAACCGGTGACAAAACACAGACAGTGCTGTGGCGTCTCACCGAAGGTAAATCCCTTGAAAATTATTACCCCAAACACATTATTATCCTGATTGGCATAAACAACCTCATTCAAAAAGACACTCCCGAGGACACCTTTGCCGGAATCAAGACAATCGTCGAATACCTGAGAAAAGTCTGTCCTGAATCAAAGATAATGCTCCTGGGAATATTCCCCTGTTCGGAGAAACCAAACAACCCTATCCGCGAAAAAATCAAAAACACCAACGAAATGATAAAAACTCTTGCCGATTACAAAAACGTTTATTATGCCGACATCGGCGAGACTTTCCTTGAAAAAGACGGTACAATAACAAAAGTAGTGATGCGCGATTTATTGCACCTTTCCCCGAAAGGTTATGCGATGTGGGCCAACGCAATGGAACCCTATCTCAAGGCATTCCTTTCAGGGAACGGACAGTCCGAGATATGGGAAAAATAAATTCTAGAGGCAATGATGAAAACAAATTTTGAAACTGGAATTAACAGGTTTACAAGAATTTTTCGCAGGAATGGAATTTACGGAAAAAATGCCGGATTCCTGCGTTTTTTTTTTACTATGGTGGAATTAATGGTTGTTATTTCCATTATCCTGATACTGATATGTATTTTGCTACCAGCGTTGAAAAAAGTAAAGGAAATGGGGAACTCCATAGTGTGCATCAACAACCTCAAGCAATTGCATCTGGCGACAATGTGGTATTGCGACGACTATCAGGGGCATTTCCCCTACTACACAGCGGCTGAGCCAACCGCCTGGTATCTGCCGTTGAGCGGCAATTTAGGCAATTCAATCGTTTACTTGAAACATGGCGGGTGGGCAAAAAAGAAAGCTCCCTATTTCTGTTCATCAAACAAGGCGGCGTATCAGTCGGGACACAAAGGGTGGACTAATTACGGCAGCAACTATAACCTTCATGACACAAAAATGCAGACGGTTACCAAACCCAACATTATATTGTATCTGGACGCTTTTGCTCCGCCATCGGGGTCTTCCTGCGTCAATTACGGAGCCCGTTACAGCAGTCCGTGGACATCCACGTTTCCTGTCCATTCGGTCAACGTGAATGTCATTTTCATCGAAGGCCACGCCAAGTCAATAGTAGTCTGGCCGCGTCCCTGCGACCCCATGCCCGATGGAAGCAGCCTTGTGGATTTGAACAAAGAGTATTTCTGGCCCATAAGATAGGAGTAAAAATATGTTTAAGAACTTGTTTTTGATTGCGGTCTCAACCGGTGCGTGCTTTATCGCGAAAATCTCTGCCGCTGAAAACGCCGGGCAGGAAAAGAAAACTGACTATGACCTCTGCGCGTTCACATGGGAGAAACCGGTTGACGGAACAGAACATCTTATCCCCATGATCTGGACAGGATGGGGAAAACGCGCTGTTCGAAGAATACAAGACCCCGTCAAAGCCGCGCAAACAAGCATTGCCAGTCCCAAAGGAAAAGCTGCCGTTTTCATCTGGTCGGGCATGGAAATAATAGGATATCCCGGAGACAAAATATCCGGCACCGAATTTCCGGGCCCATGGATGGAAAACGGAATTCCCCAGGTCAGAAAACAGGCCGAAGAGTATTTCAAGGCATACAAGGAGGCGGGCGGGCTCATGGATTTTCTTGTTCTTGATTTTGAGGGAGGTTTTTCGATGTGGGACAGAAAACCCGCGAGGATCGAGGCGACTTTCAACTCTCCCCGTTTTGTGGAATTCAAAGGACAACTCCCTGATATGAAACCGTCTGAAATAACTTCCGACACCAATCCTCCGTCTTATCAGCTTGGGGAAAAATTGTCGGACTTGCCGCCCAAGCCCTATATGATTTGGAACACCTTTATGGAGGGAATAGTATCAAAGGGCCTGAATGAAGCGATATTTGACCCTGTTGTAAAACTGTTCCCGAAAGTGCGGGCCAGCAATTATAATTCCTTTTGGGTGAAGGGCGACAATGTGTACATTGATTACGCCGGACATATAACCAGCAACGTAAACGCAGTTTTCGGCAACTGCAATTGTCCGGTGTTCTACGGCAACTTCCATTCGGGACTGGCCAAACGGACATTGTCCGATGGAACGATTTTCGGGGATTCCCCATTCTCGGTACTGCGGCGGGAAGTGGACGATCTCCGCGCCATAGCCCGTTCCAGTACGGAACCCTGCACCCCGTGGATAAGCTATAAAAGTTACACCAAAAGCAAATTCAAGGACAACGATTATTATCAGGAACTAGTCTATCATCTCGCCCTTTCCGGTGTCAGGGTTTTCCTCGTATGGAATGCCGCCCCCTGGAAACACGAACAGACAATGGATGAATGGAGAAAGGAATCCGATGACCTGATATTGGACTCCTGTCTCAGGACACTCAATAAAAAATTACAGGGAAGCGTTCATGAATGCGTTACTCTTGGAGATTCGGCATGGAACGGGGGAATTCTTGTTTCAGGGATGAAACTCGATGCAGGGCGCACCCTCTGGAGGATAACTGTTCCGGCATGGGATGTCAAAGTCAAAGTGCTTCCTTCGGGAGAAATCCTCTCCACGAACAAGTCCATAGGGCTATGGTATGAATCACAAGGTTCCGAAGGCGTCTCATTTGAAGCGATAAAATAAATTTTATCAAGAAAGGATTTTAAGCATGAAAAGAATTATTGAGTGTGGATTATTTATGGGGATGATTTCAGTTTGTGGACAGTCGCCTTCATTTGCCGACTCCCTGAACCCCGTGAAAAATATGCAAGCCGACAAACATGAACCTGTTACGCTGGTCAAAGACGGCAAACCGCTCGCAACCGTAATAATAAATAAATCCCCAAAAGCTTTCCCCGAAGAACAGCAACTCAATGAACTGGCGGCAAAGGAATTTATTGAAAATGTAAAACTTTCCACCGGAGCCGAACTTCCGCTTTTAGGCGACGACAAGAAAATCAAAGGGCCTCTAGTCCTGATCGGAAAAAGCAGATATACAGACCGTCTGGGCATCAATGCCGACGAGCTTCCGGCGGAAGGTTTCACAATAAAATCATTTCCCAATGGTATTGCAATCGTGGGAAAAAATCCTTCCGTTCGGGAATTCCAGACGATCAAGGATGGACAGAGGGGAACTCTTTTCGGAGTCTATGATTTTCTGGAAAGGTTTATGGGGATACGCTGGTTTTATCCGGGGGAATTGGGAACAGTTATTCCCAAGAAAAATGATCTGGTGATAAATCTTGTCCACTATGTCGATTTTCCCAAAATGCAGCACCGGACGATGTATCCCTGGCAGGTCAAAGGATTCTCTCAGAAAATTGACTTCAATCTCCATTCATGGCATTACAGGGCGGGACGTTCGGTTCCCGTGATAGGCTGCCATTCTCCGTTGAGGATGTCCGTCTCCGCGGACGAAAAACCTGAATGTTACCAACTGGAGTCCAACGGTTCGAGAAATCCGGGTATTCCATGTTACGGCAACCCCGAAACAGTCAAAATCATGATCAAAGACCTGGAAGATTATTACAACAAGGGAATCAACTCTCCATGGAAAACAAAAACAGGCGGCCTCTGGTATCCTCCCACTGAAACCACCATTTACATTTCTCCTCCGGACGCCATGATCGAATGCCAGTGCGAGTATTGCAAAGCTTTGACGGATTCCTCTGCTGACAGACTTGGAAGGGCAAGCAGAATCATCGGAACCTTCCTAAACAAAATGGCAACTGAAATTAAAAAACGCTGGCCGGAAAAACAGGTTTTCTTTCTGCCGTATTTGAATTACACCATGCCCCCACAGGGAATGCAGTTTCCTGACAACGTAATAGTATGTATATGCCTGATGGGTGGCACGGCAAACTCAAAAGAAATAAAAACAGGACAACTTCATGACGCATTGATTGAAGGATGGAAAAAAGTAACAGGAAAAAAAATTCTGTTGTGGGAATATTTCTGCTGGCCCGCAGAAGATACTACATTGCCGTTCCAGTATCCGCATGTCATCAAAAATTTTTATAAAAAACATGACGGCAGTATTATTGGTTCTTTCATCAATGGCGGAGGAACAACCCCGAATCTGCCCGGAGGCCAGTGGGCTTCGCAACATTGGACTTTATATTGCTGGTTTCGTCTGATGTGGAATCCTGATTTCGACATTGATGCGGCCTGCGACGAACATGCGGCCCTCATGTACGGCCCGGCCGCCAAACCCATGTCGGAAATTTTGAAAATCCTGACTGAACGCTGGGAAAACATTCCGTGGAATTCAGAGTTGAACACCCACCATGTCAGCCCAAGCATGATACATGAAGTAACCATGCCCGCTGATCTTGCCGCCAACCTTAAAAAATTGTTGGAAGAGGCACGCACTTCGGTCAAGGAAAACAGCATTGAAAAACAGAGGATCGATTTCTTCGGGAAATCCCTGGAACTTTTTTTCGAGGAGTCCGACAGGTATCACGGCGGAAACCTGCCCACCCTGACAATCCAGAAAATAAGCAATCTCCCGCTGATAGACGGAAAACTCGATGATATATGCTGGAAGGAAACAGAAAAACAATCCTTCAAAAACGCTTTGCCAAATGACCCCGTCCCGATAAAAGACCGGACGGATACATGGGTGCAGGCCGTCTGGAACGAAAAGGGCATTGCGTTCGCATTCCGCATGAATGAGAAGGAAAAGACCGAATATGCCGCCAAACGGCATGGGCATGATATGGATTTGTGGTGGGACGACTGCATGGAAATGTTTTTGGACGTCGAAGGCAAACGCACAAACTACTACCATCTGATAATAAATCTGAATTCCGCGGTTTACGACGCATACGGCTTCGACAAACAGTGGGATGCCAAAAACGCGCAAACAGTCGCCCTCGCGGATGCGGACGGATGGAACATTGAGATGTTTATCCCCTTCTCAGATTTTCAATCCGTCCCCGCCCCGAAAGTCGGTGCCAAATGGTACGCCAACTTCATACGAAACCGCCCAAAAAACAATGGTTCGCATATTGGAATTCCGCAATATCAGAGATGGAGCACTTTGGGGAGTCAGCGGCATAATGATTTTTCGGCCTTTGGTCTCCTGCGCTTTATTGAATAGCTAAACATGCTTGAAATTATAATGTAGTTAATCGTTAGTGAACAAATAATGCCGAGCTATTTCAGAACATTTGTACTGCTTCCCTAAAATGTATTCAAATTAAAGCATAAAAGAGAGAAAATTATGGATACGACAATCATGCAGTTGCCGCCGTGTAATGTTATGCCCAAAGCTGGAGACGCGAAATTATACGGGCTCAATATGAACCCGTTGGAAAACCGGCACAACCTTGAACTGATCGGCAATTTGCCTAAACCGAACAATTTGAATGTCAAAAAATCTATCATCGGAATAGGATATGAAACCCTTGACAGGGATACTTTTGATCCGAGATTGACTTATGAACTCATGAAAAATTCCGGTGTCAAATGGGCCCGCATGCAAACCGGATGGATAAAATGCGAAAAGGAAAAAGGCGTTTATGATTTCAAATGGCTTGATGAGACAGTTGATTCGCTCCTTGCGATTGGTATCCAACCGTGGTTGAGCGTCAGTTTCGGCAACCCCTTATATACTCCGGTCGAAGGCTATGCGGATTATGCCGAGAAGCATCTCGGAGAAAAGGTGCCAAGTACTGTTCGCGGTTATGTCGGAGAAGTCCCGATGTACCATGGGAAAGAGGCCGTCAAGGGCTGGAAAAATTATCTCGCTGCCATGACTAAACACTTTAAAGGCAGAGTAACTCATTGGGAGATATGGAACGAGCCAAACACCGCCCCTTACGGCTTCTGGAAAACTTATAACCTTTACAAGGACTGCAATAGAAGCGAGTTCGAGAAGAAATGCGCCGAAGACTATGTGGAACTTGTCAGGATAAGCTCCGAAGAAATCCGGAAGGCTGATCCCGACGCGAAAATCATAGGCGGCTCAATTTCTCTATCCCTGGACGCCTGTTTCTTCATGAGGAACATGGTGAACGCGGGACTGGCGAAATATATAGACATTCTTACATTCCATCCTTACGGGACAAACCCTGAATTCGGTCTTGAAGTCCGTTATGACAACATAAGATATGAACTTGATACACACGGGGGTTCTCATATTAAGATATGGCAGGGCGAGACCGGTATGCCTACAATACAGAGAATGGGGTTGTCCAGCGGGAATGAGTATGTCCAGGCTAAATTTTTGACCCGGCGATATACCTCGGATTTCAAAATAGGATGCGAAATGTCGTCATATTTCATGGTGATAGACAAACAGAACTACAATGAAAGGACCGGTGAAAAAGTTTGCGGCATGGGTGTGCTTAAATGTACAGGCAGCCCCAAGCTTTCCTATCAGGCATTGCAGTCTATGGGATATCTTTTTGATTCGGCGGAAAAGGCGGAAGACCTTTATATTCGCATCAACATTCACGGGACTCCGCTGATGTCGCATCTGCGCCATATTTCAATGGTAACAAATAAATTCCGCCGCAATGGAGTGCCTGTTTTCTCATACCACGTGCCTGAAAATCCTGAAATGAGTTTGGAGCCCGGGATAATAGACATACAGCTCTGGATTGATGAAAAGGACAAATTGGAAAATCCTGTTTTGATAGACCCCATCAGGGGAAATGTCTATGAAATAAAAGAAGTTGAATCCTGTAAACGCGGCTTTAAATATCCTCCGGTTGGATTTGACGAAAACGTACAGGGATTTGTTACAATCAGGGGATTGCCGTTTGTTGATTATCCCCTGTTTATTACTGATAAATCTGTCTTGGGATGACAGCTCATTTGTGAAAATCCAGTATCAGGGGGAGATGGTCGGAGTATTTCACTTCAGGGATCTGAAAATCTTTCACTTTAAGCGTCTTTGAACAGAGAATGAAATCAAGCTGATGTTTAGGCTTTGAGGAAGGATAGGTCGGCAGACCTTCCGCATTGGGATTTATCAGCTTTAGTTCTTTTTTGAAATCACGGAGTTCGTCTTCTCCTGAGAAGGTGTTGAAATCCCCGGCTATAATCAGCGGGCTGGAGCCTTTGGCGAGTTTCGTCAGATATTTTATCTGGACTTCCCTGGTTTTTTTCTGAATTGAAAGATGCACGAGAAAAAACCTTATCCCGTCAAGGTGCACTTCTATAATGAGTTTCTTAAAGCCGTGCGGGAAATAATGAAAATACCATTTAGGGACTTTTTTTCTGGTGAGTATGGCATTTGCCTGCTTGTTCAGTATGGGGATGGCCCTGCCGAGTGAGCGCTTGCCGTATTTGACTGAACTTTGGTGATAGTGTTTGAGATGATTTGCTATGGCCTCGACCTGATTGACAAAATCCGTGCGGTATGAGCCCGTATCGACTTCCACAAGTCCCACCACGTCGGCATCGCTTTCGTCAATAAAATCTATAATCCGGTCAAGATGGCCTTTGGATGTGCGGAGATAACGGTGTATCGTCCATATCTGTTTATGGAAAGCGCCGGGATTTCCCGTGCCGTAAGCGATATTATAAATAAGCAGACGCATATAAACCGTTCTTTAACACTTTTACGGGACACTCAGAAGATAAACATTTAAGTACTGTCCCGCCGTATATTTTGAAAAAAAAGTAAAAACATCAATTGTATTAGATGCCAATGGTATTTTATATTAACACATAAAATTTATAATTCACGCGCGAAACACAAGATATATTTTTATGAAAGCAAAACTTATTGACGGCAAAGCCGTCGCGGAACAGATTAACGGGGAAACCGCCGCAGGCGTCGCCAGGCTGAAAAATGAACACAAGCTCCAGCCGGGACTTGCGGTTGTCCTCATAGGCGACGATCCGGCTTCACAGACCTATGTGAACATGAAATCAAAAAAATCAGCCGAACTGGGCATTCATTCGGAAAAAAGGATACTGCCGAAAGAAACAACCCAGCAGGAAGTTCTCTCGATAATTGAAGAGCTTAACAATGATAAGAGAATAAATGGAATTCTTGTGCAGTCTCCGCCTCCGCCTCATATTGATGAAGACGCCATAATCAATGCCATAAGACCGGAGAAAGATGTGGACTGCTTTCATCCCGAAAACGTGGGCCGGATGCTTAACGGCGAAGAGGACGGCTTCATGCCGTGTACTCCATACGGCGTCATGATGCTTCTCAAATACAGCGGCATCAACCCAGACGGCAAACATGCTGTCATACTGGGACGTTCAAATATAGTCGGCAAACCCATGATGGCCCTGCTGGTGCAAAAAACGAAAGGCGCTAACGCCACGGTAACAGTATGTCATTCGCGCACTCAGAATATAGCCCATTATACGAAACAGGCCGACATACTGATAGCCGCCATAGGCAAGCCGGAGTTTGTAAAAGCCGACATGGTCAAGGAAGGCGTTATAGTAATAGACGTGGGCATGAACAGGGTCAAAGACGCAAGTCATCCCAAAGGTTTCAGAAATACTGGCGACGTGGATTTTAAAAATGTCTCTGAAAAGGCCTCCTATATAACCCCGGTACCCGGAGGCGTAGGCCCTATGACAATAGCCACCTTGATGCGTAATACCCTCAAGGCCTGTATGATCCAGAATAAAATAAGATGACGTTTTGTATGAAGATAAGCGTGGCGGAACTTCAGAATCCGTTCAGATAAGAAGGTTTATCTTTATTGTCATTTTGTTTAACGACTTTGAAGGTAAGTATATTTTTTTGGTAAGAAGCCGCGACTGTTTTCTTTTCCCTCTGCCAGATGTTGTCTCCGGTTTTTGTCCATTTCTCATTTTCGGAGTTGGAATTTTTAAGGTATTCTATTTCATTTTCAGGCAGGGGCAGGTTCATTTCCATGATATTGGGAGAGCTTATGGTGTCCATCCATCCGTCTTTATCGACAGTGCGTTTGTAAAAGGGGTTGGACGAGTCGGGTTTGGCATAATTCACAACCACAGCTTTGTCCTTGTAAAAAACGGCCATGACGTTCATGCCGTTTTTAAAATAATATTTAACAAGGCAGGGGCCGCTTGTTTTTTCGGCTTTCGGCTCCCCGTACCTGGTCCTGCACTGTTCAATGGTTTCATTTATTCTGGCGGAAAGAGACAAGGAAAACAGATTGAGAAATATTATCAGAAGAAGAATTTTTTTCATGCTGAACTTAAGCTCCCCTTTATTACAGATATTTTGCTATCATTTCTTTAATGTCTTCCACTGAGATAGGCTTGGCGATATGGTCATTCATGCCGCATTCTTTAGACATGGCTATGTCGGTACGCATAGCATCGGCGGTGAGAGCTATGACAGGTATATTTTTATTTGGACTGTCTGAAGCCCTTATAGCCCTGGTTGCCGCATATCCATCCATTTCCGGCATCTGGCAATCCATGAAGATTATATCAAAATCGCTTCCTTTGAATTTTTTAAGGCCGTCAAGCCCGTTATTGGCAGTGGTAACTTTGCAGTTAAGTCTTGAAAGAAAATTTGCCTCAACGCGCTGGTTAATCGGGTCATCTTCAACGAGCAGTACTCTGATTTCACGCTGTTCCGTGCTCTTTTCGGGAAGTACCGCGGTTTTTTCTTTTTCAGCGACTGTTTCAGGTATCTGAAATGGAATATTGAAGAATATTGTCTGAGCGGAATTACTTTCTTCTGTTTTTATTCCGATTTCACCGCCCATAAGTTCAACGAGATATTTGCAGACGGCGAGGCTGAAGCTTACGCCGGTTTTCTGTGAAGAAGTATTTTCCGCCGTCAGGTCCTCAAGTATTCTGTCAAAACCGCCGGAAATATTCAGAGAAGTACCCTGGATTTCAAAGGAGACTTTCAGACTTTTTTCTTTTGTCTCAATGCATTTAACATTTATATAAACAGTTCCTTCCTGAGTATAACTGAGGGCGTTGTCGATGAGGTTTATCATAATTTGTTTTATGCGCTTGGGGTCTCCTGACAATAATGGCGGGATATTATTTCCGTCATAGTTCAGTTTCAGTTCCAATTTTTTGGCGGAAGCTTTATCCAGCATTATTTCAGTAAGTTCTGAACAGACGCTTTTCAAGTCGAAAGACTCTTTTCTGATTTCCAGGTTTCCTGCCTGAAGAGAAGAAAAATCGCTTATCGCGTTAATCAGGGAAACAAGGGATTTACCTGATGTCAGAATGGACTCAACACAGCTTTTCTGTTCCTTATCGAGTTTGCTTTCGAGGAGTATATTGGACATGCCCATAATGCCGTTAAGGGGGCTTCTGATTTCATAATTGAGCCCGGCCAGGAAACTGCTTTTTGCCTGACTGTTGATTTCCGAGCGGATTGCGAGTTCTTTGAGTTTCAGAAGAAGCTCTTTTATTCTGGAAACCATGTTTATGGTTGACGAGGCAATGAATTTGAATTCAGAATAGTGAAAGTCATTTTCGGAGAGAGTCGGATTATCCTGAACGGGTTTGCCTAGATAATCAATGAGCATGTCGAGTTCTTTTTTTATCGCCCTTGAAAAGCTGTATATGAATATGAATGCCGCGACAGTGATAATAGCAAAGAGAATGCAGATAAAGGCTATCTCTATGGCCAAGTCTATTTTCATCCTTATCCTGTTTTCCGAAAAAGCTCTCAGAAAGCTGTCCCTGCTCATTTCCGAGGAAACGGTCCAGCCCCAGGGCTTGAAAGCTTTTGAAAAGGCTATCATTTCCTGATATTGTTTTTGGGAGGGGTTTATCACTGTATAGTGTATGAAGTCGCCGAAGGGTTTTCTTCCGGCGTCAATTATCAGTTCATAGGGTTTTATGCTCTGGTTATCTTTCAGTGATTTGACATCCTTGATATTTTTTCCCTCGAGATTTGCCTTTGAAGGATACAGGAGGGCTTTGCCGTCGAAATCTATTATGAGTACATTGCCTTCGCGGTTTTTGCCGAATTTTATTTTTCTGAGTTTTTCCAGTACTTCCAGTCCTGCTTTTTTGACGGCGTCGTCTCTGAGCTTTTTATCGGCATTCTTGTATTTGTCGTCTATAAGGGAGGCTTCATAAGCGATATATTTGAGGGTGTTTTCGACTTCATTTGAAAGCAGGTCCTGCTTATAGCGCATGTAACTGCGTTCAAGGTTATTGGCCTTGTCCATAAAATCGCTGTATTTCTGGTATATGAAGAAAACAGTGAAGACGGAACTCAGAAGAAATATAGTAAGCAGACAGTAAAAAAGGTTGCTTTTGACAATACTTTTAAGTTTAAACATTTTCGACGAAGTCCTCCTTATTAAATGCCATTATTTGATTATTTTAATTAATGGCCTGAATTTCCATGAGTGCCGGCACCGCCAACGCTACTGCTGCTATTGCCATTAGTGTCTAAATCGGGAAATGGTGAAAGAACGGTAACCAGCCATATATCACCATTATTTCTTACATCAAGTGTCCATAAACTGAGCACTCCATATTCCTTATCCAGCTGAAACGCGGTTTTCCGTACAGTTACGCCATTTTCAGTACCCTGATATGGTTCCAGATACAGGATATTAAGTTTGCCGAAATGACTTGTGTAATACTTGTCATATACGCATACGGCATTTCGTTTATATGATAAGAGTTCAAGTGTATTTTGGCCGGGGTTACTGATATCGAGATGATAAGGGCTGTTTCCGTGCCCGTTGTTTCTGTCGTTGTCAGTTAAATTTCCAGATATATAGTAATCTGCTCCGCCAAGAAGGTCTTCAGAAGATTTTAGCTCCGTATGTGATTTAGGGCAGATGAAAACGTCAACAGTGTTGAGATACGGATAAAGAGGCCTGAAATCGTCAAGCCACCTGTCCGTGCTCGGGTGCTGATTCCTGTAGTCAGCCTTATAGCTTTTGTAGGCTACTCCTATCTGTCTGAGATTACTTTTGCATACCACATCGTAAGCGTATTCCTTGGCCCTTCTCAGGCTCGGCAACAGTATTGCCAGAAGAATTGCGAATATGGAAGTTACGAAGAGGATTTCTATGAGGGTGAATTTTTTTATTTTCATAAATCACACGCCCTTTCTCTTTTTAGCATAACGTATTATATACCCAAATGAGCCAAATTGTAACTATTTTATTCCAACAAAAACAGTTTCTTGTATTTTTTTGCCATATCATCGATATTTTCCGGTGTTACAAGGATATAGCGCATATTGAAGGCTTTCTCCGGATTGGAAGGCGGCGGCGCATCCGTTATAGAGCCATTTTTCTGTGCTGTAACCGCACAGACGTAACCGACTTTGATTGCTCCGCCGAGCATAAATAAATATCCATCCAGAATAGCGACTTTGGGCCGTTTATTTTCCTCTTCCTGCCATATTTTCATATATTTGGCGTCACTAGGCAGCCCTATCAGGGATACAATGATATTGCAATCGGGATGTCTACCTATAACTATATCAAAATCAATAGCTTTCATGATTTCATTAATTGGCTTGACCTGTTCGGGGGGAAGATATTTTTGGATTATATCAAGACTTTCCACCGCGATAAGTTTTACCTTTGGGCCGAAGCCTTTTTCCAGCTCTTCTATCAGGCCCATTTCCACTTTGTTTTTTTTGTAATCCTCTCCGGCTATGACAAGGGCTTTTCCGCCGGGGAATTTTTTGGCGAGATACTGCCCCATCGCAAAGCCCCTGGAATTTGAAAATATCAGTTCATCCGAATAAAGCCGTTTATAGGCGTAAGAACCTACTATGTTTGTGTAGTAGAGTATGAAGACAGTGCAGGAGATAATTATGATTGAGAGAAATACGATGTGGATAGTATAATAAGAATTTTTTTTCTGCCAGTAATTGTATATACCGCCAAGCGCAGCGAACATCACGGCAAAAGCTATCAATAATTTTATCGTCATGAAAACCCTTAAATTTTCAGCCCCCGGGAACGCTAATATACTGTATTTTATCAGCTTTTCAAAATCTTGTTTTAAAGAAAGGCAAGGGCGAGAAAAGCAAGTATTGCCAGAGTAATGCCTATGTACACGCCCACGGAAAGCAGCTCGCTGAGAAGAAATATGCCCAGAAGATTCGAAAGAACAATTGAGATCGCCCCGAAAAGGGCCATAGTTTTGCCCAGCTCCACACTTGAAAAAACATAGAGCTGTCCCATCATTCCTATCTGCCTGAGAATAAAATAGATAAGAAACCACCATGTGAAAAAGGCAGCTTTGCAGAAACCGAAATGCTTCATGTTAGCCCTGGCCAGAAAATCCCCGGCGGTAAAAGTTATCTGCGTCAGTACGACTAAAGCCAGAGGAGTTTTGAGCAGATGGCAGATGTTCATATTTAATATCTTTGAAGTATGGCCCATGAGGAAAATCTTATTTTACGGACAAAAAGTTTCCAAGAAGTTTGTGCCCGTCTTCAGTAAGTATCGATTCCGGATGAAATTGTACTCCATACACCTTTAATTTTTTATGTTCCACGCCCATTATCAGTCCGTCTTCGGTCCAAGCCGTTATTTCAAGAGCGGCTTCCGGAAATGACTGTTTGTCTATTATGAGCGAATGATATCTTGTCGCCTTGAAAGGCGACGCAAGCCCTTTAAAAATACCTTTTCCATTGTGGAATATTTCGGATATTTTGCCATGCATAAGATACGGGGCATGGATGACTTTGCCGCCGAATACTTCCCCTATGCATTGATGCCCGAGACAGACGCCCAGCACGGGTACTGATTTTTCCGCGAAAAACTTGATTGCCTCGCATGATATTCCAGCCTCTTTCGGAGTGCACGGCCCAGGCGAAACGATAAGTTTTTCAACATCGAGTGTTTTAAGCTTTTCAGGCGTAATATCATTGTTTCTGATTACTTCTGGATTGCAGCCCAATTCACCAAGATACTGCACAATGTTGTATGTGAACGAATCAAAATTATCTATCATCAAAATCATAAAAGGCCCCATTTACTGCCGGGTTTTCAAAATTTGAACTATATACGGTATCCCGACAAAAAACAGATTCAAGAGGAGATTGCTTTCTCTTTCATTGTATCATAATTACTACTGATGTTCCCAAATTGCACGTGCTCTCTCTGACTTGTCGGATGGCGGTTCTCTTAGCTTCGCCCAGACAGTCGCTTATACCGTTTTTTTAACTCATCTTCGACAGTTTAAAGCTTTTTTCCAAGAGTTTTGAGGCTGGACTTTTTCCGAAAACGCAAAATGTAATGCCAGCTTTTTTTCTGGAATCTTTATTTTTGCGCTGGTTTTTAAAAATCTGACAACAGAAGTAATGCTAAACAAAAGGGAACGGCATGTTTTTCAGAACTAAAAAAGTCAAAGGTTATGAATATCTTCAGATAGTCGATAGTTATCGGGAGAACGGAAAAACGCGTCAGCGTGTCGGGAATTGGCGTGCATTTAGTTTGACAAACATGCGTTTACTTTTTCAATTGACCCTCTTAAAACAATTATACCATGATAAAAACATTGTTCGGAAAATTGCATGTCATAGCCGCTTCACCTGAAAAAACAGGCATGAAGCCGTTATTCTGATACACGGTGAGGGGATTGTACATGAGGCGGATTGGAGCTTTTCAACCCAAAGCTTGAGGAGGAACAGAATTTATGGTACCCACCCATGGAACAAAACGCAAAAGAGGCCCCCAAAAAATACAGATCAAGAATTTGACGAAAGTTATGGGCTTCTGGAGAAAAGAAAAAACTTTTTTCAACAAGCTGTTGCTTTTCCTCCGAGATTCCTATATTTTTGCAAGAGTTCAAGAACTAAACTCGAATTTGCTAAGGTAATTCATCCATGAAAGTCGCAAAATCAGATATTATAGAAGGTCTTCGCAAAATTGGCGTCAAATCCGGCGATATTCTACTGCTTCACGGCTCGTTGAAAAGTCTTGGACAGGTTGAAGGCGGGGCAGATATGCTGATAGACGCTTTACTGGAAACTCTCGGCGCTGACGGAACTCTGATGATGCCGTCGTTTCAGAGCGGTTCGGAGTTTTACCTGCTTGACCGCGGTTGTTGTTTTGATATAAGAAACACGCCGTCTGGATGCGGAATAATAACTGAAACTTTCCGGAAGCGCCCCGGAGTGCTGCGTTCCCTGAACCCGACACATTGCACCGCCGCATGCGGCCCGCTGGCAGAAAAAATACTCGAGGGACACGAACGGTGTAAACTTTCAGTAGGTTTCGGCTCACCTTATCACAAACTGATGGAAATGAACGGAAAAATTCTGCTGCTCGGCGTTACTCACGGTTCCAACACCTCTTTGCATTTTGTCGAAAATGTCAATGGCGCGCCGACAATCTGCAGAAAAGAATACCTTCCCGTTGTCATTGACGCAAACGGTGTCGAAATCACAGTTCCCACATTTCCGCACATGCCGGGACTTCCTCGGAACTATCTGAAGGTCGAACCTCTGCTTATGGAGGCCGGCGCTCAGGTCAACGCAGAGATCGGAATGGCTGACGCAAAACTCATTCAGGCCGGGCCGATGGCTTCCATTATCGGCGGCGAAATACGTAAAAACCCGCTTTTTCTGATAGAACCATTTATTTTTCCGGAGTAACATGCCTGTTAAAAAAGAAATCCGCGCTGAATTTATAAAGAAGTTAAGTTTTCTTTACGGAAGCGGAGAAGCTGATAGAATTTTTGACGGTATCAATGACATTATCAATTTTTACCAGCCTCTTATTTACAAGCTTTCGAATAATGCGGGAAGAGCAAAATTCAGAGAGAACGACATCGCATTTACCACTTACGGCGACCAAGTGAGTTCGGAAAATGAAAAAACACTGAAAGTCCTGAACAAATTTCTGGGAAATTATGTTTCGGGACTGATTAAAATTATACATATTCTGCCGTTTTATCCGTATTCGTCGGACGATGGATTTTCAGTCATTGACTATAAGGAAGTGAAAAAGGAAAACGGCGGCTGGGAAGACATAGTGTCTATGGGGAAAAACTTTAATCTGATGTTCGACGCCGTCATAAATCATATTTCCGCGAAAAGCGGATGGTTCGGGAAATATCTTGCCGGTGATGAGGCTTTCAGAAATTTTTTTATAGAAACCGGTCCGTCAATTGACCTTTCCGGTGTAATCCGGCCAAGGACATTGCCTCTTCTTACGAAATTCGATACTTCCAAAGGCGAAAAATGGCTTTGGACGACCTTCAGCGCCGATCAGATCGACTTAAATTACGAATCCCCGGATACACTGCTTGCGATTATTGATGTATTACTGTTTTACGTCAGTCAGGGCGCAAGGGTATTGCGTCTGGACGCCATCGCCTATCTCTGGAAAAAGCCGGGAACAAAGTGCGTTCATCTGCCGGAAACCCACGAAGTCATAAAGCTCCTGAGACTGATACTTGATGAAAGCGCGCCTTACGTTTCAATCATAACAGAAACAAACGTACCGCATAAGGATAATATCTCCTATTTCGGAAAAAACGGCGATGAAGCCCAGATGGTTTATAATTTCTCGCTGCCTCCCCTTCTGGCGCATGCGATACTGATGGAAAATTCCACTTTTCTAAGCTCTTGGGCGTCATCGCTCGAAGTCCCCGCTTGTGGAAATACCTATTTTAATTTTACCGCGTCGCATGACGGGATAGGCGTTACCCCGGCAACGGGACTGCTTCCGCAGGAGGAAATTGATTTTCTCTGTAAAAGTACATTGGCGCGGGGCGGAAATATTTCCTCAAAGAAAAACGAGAATGGAACTGAAAGCCCGTATGAGCTGAACATCAATTACCTGAGCCTTCTTAAAGCTGATAATGACAGTTCAGATGCCGCGGCTGAAAAATTCATGCTTTCACAGGCGATAATGCTTTCCATGCCGGGGGTTCCGTGCGTTTATTTTCACAGTCTCGTGGGTTCAGTGAACTTTACTGAAGGGGTAAAAATTTCCGGTGCTTTCAGGACGATAAACCGTGAAAAACTCGACTTCAAGACCCTTGTAAAAGAACTCTCGGAAAAGGACTCGTTACGCCGCAAAGTTTACACCCGTTACAGGGAGCTGCTTTCAGTACGCGCAGGCGAAAAGGCTTTTTCCCCGGATGCTTCATTCAGTTTTCCATTGCTGCATCCTTCGGTGTTTACTGTACTCAGAGGATTTGAAAAGAATGAAAATCCTTTGATTGCCGTTCACAATCTTTCATCAAAGTCCGTAAGAGTATCTTTGAAAAATATTTTTGAAAAGTATGGCGCTTTTAATCTTTTTGATCTCCTCAGCCGCAGAACAATAGTTCCGGACGAAAAGAGTGAGTTCTCTGTAAATCCTTTGGAAATATTATGGCTTAAATGTTCGAGGCCATAGCGGAGGGTTTCAGTCAATTTTACTTGCAGTTTTATATACTTCGTCTTTATTCAGTGCCTTGCCTATTATATAAAGTTCATCTATCGCGCCGATAAAATTATACGCGTCCGCTCTTGCAGGATAATTGCCTATGACAGTATCCGCTTTTGCAGGTACCGGAACTGCTTTTTCATATTTTTCTTCAAATTCCATTTCGCCGTCAATGAAAATCGTGATTTTCTCTCCGTCATTTACCAACGCGATATGTGTCCATATATTTTTTCTCAGAGAATTTGTTTCAGGAGAAATGATATTTGTTTTTTCCCCGTCTCCCCATCTGTAGTTAACCTTTCCCCATCCTATGCCAAGGGAAAAACCGTTATTCGCGGTATCAAGTTTGGAAGAAAGTATGGACATCTGCTTTGACCTTTCTTCAGGTCTCACCCATACACAGATTGAAAAAGGCGGTTTGAGGTTTAAAAATTTATTTTTGTCCTGTACGATATATTTAAGCGGATTATCTTTTTTGAAAAACAGCGCCTGTCCTTTCATTCCTTTCGTTTTCAGTATTTTGGCATTGTCTTTTTTTGACGCAAGTAGGGCGTTCAGTTTGTTCGGCCCGGAGTCAACAAGTTCTCTTTCCGTATCCTTATCAAAACTCCAATAAGCGATTATTGGAGTTTCAGCTTCCCCGGCAAAAACGGAAAATACGGCTGTCAGAAGAAACAGATTGAGAATTTTTTTAATCATGCCGTCTCTCATTTTTTGTAGATTTCTATTTCATTTACCTGCAATGTTTCTTTATTTGAGAGAGGAAAGACTATTTTTATTTTGTCGGTGGAGACCGGGGCAAAAGAACTTTCGAACTTATTCTCAGAAGTCTTTTTCAACTCCGATATTTTTGCCCATTTTCCATTTTTATACGTCTGAATTTCGGGATTTTTACTGAATTCCTTAGGAGAAAATGCATTGATTCTTCCTATTTCCGTTGTTTTTCCAAAGTCAAACTCGACCCATTGTGTCCCGGCTTTTCCCGCTCTCCAGCCCATGCATTCCCGGCAACCGTCAGTGAGGTGTTCCGCTGAACGGCTTCCTTTGTTGCTTGAGAAACTTATTTTTTTGGCTTCTTTGGCAATATCGCCGGGCCTGATGTATGATTTTTTCACTTCCTCAATACGTTTCAGCAGATCGGCGACGGAAAGTTTTTCAGCGGCCTCTTTACTGGTGGTATATATTTCCGTGTCATAGATTCCGAACTTGTGTTCAATCGTTCCATTTTTTACTTCAATGCTTCGTCCTTCGGAAAGAACGTACCACTTTTCGGTCGTGTTTTTCTCCGGCAGGACAAGCTTTGCCTTTTTCTCTGTTGTCGCGTTATTTACCGCAATTATCCAGTCGTTTCCGGCTATATTTTTATAATAGGCCGCTTTTACGGAAGTGTCTCCTGTTTCAATATTGATTCTTTTTGTGGGTGATAAAACAATATCCCTGATCACATTTGCTTCTTTGCAAAGGAAGGCTATTCCATCCTTGCAATCGGGGTAACATAATGATCCATTATAGGTGTACCATGTGAAGCCTGTGCATCCGGCGATAATCGCCTGATACTGCATGTTCCTGAGTTCCCTGAAATCCGGCGCGCGGTTATTGATGGTACCATAATCGCCGTAGTTGAATCCCTGAGGAGTGGCCCAGGCGATTTTCCTGTTTTTCCCAGCCTTGAAAATATTTTCAATAAACTGACCGACTTTTTCAATCGGCAGCGAAGCTAAACCGTTTTCAAGGAATTTCGGATAAGGGTCCGGATCGGCTATATCAAGGCTGTCTATATATTTATAAATACCGCCGATAGTATCGTTGAGCAGTACACACGGATGATACGGGTCTTCATCTTTGCATATTTCATATATGGCGTTCATTCTCGCTGGCAGGGCAGGGCGCAATTCCGGTTCGTCGGCCATGTACCAGCCTAAAATGGCAGGGTGTTCTTTCCACTTCTTTACGTATGCCCTGATTTCCTCGGATTCAACAGGACTGAGCATGCGATGCCATGACTCGGGATTGTTATAAACTCTCTTCGGGTAAGGATACATGAGTACTTTTATGCCGTTTTCATAATGGAAGTCCAGCCATTTCTTTAAATCCTCATCGGGCTTGAAGTAGGTATTGTAACTGACAGTTACATTGTATCCGGTGTCTTTTTCTTTAATTATATTTTTTTCATCGAGAGAAAACCACCCATACGCAAGAAACGGTTTGCCGTCAACTTTCGTTATCAGGTCGTTGTCGATAGTAACTTCACCCTTGAAGGGGGCAAGTTTTCTGACAGTCTTCTTTACGGACACCGTTTTTTCATCTCCAATGAGTTTGGCTTCAATATAATATTTTCCGTCTGCAAGATTTTCCGGGAGCGGAAGAGAAAACGCCATTTTTTCCGAAGTAATTTTTATTTTTTTCTCCGTCAGTGCTTTGCCGTTTTCATCCTTGAATGAAAGTTCTATTTCCTTTGAGCTTGTTTCTGTCGAAATGCTTATATCGCCTTCTATTTCCTTTATCTTCATGGACGCGAAGATGTCATCGCGGTAAAAAGGTTTTATCAGCGTGATAAGCATTGGGGAATAATTTAACTGTATCGGCACTCTGATATCAAGCATAGGCGTATTGTCTTTTCTGTCCGTCAGTTCAAATGACAATTCGGCGTTGCCCATTTTCCCCACGGGTACTTCAATCAGAAATTCTTTTCCGCCCTTGTTGTCAATTCCCGCGGTTGTTTCTACGGAGCTGCCGTTTTCAATGGAAGATTTTATTTTTATGAAGTGATATTTTCCTGTTTCATTTTGCAGAAAAGCTTTAAAACTGTAATAGATTTTGCCGTCTTTTTTACTGATTGTTTTCGCGTCATAGAAAGGCGGAACTTTCCAGGAATATTTTTTCAGATTGGCATTTTCCAGCGTGAGTTTTCCGAACAGAGAGGGCTGGTGGAAGCCGCCCGTGAGAGGGGCACAGGAACTCAATTCATCTTTTCCTCCGGCTTTTCTTTCTCTTGAAATATTGAAAAGCCAGGGTTTGTCAGGGCTTTTATTGCTCAAGCCAAGCAAGGGAAGAGCAAGTTCAACGGTCCATTCCTTTTCGCCGCATTTTACCGCCTGCCGGATTCCGTTCAGGTTCCAGGCCGGGGTAGCGACTATTCCGCCCTGACTGCGGAACGCATCATAAATCTCCCCTGACGCGCTTACGGCAAAATGGTAGTATTCAGGTATTTCGCCGGAGGGGGAAAGAAATATTTCTACACAGTCGTCCCGAAATACACTTTCGTCTCTTCCTTTGATTTTTTTCAGGAGCTTGTCCATACTGGGCTCGTCAAGAACTATCGCGACATATAGATTGGCATCATCATGTGCCAGTTTGAATTTAGTCTGTACATTGATTTTCTGTTCAGGAATATTCAATACACGGAAACTCCCTCCATACCACTTTTCATTCTGCCAGCACGGGTCATCAAGTTTACCGTCTATAACGGGAGCGGTGTCAGTTTTTTCAGCCTTGAAGTCTTCAGCGGCGAAAGAACGCAAGCATGAAAAACATAAAATACCGGAAACGGCAAGCATTCTAAAAAAAACTCTTTTGAACATAAAACAATCTCCTGTTTTTTATTTCTTATTCGTATCCCTGAGAAGAGATAAAACCTTGTACTAATACAGAGCTTCCAATTCCTATTGTATCACGTTTCATGCTTTCAACATGCATGTCCCCCATCAGAAAGTTCGCGCTGTTCAGATGATTTGATCTTATGCAGAAACCTCCGTAAGCGGTGAAGGTTCCAAGATATGCGTATGAAACGGAGTGATCATTGTAATATCCGTTGTCAAAAACCAGAGCTACCTGTGTAGGCTGCTGCATCATTGTCAGCGAATGGTTTTTATAAGTACCGGACCCCTGAATGCCAAAAAACCATCTGTTGCATGCATAATCTGTATATGTAAAACTCGCGTCATTTTGTACCGGACATAATATATTTCTTTCATATGAGCTGGTTTTCTTCGCAAAAATACCTATTTTAACTCCGTAATCAAGCTGGGAATATGGTCCGAGTTTTCCCAGCAGTTCATACCATGGACGGCCTGAAACGTCACCATTCCAATATGCGGTATAAGGGGTTTTAGCCCACATAAATTTGTCATTGAAGTCAAGGGTATAATTTGTCAGAGCGCTTCCTATCTGTTTCAGATTTCCCTTACACACTATGGACAGTCCGGTGCTCCTGGCGTTTTTCAATGCAGGCAGTAGAAGCCCGGCCAATATCGCGATAATTGATATCACAATGAGCAATTCGATTAAAGTAAAATGTGTTTTTCCTGATTCTCTCATGCTACCTCCATTATTTTTCTGTTTGCGGATAGCAGTTCCGGCATGAAAGCCTGATTTAACGATCCCGCCAATCCTTT
>MHBF01000141.1 GCA_001803225.1 Lentisphaerae bacterium GWF2_44_16 | reverse complement strand
AATACGAGAATCGGAATAATCAATATAAAAATCATCATTATCTATCTGAATACATTTTTGGCGGGCCATAAAAGCAAAACCAGCCCCCAATTCCAAAAGGAATTTCTCCATTTCCCTGAGTATTGCATTCTCCAGGTCTTTTTCCATGTAATGGTCTTTTATACCGAGGAAATCGAGAAAATACGGGTCTCTAAATACCATATCGGGAGAAAGTTTGTCTCTTTCTCTCAACTGTTCAAGTTCGGCCTTTGCCAATTTTTCCGGCTTTTTGGATAAAGCTGTACGTTCATAAAGCATACTGTCAATCTTTTTTCGCAATGTCCTCACGCTCCAGCGTTCTACCCGGCACATTTCAGTATAAAAATCACGCTGGAGCGGTTTTTCCAAAGGCAAAAGTTCCCTGAAATGAGACCAACTCAATATTTGCGACAGCGCGGCAACAATCCGTTCTTCAGGGAAAGCTTCAGTGAACTTCACCATCCTGGTCAGGGCCGAATAACTGAAGCCACTTCCGTATTCCTGCATTAATTGTTGCGACAGCGTGGCAAGAATTTCATCTCCGTAATCGGCGCGTTTGCCATTAAGTATTTCCTCGTTTATCCGTCTGCCGATTCGCCAGTAAAGCAAAGTCAACGTGGCGTTAACCACTATTGCAACATTACCCCGGCTTTCCTCTATCATTGCGCGAATTTCCGAAAAAAGATGTTGCCCGGATTTACGCATGGCACTTTTGCCTGAACATTTAACTGTTTTACCCATATGTTTATCCAATGACTCTAATTTATTTATATGTTACAATATAATGCAGGATAAAAGGTTTTAAACCTTTCCATTCTTAATTTTTCATTCGATATTGTCTCAAAAATTATTAACTTCAATTCAGCCTTTTTCTCTCAGATGGATTCAATATTTTCCTCTCGCCTGACAGATAAAGTTTTTTCTGTGTTTTTGATAAATCAATATTCCTGCGCTGTTTGATGGGCTTGTCGGATTCGCCGGTACTGGGAAGCCTCGCGCCGAGCATGGAGGCGGCGACCGCGCAGCCGACTATGCCGTCGAGCCAGTGGTTGTCGGAGGCTTCAGGACGAAGCTTCCACTCTTTGACTTTGCGTCCGCGGCCTTCGGTCTTCACACGGTACTCGGATGCGAGATGTTCGGCGAATAGCTGGTGGAGTATCGGATTACATTGAAAGAGGGATAAACATCCCTTATCTCCCATCGCGACTGCGAGCCTTGCGTGGATGAAGCTTTTCCAGTAGTTGGTATCATAAAGGGCGTGACGGATCGCGCGTTTGCCTCTGACATTCGGGATCATCCAGTTGTGGCCTATGCGGTCGCCGGGTTGTCTTCTATATTCAGAGAATGGTTTCGATGCCGCTCCGATATATCGTCCATGACTCGGCAACAGTACCGCTGAATGTGTGCTTTGTCGGCAGAACTGGTACACAATGTCCGTCGACTGTCCCCAGTTGGCGTCGATAAGGCATCTATCTATCTTCATCATTGCTCCGTCATCCCTGCGCCATTCCTTATCAAGGTATGCACCGCATACTTTTTCCAAGCCGTTATAGACGGAACCTTCAAGACCGGCCCCCGGCGTAGCGTCCTGTAAAGTCGGGCGCGCGTCCTTTAATAAAAAGTATCTCCGATACTGTTCGGGATAGGTACCGTAGTCGATGACATAGCCCGTGAAGTTCTCCTCCCAGGCGGCAACAAGCCAATAGAGAAGCTCCTTCTGTACGTCTATAAACATCGTTATATAGGAACATCCGACCGGGACTTCACCGCGGTTCATGCCATTTGTCTTTTTTGCGATTTCATCCGCGGACATGATTTTATCTTCTCGTAAATTTTCAGGCAACGGTTCGTTCTGGTATTCCGCATAGAAAGCAATTTCATCCTGGAGTTTCAAATCCATCGCATGCTGTATTGCGGAAAGTTCATCATGATTGTAGCGCGCGGCCCATGCCACCTTCGCGCCTTCATCCATTTCGTTCTTATGTTCCTTATAAAAGGCAGTCGCGTCCCGTATGTCGCCATGTTCTCTCAAGGAATCCGCTCTTATCTCCGCATATTGCTCCCATAGTTTTTCATTGCTGGGGAAAGAGTAGACCATCTTTGTGCGTTCGCCGTTCCATTCGGGATGTGTGGTACTGTTGAGGATCTGATCGGCCATGTCGCCCAGCCGGATCACTGTACACGGCATGATCCCTGAAATCTTCTGCCCGGGACCGGCGAGTCCCAGGACATCCCCGGCCAACACTCTCACACGTTTGCGCGTCTGTTCCAGTGAATTAGCTGACTCCGTGGTCTGCGGGTCGTCGATAATTACCAATGAAGGACGCACAGGTTTCGCGTCATCGGGACGCTTGAATTTCATCCCTCTGATCCTGCCAGTGATTCCGGCGACACGGATGATCGCGCCGCTTGCCTTGCTTTCCTTTATAGTAGGAAGAACTATCGCGTTTGCAGTCCAGCTTATGCGAGTCCTCGCTCCGTTGCAAAGCTGGCCGGGACATTTATTGGAGATGCCGTCCAACTCATGAATCGGGAAAACCGCTTCGGGAAAATCCTCAAGCAAAAAATCATTGTCCTGCAGTTCCTTCTTGATGCTGTCGAGCATTTCCGAAGCGGCCGGTGCGGTCGCGCTTATCAGCAAAACAAAGTCCCGATGTCCGTAAAGCATCGCCCACAGACAGGAGCACTCCGCTATTGAAGTTTTTCCGCTGCCCCTTGCCATCGCCATTGCGAACAACCCGCCATGAAGAACAGCCTGTTCGATTTTCACAATCACTTTCAGATGGTCATCAGACCACTCAAGACTGAAAGTCTCGGGGAAATAATTCTCACAGAAGGATCGGAAGCTTCTTTCACACTTTTTCTTCCGATCAGGATCGGCAACTTCAGGGATGTTTCCAATATCCCGGCCTGTCCTGGATTTCTCGGCATTCCTTGCTCTTGCCGCTTCTTTCATCGCTTCGTAATTCTGCGGAGGAGTTTCAACTCTGCGGTGATAGAAATCACGCAACCACGCTACATATTTCAGTAGATGGACAGTATGCCCGCCGTCATCTGAAATCTTGAAGCCCGCCATCTCCCTGTGACGCCGCAATTGGCGGTCACTCAACACCGCCCCCAGCGGCGTCGAGTTTAAAAGCCGTGTCAAATCCACCGGCCTGATTTGTCCTGGATTAATTGGCATCGATACCCACCTCCTTAATAAGCCATGCGGCATAATGAACAAGGTTTATAGTCCCGTCATGATTGACGGGCGCGCCCTTTTCGATATCCTGCCTGATGGCATCTTCTGAAGCATGGGCGCTACCCGCATGCTTCAGAAGTTTCGCCAAATCAGGAATGCTTATCGCCGTCAGTTTTATTTGGTTTTCATTCATGTTTTCACTCTATCCACGCTGAATATCCCCACTCATCAACGATAGCCCTGGCATCTCGTGCAACGAGTATCCGCCAGTATCGGAGAGGCGAAAAAAACGCTGTGCGTTTTTTTGCGAGGAACTCGGCGTTCTCTCCCAGGTGACGATTGGCGTCGAGGAATTTATTTCTGTCCATGTAGTCCAACGGGCAGAATCTTTTTATGTATTGGTATTCCGCGTCATGGATGAGTATGGCCTCCTGGGCAAAGGCAAGCAAACGCGTGAACACTTTCCTCAGAGGCTTGGGAGTATCGTCGCTCCCGGCGCCGTTGTAACACGAGGCCAGTTCCTCATAGCTCAGAAGGTCGAACCATTCCGGGCGCTGGAGGCGAAGCCTCTTAATTCTATCGCACATAACATGCGCTTCTGCAGGGGTAATTTTCAGTAATCCTTTATACATATATTGATGTTCCTTTCATATTTGTTTCTTCTAAAACCGGCAAAGCCGGAGCGGAAAATGTGTTAAACATTTTCTCGTGGTGCAGGCCTGACGGCCTGCTCATTTAACGATGCTGATATCCAACGGAACAACGTTTATCTGTTTGTTGTCCCCCTCTGAAAACCCGAATGTAAATGACATATCCGTCTGCTGTGTTTTCGTTATCTTCTCCGAGACGACCTTGCTCTCCTTGTCGAAAGTCTTTTCAGTTACCTCCGTTGTGATGTTCACATTTTTGCATCCGGAGAGCATTGCCCCTAAAACAACCGCCAGCATGATTTTTCTTTTTGCGTTCATAGTGATTTCCTTTTTTGATTAGTTGATGTTTTCAATTTTCTGTATCATTGAAGAATGAGCTGCCCATTGGCAGCCTTCCCCGTGGACGAACTCCGCCCAGCGTTTGCGGATTACGTCACAGTACTTCTCGTCAAGTTCCATGAGAAACGCCTTGCGCCCGGTCTGCTCGGCGGCAATAAGTGTGCTTCCTGAACCTCCGAAAAGATCAGTGACAGCGTCACCATTTTTACTGGAATTTTTTATGAGATAGATGAGCATCTCGACGCTTTTCATTGTCGGGTGAAGCTCACTTTTCTTAGGACGGGCAAACTCTAAAATTGTGGTCTGTTTTCTGTCGGAATACCAGGAATGCGCGGCTCCGTCTTTCCAGCCATAGAGGATGGGCTCATGGCGATAGTGATAATCTTGTCTGCCGAGGACAAGAGTATCCTTCACCCAGACAAGACATTCCCTGAGATGTAGCCCTGCGGACTTGCATGCGCTCCTGAAATTGAGCCCCTCAATATCGCTGTGAAACAAATAAAATGACGCGCCCGGTTTCATCACTTCCACTGCATTCCTGAAAGCGTCCGTGAGGAACTTCAGGAACTCAGAATCATTCATATCATCATTCTGGATTGTCATGTTGTTCTCGCCTTCGTAGGCCACATTGTAAGGCGGATCCTGAAGTAATAAGTCCGCGATATTTCCACTCATCAGGGCTTTGACATCGGAGATATTTGTCGAGTCGCCGCACATCAGCCTGTGATTGCCGAGCTGGTAGATTTCACCGCGTTTGCTGACTGGCTCCTCCGGTGTTTCCGGGACTCCGTCAGGATCGGTCAAACCTTCCGTCAAGGCATCGCCATTGAGAAGTTTTTCCAGTTCCGAACTGTCGAAACCCAAGAGCGACAAATCGAAATTCATCTCCTGGAGTTCCGACAATTCCAACGGCAACAGCTCGTAATTCCATTCGGAAAGCTCATTTGTTTTGTTGTCGGCGATACGCAGCGCCTTCACCTGTTCGGGACTTAAATCCCTCGCAACATGCACCGGGACTTGTTGCAGATTTAATTTCTGCGCAGCCTTCAGGCGGCTATGACCGCAGATAATCACGCCGTTAGTATCGACAACTATTGGTTGCCTGAATCCAAATTCCTTAATGCTCTTCGCCACCGCTTCCACGGCATCATCGTTAACGCGCGGATTGTTTTCGTATGGCTTTATCTCATCCAATTTTCGTAATTCTATTTGCATAGTTTTTCCTCTTTGTTTAACTAAATTTGCGGATGCAAATTCATGTGCAGGCATTGCCTGCCCGTGTTCCAACGGCGGAACCGTTGGGCGCTCGCTTGCGAGCGAAATATTCAATATCCATTCCAATATCCGGGAGGCATCGGAGGCTCCGGGGGATAGTAAGAGTTCAAGATGTCCTGGGGTGTTGGGATAGGATTCATGGCATAGTAAATTTTCCTTCCCTTCGGCCCTTTCTGTGTGCTTCTCCCCTGAACAAGCCTGTAATTCGCGTCCACTCTTTTCGCGACTTTCCTTTTTTCTTTCGGCAACGCCACCAACTCCAGGAACAAGTCAACCGCCTGTTTCCCGATGCTGTCGGGGAACCTCTGTATCGCGGTCGGCCCCGGAGTCGTAAGCCTATGGAATGTTGTATCGTCAAGGGCTATGAACCCC
>MHBF01000140.1:14429-32820 GCA_001803225.1 Lentisphaerae bacterium GWF2_44_16 | reverse complement strand
GTGGGCGTTTCCCGGAAAACCGCATACTCAGCCACGATCTTCTGGAGGGATCTTATGCCAGAGCAGGGCTTTTGAGCGATGCGCAGTTGTACGAGGAATATCCTTCCAGCTACAGTGCGGATGTGAACAGGCGGCATCGTTGGATTCGCGGTGATTGGCAGATTGCCCGCTGGATATTGCCGGGTATTCCCGGCCCTGACGGGCGCATGCAGAAAAATCCGATCTCAATGTTGTCCCGCTGGAAAATATTGGATAACCTGCGCCGTAGTATGACGGCGGCAGGATTGACAGTGCTTCTGTTTCTGGGATGGAGCGTCTTGACACCGGCTTTGTTCTGGACTTCGGCTGTGATCGGTATCATCCTGCTTCCTTCTTTGATAACTTCGGTACTGACTGTGCTTCAGAAGACAGACGATGTGACTTTGGGACAGCACTTGTCTACCGCAATTGAATCGGTCCGCAGGCAACTCCTTTATGCTGGATTCACACTCGTATGCCTGCCGTACGAAGCATTTTTCAGTCTGGATGCTGTAGCGCGAGTTCTTTGGCGTATGCTGATCACGCATAAACGGCTGCTCCAATGGAATCCGTCGGGCGATTCAGACCGTCATAGCCGGAACCTCATCGGTACATGCCGGACTATGTGGATAGGACCATTCGCTGCCATTACCGCAGCAACCATGCTCGCGGTATTCAAACCGGACGTGTTGTTTGTGGCAGTACCCATATTGGGACTCTGGTTTATCTCTCCTGCTATTGCCTGGTGGATCAGTCGTCCGCTTGTTCGTTACCGGGAAAAACTGACGGTTGACCAGATCATCTTTCTGCGGAAACTTTCCCGTAAAACCTGGGCGTTCTTTGAGACCTTCGTAGGTCCCGGAGATCATTGGTTGCCGCCTGACAACTATCAGGAGCATCCCGTTGCTGTGATTGCGCATCGCACATCGCCTACAAACATGGGCCTTGCGCTACTGGCAAATCTGGCCGCATACGACTTTGGCACCATTCCGGCCGGACAACTCATCGAACGTACGGCGAAGACACTTCACACCATGGAAACCCTCGAACGATATCAGGGACATTTTTTCAACTGGTACGACACGCAATCCCTGAAACCACTGCCGCCCCTTTACATTTCATCCGTGGACAGCGGGAATCTTGCAGGCCATCTGCTGACATTGCGGCCGGGGCTCCTCGAACTTGTCGATAAGAAAATATTGGGAACACGCTTGTTTAACAGTCTGAGCGACACACTCGGGATTCTCGCGGATGCTGCGGCAGGTACACCTGAGTTATATCCTCCGGCCCGGCTTATTCAACTTCAACAGTATATGGAATCAGCGATTAGTTTTCAACCAGCCACTCTCATGGCTTCGCGGCTCTGTCTTGAGCAGTTGGCGGCGTCCGCGGCGATAGTAGTTGCCGATCTTGAGGCTCTCAATATCGACTCGGAAAGCCAATTGAGGAACTGGTCCCGCGCCTTTGCCGGACAATGTAAAAATGCTCTTGATGAACTGATTTTTCTCGCTCCGTGGACAGAGCTCCTGTCATCTCAGAATATTCCTGTAGACTTTCCTGCTCTTGAAAAAATTCCAACACTGCGCGAATTGTCAGAATTGGATGTGAAGATCCTGCCGGAAATCAAAGATCGTCTCAATTCCGCCGCCACGTCGTCGGAAAATGTCTGGCTTGGTCAACTTCAATCCTTTATCATGGCAGCCGGACAGCGGGCCAGAACAAGAATTGCGGCTATCAAAGGGCTTACCTTGCAATGCGACGCCCTTGCCAGGATGGAATATGGTTTCCTGTTTGACGAGAAACGTCATCTGATGTCCATAGGCTACAATGTTGGTGAATGCCGGCGCGACTTGAGTTACTACGATCTCCTGGCCTCGGAAGCACGGTTTTCCAGTTTTGTGGCGATTGCGCAGGGACAACTGTCTCAGGATAGCTGGTTTGCTCTGGGGCGCCTGCTCACAATTGCCGGTGGAGAACCGATTCTTCTTTCGTGGAGCGGTTCGATGTTTGAATACCTCATGCCCCTCCTGGTGATGCCGACTTACGAACACACGCTGCTCGACCAGACCTATAAGGCGGTGGTGGACCGGCAGATCGAATATGGAAGAAAACGCGGTGTACCATGGGGTATTTCAGAAAGCGGTTACAATGCCATTGATGTTCACCTTAACTATCAATACCGGGCGTTTGGCGTACCTGGGCTGGGACTCAAACGCGGACTTGCCGAGGATTTGGTGATTGCTCCCTATGCCTCGGTACTGGCGCTGATGGTGGCGCCCGGAGAAGCGTGTCTGAATCTTGAGAGGCTTGCTGCCGAGGGTTTTGAAACCATGTATGGTTTCTACGAGGCGATCGACTACACTCCGTCACGTCTGTCGCGCGGACAATCAAGGGCCGTGGTCCGTTCCTTCATGGCACACCACCAGGGAATGAGTTTTCTCTCTCTGGCTCATTTGCTCCTGGACCGCCCGATGCAGAAACGTTTCGAATCGAATTCCTTATTTCAGGCTACCATGCTCTTGCTTCAGGAGCAAATCCCCAAGGCTACAGTGTTCTATGCGCATACAACTAAGCTTTCCGAACAACATATGGCTTCCAGCGCGTTTGAGACGCCGATACGCGTTTTCAGCAACCCCAATACGCCGAATCCCGAAGTACAGTTGCTTTCGAACGGCAGATACCACGTAATGGTCAGCAATTCCGGCGGCGGTTACAGCCGTTGGAAGGACCTTGCCGTTACCCGTTGGCGTGAAGACAGCACCTGCGACAATTGGGGCACATTCTGTTACATCCGTGACGTGAAAAGCAGGGAGTTCTGGTCAACCGCATATCAGCCTACGCTCAAGAGGACGAAGCATTTTGAAGCTATCTTTTCGGAAGGACGGGCAGAGTTTCGCTGCCAAAACCACGACTATGACACCCATACCGAAATTGCGGTTTCGCCCGAGGATGACATTGAACTGCGCCGCGTCCGCATCACCAATCGCTCCCGGAAACGCCGAACGATAGACGTTACCAGTTATGCAGAAGTGGTTCTGGCGCCGTCTGCCGCGGACGCACTGCATCCGGCCTTCAGCAATCTTTTTGTGCAGACCGAAATTATTCCTCGGCAACGAGCAATCCTCTGCACCCGCCGGCCCCGTTCCAAGGGGGAACAGACGCCCTGGATGTTGCATCTGATGGCTGTTCAGGCGGCGGTGATCGGAGAAGTATCTTATGAAACCGACCGCATGCGTTTCATTGGCCGCGGAAACACTCCCGCCAATCCAGAGGCGATGAGCGGAAAACCTGATTCTTTTACAGAGGCGCTCTCAGGCAGCGAGGGCTCCGTGCTTGATCCAATTGTCGCCATCCGCTGCCGGATAACACTGGAACCGGAAGAGTCGGCAACGATAAACATGGTTTCCGGCATCGGTGAAACTCGAGAAGCGGCCTTAAGTCTGGTGGAAAAATATCAGGACAGGCGTCTTGAGGATCGCGTTTTTGATCTGGTATGGACTCATGGACAGGTACTCCTGCATCAGCTCAATGCTTCAGAGTCCGATGCGCAACTCTATGGACGTCTGGCCAGTTCGATAATCTATGCCAATGCTTCGCGGCGAAGTTCCCCTGATGTCCTTATGAAAAACAGCCGGGAACAATCCGGCCTTTGGGGATACGGCATCTCCGGCGATTTACCGATTGTGCTGTTGCAGATTGAAGCCCTGGCCAATATCGAACTGGTGCGCCAACTTGTGCAGGCCCATGCTTACTGGCATTTAAAGGGACTGGCGGTGGACTTGGTTATCTGGAACGAAGATCGCGCCGGTTACCGGCAACTCCTCCACGACCAGATAATGGGACTGATTGCCGCAGGCATCGAAACAAACGTGACTGACAGGCCCGGCGGCATTTTTGTAAGGTCTGCGGACCGGATAGCGGAAGAGGACCGTATTCTGATTCAAACGGTCGCCCGTGCCATCATCAGCGACAGCAGGGGTACCCTCGCAGAGCAAATCAACGGACGCAGTCCGACGAAAATAACCGTACCCTTCCTTTCAGTCCCGCTGCGAACCCAACGCTCAGAAACTCTGGAGACCGCCCCGTTGCCACGCCACGATCTGACATTCTACAACGGATTGGGCGGCTTCACCCCGGATGGGCGCGAATATGTTATTAGCACCGGGCACGGACACTTAACTCCGACACCTTGGGTGAATGTGCTGGCCAATCCACAGTTCGGTACCGTCATTTCAGAAAGCGGCCTGGCATATACCTGGAGTGAGAATGCCCATGAGTTCCGGCTCACTCCATGGGGAAACGATCCGGTGAGCGATTCGAGAGGAGAAGCGTTTTACCTCCGTGACGAAGAGCGCGGCAATTTTTGGTCTCCTGCGCCGCTGCCCTGCCGCGGAGCGACGCCTTACGTCACCCGGCACGGATTTGGCTACAGCGTTTTCGAACACACAGAGTACGGCATCCGCTCCGAGCTGTGGGTTTATGTGGCTATGGACGCCGCAATCAAGTTTACGGTGCTCAAAGTACGCAATGAGTCGGAGCAATCCCGCCGTCTCTCCGCGACCGGATATGCAGAATTAGTGCTTGGTGACCTGCGGTCGAAATCAACTATGTACGTAATAACCGAAATTGACCCGAACAGCGGCGCTCTTTTCGCACGGAACCCATACAATACGGAATTTCGCGACCGGACTGTATTCTTCGATGTGGACGATAAGACTCGTACTGTAAGCGGCGACCGGATGGAATTCCTTGGGCGCAACGGCTCACTGGAGGCTCCTGCCGCTATGACGCGCAGGCGTCTTTCCGGCAAGGTGGGGGCCGCTCTGGACCCCTGTGCCGCAATTCAGGTAAACTTTGACCTGGCCGCCGGAGAAGAACGTGAAATCGTCTTCAGGCTCGGCGCAGGACGAGACACAGACAATGCCAGAAATTTGGTCAATCGCTTTCGGGGAACAAGCGCAGCGAGAGACGCTCTCGATGTGGTGTGGCAACATTGGACACACACTTTGGGCGCAATAAACGTGGAGACACCAGACCAGTCCTTAAACGTGCTGGCAAACGGCTGGCTTCTATATCAAACTCTCGCGTGCCGCCTTTGGGCGCGAAGCGCAAGCTACCAGTCAGGCGGCGCCTTCGGTTTCCGTGATCAGTTGCAGGACGTAATGGCACTTATTCATGCAAGGCCGCATCTCGTGCGCGAGCACCTTCTTCTGTGCGCGACCCGTCAATTTCAGGAGGGAGATGTTCAGCACTGGTGGCATCCTCCGACAGATCGAGGCGTGCGTACTCACTGTTCTGACGATTATCTCTGGCTTCCGCTTGCAACATGCCGCTACGTTCTTAGCACCGGGGATACCGGCGTGTTGAATGAACCAATTCACTTCATCCAGGGCCGTCCCGTAAAAATGGATGAAGACTCTTATTATGATCTTCCCGGACGTTCGACAGAAGTGGCGAGTCTTTACCAGCACTGTGTCCGGGCCATCATGAATGGATTGAAATTTGGTGAACACGGCCTGCCGCTTATCGGCTCCGGGGACTGGAATGACAGCATGAACCTTGTAGGCGAACACGGAAAAGGTGAAAGCGTATGGGTTGGATTTTTCCTGTATGAAGTGCTCATGCGTTTCAGTGAGCTTGCCATTATGTATGGTGACGGGCCGTTCGCAGAGCACTGCAAACAGGAAGCGGCGGAACTGCGCCTCAATATCGAAAAACATGGCTGGGATGGCGAGTGGTATTGCCGCGCATACTTCGATGACGGTTCGCCGCTTGGGTCGTCGGTCAACTCCGAATGTCAAATTGATTCGATTGCACAGAGCTGGTCCGTTCTTTCCGGTGCGGGAGATCATGAGCGTTCGCGCATGGCAATGGAAGCGTTGGATAAGCGCCTTGTCAGACGCGAGGAGAGACTGATCCAGCTTCTTGATCCGCCATTTGACAAGTCGCCGTTGAATCCCGGTTATATCAAAGGATACGTACCTGGAGTTAGAGAAAACGGCGGACAATACACGCATGCGGCCATCTGGGCTACAATGGCTTTTGCTCGTATGGGAGACAAACATCGCGCATGGGACCTCTTTACCATGATCAATCCGGTGAACCATGCAAAATCGCCCGAAGAGACCGCTATCTACAAAGTGGAACCCTACGTTGTTGCCGCCGACGTCTATGCCGCACCGCCGCATACCGGCCGTGGCGGATGGACATGGTACACGGGTTCAGCCGCCTGGATGTACCGGCTGATCATAGAATCACTTCTGGGAATAAGGCTTGAAGTGGATAAACTGCACTTCAAGCCATGTCTTCCTTCGGATTGGAAGGGATTCAAGATGCACTACCGTTATCAAGAGACGGTATACCACATCGAGGTACTTCAAGCACCTGCCGGGAATGGCGAAATGTACGTAAAACTGGATGAGATTGTACAAGACGATAAAACCATTCCTCTTGTTGACGACCGCAAAGAACACTGGGCCGAAGTAAGGATACCTGAAGGAGGCCACATTGAATAAGAAAGACTCTTCTCTATTCTCTATTTCTTCTTTACACCTACCGGAAATACGCCCGCATTTGCGATGCGGCAATACTGTGCTTTGTCAGGTTTATTGCACCCCACCCTTTTTGTCAGACTAAATGCTCTTGGATGTTTGGAGGGGGTGCGTTTACTTTTTCAATTTTCAAATTTCTACTGTGGTCTTGAGTACGGGCAGGATAGAGCGCATTGCTCAAAATTGCACTGCAAATGTCTTTTGATCACCGGATGCTGTCTGATAGCGTCCGAGAGATTTTTCGCGGTGATTTTTTCAGGTACAGGTATATCGATGTCCCATCCCTGATATTTGCTTCCTTCACTGGCTACGAGAGTGTAACGCTTTGCCCAATCGCACCTCTGATGATTTATCTGAGTGAATTCTTCCACAATACCGTCAATCGGTACTTTTATGTTCTTGGAAAAGGCGTTTGCCGGACATGCCTTTATGCATCTATTGCATTTTTCGCACTCGGATATGACAGAAGCGTCCTTCAATGTTTCATCGCTTTCCAGATCGGCGTCTGTAACTATCGCCACAAAGCGCATATTCGCGCCGTATTCCGGGGTTACGGCAAAACCACCCTTGCTGATCCTGCCCAACCCGGCTGCCGCCGCCGCTATCGAATTGCAGAATATGTCCGGCACTTCACCTCTTGGATTACCGGAAAAGGAACCTATTCCGGTGATGTCCATTGTCCATGCCGCGCTGTGTCCCATTTCTTCGAGGAGGCGTGTCGCCCGCCATGCCATCATTGAGAGAAGCCTTCCTGATTGATATGACGCGAAGGCGTAGGGGCCTACTGCTTCCGCTGGTGTACGTGCTGTTATGTCCACGGTCTGACGCGGTAATCTCAGGCCGATTACCAATACTGATTTCGCGCCTTTAAGGTGATCTTCTGGAGAGAGTATTCTTACTGTTTTTTCTGTTACCTCCGGTTCAGGGGAATGGAATATTTTTGCCTTGTTTACAGCAACAAGTATTTTCTGCGGGGGAATTTGTTTTGCAAGCGCGTCCGAGGCTTTTTCTATTCTTGACGCTGGAGATATGCCGACCATGTCAGCGCCGATTTTAGCAAGGAACTTTTTCAGTACGGATGTTTTGCTTTTTTTATTGCTTTTCAGCGGATGGGAAAATTCAGGAAGCAGATTCTCTGTAAGAGGGAGTTCAGCATCAGTCAGGATTGTAAAACTTCTGTAAAGAATGCCTTTTTTTTGCTTCTTGAGCGCATTTGCAAAGGTTTCCTCAGGCAGATTTGAAAGTATAAGACCGTTGAAACCGGATGCTTCCAGTATCCTTATAATATCATAAGACGCCTGTCCGCAGATATTCGAAAACTCGGCAAAATAGGAACCGGAACGTTTAAGGGTTTTTTCTTCATAATCAGCATCGGCCGAACTTTTCTTTTTAGCGGTAACGAGGCTTATGGCGCATTTCGCTGTAGGCATGTAACCGTTTTCAGAAAGATTGATGTTGAGTTCTTTTAATGTTGCTTCGTTATTTACGAAAAGCGTGTCTATGCCCCATTTAGCGGCGGTGGAGCGTATTTTTTCAAAAATTCCGCGCCCGAGTTCTTCGCTGATTGGCGTTACAGGTTTCTTTCTGATGGGGGCGCTGCTGTATGATTTGTCAAATTTTCTCTGGTTTTTAGGCAGGCAGTGGCGCAGGCAGCTTCCCATTTCGCCACCCCTGAGACCGTGTTTTTTCACCATTTCAATTATGACGTCTTCATCTACTTTTTCCGGGATTTTCAAGTCCAGGTCCAACGCAAAATGTTCAGCCCATGCGCAACGCCAGAGATTTTTTTTGGCGTATTTGTATTCTTTATCTTCAATTTTGACGATATTCCATCCGTCTATTTCTTTACTGAGCGCTCCGCTGAGGCAGTGCTTTACGCAGAGCTTGCAGTTGTCGCAGACAGATCCCGGTTCGATAAGAGGAGAAGGAATCAGTTTTGCATCTGTAACAATAGTGACATAGCGTTGTCTGGCCCCGAATTCCGGTGTCAGGGCAAGGCCGTTGTAGCCGAATTCAGCAAGGCCCGCCGCCACTGCTGAATGCATGTGGGAAATGTCCGGCGCGAAGTGTTCGTTCAATTCCTTGTACCCCTTGTACCTCCATATATTCGAACCTGAGATGGGGATTGCGTTATAACCGAGGTCTTCAAGGTAGAGGGCCATGCGATATGACATTTCATCGAGACGGCTGTTCATGTGCCCCTGTATGGCATATGGTTTATAACCCTGCGGATGTTTTTGTCCATCAAGTTCTATTATTGCGTCGGGGTGATGGACGGCCATTACAATCACTGATTTGCCCGTCGGCATCAAGCCATGAGGACTCATTTTAATTGGGGCGTTTACAAAACGTTCAATGTTTGCGATACCTACGAGATCTGCGTTGAGTTCGCGCATCGCGAAATCTTTAATCTTTGACGTTAACGGGTTGTCTGTTTCATATTTCACAGGCACGGGGACAGTTTCTTTTTCCGATTTCATTTAAATTATTCTCTTCTTATGTTTTTTTTATCAAAAAAATTGCGACATTAACTAATTTTGAGATCCATTCTGTTAAGTTCTATTCTTGTTTCCTTGAATAAGGGCAGTTCAAAGAGCAGGGTTCACATGCAACCGGGCGATATTTTTTTATTGGGTCATGCTTTGTCAGTGCATTGGCAAGGCTTTCTTTTGTAACGTCTCCCTGGGGGATTTCATTAACTGCTGAACCGAGATATTTGAACCCTCCTTCTCCGGCCAGGGCGTAGCGTTTACTCCACTCGCAGCGGTTGGCGTCAATATGGCTGAACTTGAAATTGACTCCATCGCAGGTAAAGGATATTTCCTTATCGGTTATAGCTTTTGTCGGACAGGCTTTTTTGCAGCGCTTGTCACAGGGGCCGCAGAGTTCCGGGGCCTGTGTTATCAGCGGGTCTTCTGCAAGTTCCGCGTCCGTTACGATAGCGATAAAGCGTTGGCGTGTCTCGAAGTTTTCTGTCAGCACTCTTCCGGCTTCTGTCAGCGTGCCGAGTCCTGCCGCTACTGCCGAAAAACGGTTGCAGTACAAGTCTTCTATGAAACCGCGCGGACTCGCTATCGCCGAGCCTATGCCCATGAGGTCGGGAGTTATTACGGCTTTATATCCTGAACTCTTGAGCCAATCCGCGACGCGTGCGGCTATTACTCCGCAATGCCAGCGTGTTACGTAAGTCTGGAACGCGTATGGGCCTACTGATTCGGAAGGCGAGCGGATGGCCCAGTTGATGACTTCCTTATGGAAACGAAGCCCTATTACTATGACTGATTTTGCTTTCGGCATGTAATCTTCCGGCGTAAAAACGTGCTTGCGCGTTTCTGTTATTTCAGGTTCCCACAATTTAAAGCGATGGGATTTATCAACTGCTGTCAATATAGTCTCGTCTTCAAAATGTTTTTTCAATTGTCCTGCTATATCCGAAACTCTGCGGCTTGACGCTATTCCCGTAAGGTCCGCACCGATGGAAGATGCAAATTTCTTGAGTTCCGAACTTAATGTCGCGCTCTTTCTGAACTTGCAAGGAACGCGTGTTTCTGAAGTTTTCAGATTCAAAGCGCGTTCAGGGAATTGCTTGGTGGTATATACTGTATTTGCGAACCAGTTAAACTTGCCGCTGCCCAGAAGCGCTTTGGCTATCTGCATGTTTACCGTTGGGTTTTCCAGTTCATCCGGGTGCGAACTGCTGAAGCCGATATTCATCAGAGCGCGGAAACCGATTTCCTCTATTTTCCTTGTGAGGTCGTAGGATGCCGAATTCAGATGATAACCTGCCGCCTGGAGGAATGCCGCGTCTGTATATTTTTTTCTTTTATTATCCTTTTCATCAGGCCATGTACAGATTAATGTTATTGCCGTTTTTGCTCCCTGATATGCCTTGTCGATATCAATGCCTTTTGCGTGCAGCGTTTCTTTTGACTCTACAACTACATATTCAATTCCTTTCGCATGGCAGTCAGCTATCATTTTATCCGTTACAGCTCTTGACTCGATACTTTCATCCCATGTCACGCAATATTTGCGGACAGGAGATTTAGAATATTCCTTATCGAAAGTGCGGATTTTTTTCGGGACGCAGAACTTGAGGCACTGGCCCATTTCTCCGCTTCTTATTCCGTGCTTTTTGACCTTTTCTATAATAATTTCCTCGGTAACTTTTTCCGGGATATCCAAGTCAAGGTCCAGGTCGAAGTGTTCGCCCCAGGCGCAACGCCAGAGATTTTTATTCGCGAACTTATATTCGTAGTTTTCGATTTTCAGCACTTTTTCGCCGTCTATTTCTTTGGAGAGAGCACCACTGGGGCAATGTTTACGGCAGAGCATGCATCTGTCACAGAGCGTTCCGGGAGGAATTAAGGGGTCAGGTTCAATTTCGACATCCGTGATTACAGTGATGAAACGGTTTCTTGCGCCGTATTCAGGCGTCAAGGCAAGGCCGCTGTAACCCATGTCGGCAAGGCCCGCCACTACGGGCATGTAGATATGGCTTATATCAGGCGCGAATACCGCGTCTAAATCTTTATACTTGTTGTAACGCCATATATTGCTGGAACAGATGGGGATGGCGCCCGCGCCTTTTTCTTCCAGGAAACTTGCCATTTTGTAGGAGAGTTCGTCGAGGCGTGAATTCATCAGGTACTGAACCGAGTAGGGGCCTATCTTCTGGGGATGCTCTTCGCCGCCTTTTTCGATACACGCGTCCGGGTGATGAATTCCCATTACGACGAGGGATTTAGCGCCGGGGAAGACTCCCTGCGGGCTCATCTTGAGCGGGGCGTGTTTGCAGCGGTCTATGTTTCCGAAGCCAACCAGATCGGCCCCGATGCTGTAAGCGTAATTTTTGATTTCTTCCTTGAGATTCATAATTGACACCTTTTTTATTTAGTTATTGAAATTTTTCATTTCAAGAAATTCATTTAAGGACCTTGCTGTCTTAGTTAATTCTTCAAGTATCATTGCGCGCTTTTCTTCATTGTAACGAAAAAGCGGCAGAAATGCCCCTATGGCCCCGGTCAATATTTTACCTTTGCCGAAAAACGGTACCGCAAAGGCCATTAATTGAGGTAGCTTCTCTTCCGCATGTCCTTGTTTTTTAAGTTCTGAAAGGGCGCTATGAAGTTCCTGTTCAGTAGTTATGTTTTTCCACTCTCCCTCAGGCAGTCCGTTCTGTTTTATAAAAAAATCAATTTCTTTCCCGTCCATGTATGAGAGCATTATTCTTGTTGTTACAAGCTTGTAAACGCTCTGGGTTTCGGCGGTGGAGGGTTCCACATTTATTATTTCAGAGCCTCTAGCCTGGAGAAGCGGGATTCTTTTTCCATTATTTATTGAAGTCAGCACAAATGTTTCACCGACCTTTTTTGCGGCTTCTTTCAGGAGCTGAGAGGCAAAGTCAAGAAAGCCATTTGAGATTGCGGTATTCCTCTGCATTTCATAGCATTTCACTCCTGCCGCGTAAAGGTGTCCATCGAGACGGGAAACATAACCGCACTGTTCCATTGTTTTTAGTATATTTCTTGCCGTTGTCTGCTGTATTCCCAGATGTGCCGCCACTTCTGTCAGGGTACTTCCTTTTTTTCGCAGGCTTTCCAATAAAATAAAATCCAGAGCATTGAATGCCTTGGCAACTGACTTGACTAAAAACTCATCATTCATTAAACCCACCATTCATTTATATTGAAGTATATTCATTATAGTTGAATTAATAGGCGAAAGCAATAGTATTTTTGAAGAATTTTTAATTTTCTATTGACATTGTTCTGTAAAATGTAATATAATGGAAGTATATTCTAAGATATAGAATTCAATATATTAACATTCTACATTTTAGATTACAGGAGGAGTTGAGATGAATAACACGCTTAAAAATGGTTTCAGGGTCTTGGAGTTTCTGGCGGAAAAGGCGGAAGCTTATTCCGTTAAGGATTTGGCACAGGTTTTCAAGCTTCCGAACAGCCATATTTGCAGGCTGTTGAAAACGTTGAAAGACACCGGCTACATAGCGCAGGACAGTTCACGAAAATACGTGATAAGCCTGAAAATATTGAATCTTTCCCATGCCTGTCTCAGCCGTCTTGAAATAAGGAACAGGCTCCGCCCTTTCGTAGGGAGACTTTCAGAGGAACTGAAACTGCCGGTTTACCTTTCTGTTCCCCTGGACTGGCATCCGATAATCGTGGATGTGGCGTTGCCGGAGGGGAAGGCTTTTGATCCGGCGACAACAATAGGTTCGATGAATCCTATACACGTAAGCGCGACAGGTAAAATATGCGCCGCTTTTCATCCGCAGGAAACGCTTGATGGATTTCTCGCTACTCTTTCGTTCGACAAACTTACGGAAAAAACTATAAGCAGTCCGAAAGCGTTCAAAGCGGAACTTGCGAAAATCAGGAAGGAAAAATCAGCGGTTACCAATATGGAACGTAATGAAAATATTTCGGCCATGGCTTCTCCTGTCTTCAATTGCGAAGGAAAGCTTGCCGCCGTAATCGGGGCTTCATTCACTCCGGCTGAAATAAAAGACGGCGATTGGGAGAAAATCAAAGAAAAAATCTATGAGGCCGCCGAAAATTCATCATATGCGTTAGGATACGCATTATATAAAACAGTTTAGAACCTAAAATATAAGGAAAATAAAATGAACTCGAATCAAGTAAAGGAAAGAGCGCGTGAAGCAGGGGCTGACCTTGTAGGCATAGCCTCAGTGGAAAGATTAAAGGATTTGTCAGCCGAAGCCAGTCCGCTCTCCATTTTTCCACAGTGCAAATCCGTTATTGTGCTGGGAAGGCGCATACTGCGCGGCGCTCTCAGGGGGATTGAAGAGGGCACTAATTTCGGTTCAACCTATGGATGTTTCGGACATCGTTATCTTGAGAACCAGTTTCTTTCAAAAACAGTTTATGATCTGACATGCTGTCTTGAGCGGGAAGGCATTGAAGCGGTGCCTCTGCTCAGTTTCAGGACGAAGGGTGTTACGCTGGATTACAAAGTCATGGCGCAGGCCGCGGGACTCGGCGAAACAGGGAAGGGCGGTTTTTTTCTGACACCTGAATTCGGTCACCGTCAGCGTTTCGCTATGATACTCACGGATGAAGCTTTCGAAGCGGATGAATTGAAAAAGGTTTCGCTTTGCGATAACTGCAATGCCTGCGCCGAAGGCTGTCCTCTTAAAGCCGTTCACACCGAAAAATTCCTTTCATCCGGACTGGAAGGGCACGAAACGGAAACTTTCGCCATAGATGAGAAGATATGCAGGGCATGCAAAAACGGAGCGTCATGTTTGCCGGAAACTTCAGATGATGTTGACCGTTACGCGGCGGCTTGCGGGAGGGCCTGCATGGTGGCGTTGGAAGGGAAGACAACGAATAAATTCGAGAACAAATTCCGCAAACGCAGTGTTTGGTCCATGGATATTACCGGTTCAGCCGCGGAACTTTCCTTTGTCGGCGGTCAAGCCCCGGTTAAAAATTAAATAAAAATATTTGAAATGGAGAAGATACAAATGAACGCAATGGAAGTGAAAAAGAAAGCCGCGGAATTTGGGGCTGACCTTGTCGGGATTGCCCCGGTATCCAGGTTCAGTCATCTGCCGAAGGAATCCAATCCGGCATCAATTTTTCCACAGGCGGAATCATTGATTGTAATAGGGCGCAGGATCCCGCACGGAAGCTTGCGCGGAGTGAATGAAGGTACTGAATTGCAGAATTCCTTTAACCACTTCGGGCTCTTTTATCTTGAAGACCAATATCTGGCGAAAACGACTTACGACCTGACGATATGGTTTGAAGCACAGGGCTTTGAAGCAGTCCCGATGTTCGCGTATGATTACAGCGGACAGGTGCAGGCCGTTCCAGTCTCGCCGGACAAACCCGCGCCGAACGTCTATGTCGATTACCAGCTTGCGGCACAGGCCGCAGGGCTTGGCGAAATCGGGCGTAACGGGCTTTTCCTGACCCCTGAATTCGGAACATTACAGCGTTTCGCCATGCTTCTGACGGATGAAAAACTTGATGTTGATGAGACTTTCAAGCCGCGTCTCTGTCAGAATTGTAATGCCTGCGCGGAAGCTTGTCCGCTAAAAGCGATAGACGCGAAAAAAACCGGGAAAAAAGGTATCCCCGGAGCGGAGTGTGATACGTTCACTGTCAATAAGTCTTTATGCGCGAAATGTCAAAACGGCGCAGTACAGTGCGATGAAGGACGTTTCTACAAGACGGAACGAATCAGCGCCAGTTGCGGACGCGCCTGTCTCGCCGCGCTTGAGGAAAAAGGGCTCGTCAAAACGAAGTTCAAGAATCGTTTCAACACGGCATCAACGTGGAAACGCGATTATCTCGGTGAAACAATCAATACTAATATATGAGGTGTATCATGAGTCAGAAAATTACAGCCAGGATGATTAAGGATTTCGCAAATAAAATAGGCGCGGGTGGCGGCGGAGTTGAAATAGTAGGCATAGCCAATATCGAACGCTTTGACGAAGCTCCCGAAAGAATGCATCCGAAAAATATTTTTCCGGATTGCAAGTCTGTCATTTCGATAGTTCAGCCGATACCGCGCAGCACTTACCGCGGCATAACGGAAGGAACGTATTGGAACAATTACACGTATTATTCCTATAACCGTCTGAATACGCTTTTCCGTCCGATGGTAACGCATGAAATAGCGCGCATGATAGAAGATCACGGGTTCGAGGCGGTCCCGGTTTATCCCGGGGTACCCGAAGCGTATCCCAATAATCCGAATCCTGTCGCCCCCGACCGTCCCGCGCCTGATATCAACGTCAATGTCCGTATAGCCGGGATGGCTTGCGGGCTCGGTGAAATAGGCTGGTCGAAAGTTTTCATACATCCAGTCTTTGGGCCGCGTGTTCGTCTCGGAACTATCCTTACTGATGCCGTTCTGGAACCTGACCCTCTCATAAAACCTGGGACGCTCTGCAAACGCTGCATGAAATGCGTCAAGGATTGTCCCGGATGCGCCATTCCTAAAAAGAACGAAAGACCGTCTATAAAAATCAAGATCGAAGGCCAGGAATACGAATGGGGCGACGTCCACATGGGACGCTGTACCGCCACTCACCACGGCATAAATTATAAGGCATCACCGTTCCTGAAACGTTTCTTCCCCGGCTTAAATCTGGACATTACCAAAACCACTATGTCGGAGGAACTCGCATATAAGACGGCTTATACTCTCGCGCTCGGCAAATGGTCCAGACAGAACCCGGAATTTCCCGGCGCTGATGTGAATTCCTATTATCGCCAGATATTGACACATACAGGATATTTTGCTGTATGCGGCGCAAAAGGATGCATACGCTCCTGCATGGAATTTCAGGAAAAAACGAAGAACATCGGGCTGAATTCTTTCAAGACCCCGGTGTTTCCCGGCCCCAAATGGGAACTGCCGCCGCCTGAAGAAGACAAAACCGGCGGTATCGTAGAAAAGAAACTGCTCACTGAACTTTATCAGGAACCCGACAGAGATGCCGGACAATGGAAGTAACCTTATTCAGCCCATGCTGAACGGATGGCTTGAGAATAATCCAAACCAGTGTCTTCCAAGTCAACATACTGGTTTACGAAATGTTTTTTCTTGTAATCGGGAAAGCTTTCTCCTGGCATGTGTTTGAGCCATCCGAACTCCCATGCCATGCGGTCGGAGTATCCGTTCAGGCAAAAACGAATGTCGCAATGTCTCGCTGTAACCTGGCGTATGCTGGGAATGAGTGACGTTGTGCAGTTGAACGTCAGGGTATTGTAGAATTCCGGTTTGAGGAAGAGTTCGTCACAGCGGTTTAGAAGGCTGAGGAATATTTTAACGCATTCTTCAGGCGTACTGTTTGTGGGGTATAGATATAATTCTTCTTTCCTGTAGTTTGTACGGAGTTTGAAAAGGTCATCCTCCGTGCCGATGATATAGAGGATATTGTATTGTTTGAAAAGTCCCGGAATGCCACTCTGGACCTGATTTTTTTTCATTCTTGTTTCACAGGAGAAAACCAGATGGCGCCCGTCTGAAAAGCCGAAAGAAAGCATGGTATGCGCGATAGCTGTGTTCCCGTCCCAATAGGAAACCGCCATGTCAAGGTTTTTCAATTCGTCAAGTTTGTAAATGCCGTTGATGTAATGCGGGATAAAACTGCCGGCGGTCTTGTATTCGAAATTCCTGATGTTTTCAATGCTGACGTTGTTTCCGTTGATGACGGCCCGGGGCATTTCGGAGAATTGTGTAAGCCAGTCCTGATTATTTGATGCCGGTATCAGGGACCACCATGTGATTATGGCGATGAAAACAAGGGAGATTGCGGCGAAGCGTATTTTTTTTCTTTTGCGGAGGCTGATTATCAGGCAGAGCAAAAGGACGGGAAGCAGGAACGCTGATGTCACACGCATCCATTTTTCGGGCAGGTTTGAATACCAGATAGCGCCGAAACTCCAGAGACTTAGCAGGATAAAGAACAAGATGAATATCAGTTTAAAAAGGAACGGGAAAAACTTTTTCATTATTCATCAAACTTGTATTTGGTTTTCGTTACTTCTCCATCCGGGATGCCGTTTTCGGCTAGGTGAAGCAGGAGTATGCGTTTAATTTCTTCGATGGCGGCTTCATCTTCCTGTACGCTGTGACCGGATTTTACGACCAGTTCGCTGATTGATGAATTGAGGTGAGCGCTGGAATAAGGCACTACTCCGTCTGAACCTCCGGGACATTCCTGATAGTCTTCATTGCCTATGATTGAATGATAGGGGACTTTGGCAAAGGGAAGTTTATTGATGCTGATGAGTATATCTGAGTCAGGATCAAGGTTGTCCAATCCGGTTTTTACATAAAGGACGTCTTCGGGTTTCCGCATTTTCAATTTTACCATAATGGTGTTTACTTTTTCAACGAGATGGTCGGAGACGGTTACCCAGTTTGAGAAATAGCGTATAATCATCCACGTGGCGAGATCAGAGCCGCGATGCGGTGTGGCGAGGAAAACCATTCTCTTGACATAAGCCTGATGACTGAATACCAGAATGTTCTCCAGAAATTCTATCTGCTCCGGAGTGAGTTCTTTCAGATCGACGGGTGTCGCCGCATTGGTCGAGTGGTCGATCAGTTTTCTGCCGCTGTCCTGGATAAGAGTTTTTGAGAGCAGTCCGCCCATACTGTGAGCGACTATGATCATCTTGCTGAATTCATCTTTTCTGAATTCGGGGGAAATCTGTTTTTCGACATTTACCAGAGCTTCGCGGAGAAGGGAGGCTGAGTAAATGACCGGGTTGCCCGTGGCATAGGCGAAAAACCAGAACTGGTAATTTTTTCTTATGGTGGAATTTCCCATAAGCGTGTTTGTCATTTGTGTCCATGTATTGGGATTGGACAGAAGCCCATGCACGAAAACCACCGGTATTTTATTCTGATTGAAAGGAGTGAGGCAGTAGAGCCCTTCTATTTTATTTGCCTCGTACGGATTCAAAAAGTAGAATATTCCGTCTATAGGATTGGAATTTTCCTGCATGTATGCCAGAGGAGTACTGAAATCCAGCTGAAGCGGGACTGTGCTTTTGGCTACGGTTATATTTTCAACGTTTGTGGTATCATAATATTCGAGGTTTGCGTGAACAAAGTTGTTCTCAAGTGAAGTGAAACGCAGAAAAACAGTTGCCGGGAATGTTTGACCGGGCATTATTTTTATAGTGTACTGGGATAGCTGCTTGCAGCAAATACTTATCAGAGGAATGCCGATGCCGAAAGCATGGGTGTAGGTTTGCATATTGACAGTCTGGTAATCGGAACAGGGCAGGAAAGTTTTGTAGTCT